>NZ_BAAGZP010000029.1:0-362351 GCF_054778355.1 Saccharopolyspora tripterygii | reverse complement strand
CGGCGACCTGGTCTCGGGCAAGGCCGCCGAGTCCCAGCAGGTCTTCGACGACCTCGCCACGGCCGGCATCGACCTCGACGACGTGTTCAAGCACCTGGAGAGCGACGGCGTCGACAAGTTCGAGAAGTCCTGGACCGAACTGCTCGACACCGTCGCGGAACGTCTCGGATAGCCGAGGAGGATCGGATGTCTGACCCGGTGGACGGTTCCACGCCCAGCCCGAACGAGACCGAGCCCGACCCGCAGGACCTGGAGGACCCGGCGAACCTGCAGTCGGCGGAAGACCTCGACGAGGACGAGCTCGGCACCGACCCGCTGGAACGCGGTGTCGAGCCACCCGAGAGCTGGTCGGCCACGACGAAGGACCGCCCCACCCCGCGCGAGGAGCGCGAGGGCCGCTCGTTGGACGAGCGGATCGCCGAGGAACGCCCGGAAACCGATTGAGCGGACGGCTGTCGGTGCCGCGTGGACAATGGCTGACGTGGGCGAGCAGGACGTGGGGGAGTGGCGGTTCGTCGATGGCGGACGGCTGTTGCCCGAGGCCGTCGTCTCGGCGGTGGGCTACAGCTCGAAGCTCGAACGGCCTTGCACGCACCGGGGTCTGCCGTCACCGGCCCTGACCATGGTGCTGACCTTCGACGAGCCGGTCATCTCGGGTTTCGAACCCTCGGGGCAGTACTCCAGCACCAGTCACCTGGTGCTCGGCGGCCTGCACACCCGTCCCGCCTACATCTCCCAGCCGAAGGCGCAGAGCGGCATCCAGCTGGCCGTGCGCCCGCTGGCGTTGCGGCAGCTGTTCGGCCTTCCCGCGTCCGAGCTGCGGGAGCAGGCGATCGACGCGCGCGACGTGCTCGGCGCGGGTGTCGAGCGGTTGCGCGAGCAGCTGGCCGGTCTGCCCACGTGGCCGGAGCGCTTCGCCGCGCTCGGCGCCTACCTCCGCGAGAACACCGCCGAGGTGACCTCGGGCCCACGACCGGAGGTCGTCGAGGCGTGGAAGTGGATCGCCTGGCACCGGGGCACCGGCTCGATGAGCGCGTTGGCCCGCCACGTGCACCTGGGAGAACGCCAGCTGACGTCGGTGTTCAAGGCCGAGCTCGGGGTGTCGCCGAAGGCGGTGTCGAGGCTGATGCGCTTCGAGCACGCGCGCCAGCGCATCGTTCGGGCCGTGAGCGCGGGCGCTCCGCTGGACCTCGCGGCGGTCGCGCACGGCTCCGGCTACTACGACCACTCGCACCTGGTGCGCGACTTCAGGCAGTACGCGGGATCGAGCCCGAGTAGCTGGATCGGGGAGGAGCTCCGAAATCTCCAAGCCGGGGCGGGCCAGCCGGCGGAAGAATTCCCGGTATGACGACGACGAACACGAGGCCCGCACCCACCGTGTGGGCCACCCTCCAAGCGCAGGACGCACCCGGTCTCATCGATTTCCTCGTGGACAAGGTCGGTTTCATCAAGACCGCCGCCTACTCCGATGGAGATCTCATCGCCCACGCCCAGCTCGACTGGCCCGAGGGCGGCGGCATCATGCTCGGCTCGTACAAGCCCGGTCAGGACTGGTCCCGCCAGCCCGGAACGGCGGGGATGTACGTGGTGACCGACGATCCCGACGCGCTCTACCAGCGGCTTCGCGCGAACGGTGTCGAGATGATCCGCGACATCGCCGACCAGGAGTACGGCAACCGCGAGTTCACCATCCGCGACCCGGAGGGCAACCTCTGGTCCTTCGGCTACTACCGAGGCGAACCGCGCCCTTGAGAACTCGCGCGGTCTGCCGGGAGAAGGCGTCTCCACCAGCGCGATGCGTTGGCGGAGACGCCTTCTCATGTCCACGCCCGTGCCGGTCGGGGGCAGGCGGCTCAGGCGCGGTGGTCTAGCGGTTCTTGAGGCGGGAGTTGCACTCGGCGCAGGTGGGGAAGTAGATCCAGTCGACCTCGCTGGGCTTCGCCAGCGCGACGTGTTCCCCGCACACGGAATCGGCCGACGGCAGGCCGTCCCAACGCGGTCCCGGGAAGGCGTGGCGCACGCCGCCGGGAACCTTCTCGTTCGGAACGGGCAGCCAGAAGTGCCGTTGTGCCTGCTCGGTTCGCATCCCCAGTCCTCTCGCTCGTGATCAGCTTGAGTGCAAGGTAGCGAACTGCAATTGCAATCCGCGATTACCCAAACGGGTCATGTGCTTGATCGGCGGGTTCGGCGTGGTGCAAGATCCTGAGCCATGTCGAAGACGTGGCCGGCGGTCCGGCGGGTGCAGGTCGGGTTGATGCTCCGCGCGTTGCGCGACAGGTCGGGCGTGAAGTCCAAGGAGATCAACGAGACGCTCGACTGGTACGTGGGCAAGATCCAGAAGGTCGAGTCCGGCAACCTCACCGTCTCCGCGGCCGAGGTCAACGAGCTCATCCGCCTGTTCGGGGTCGAAGACCAGGACGAGGCCGACCGCCTCCGCGCCCTCGCCAAGGAAGCCCGCCGCCGAGACCAACCCGCCCGCGTCCCCGACTGGGCAGCCACCTACGTCGCCCTCGAAGGCGCAGCCACGGAGATCAAGCACTACGACCCGGAGGTCGTCCCCACGATCTTGCAGACGGAGTTCTACGCGACTGCTGTGCTCTCAAACCCTCTCGATGACAGCCAGAACGTGGAACCGGCTGTGGCCGAGCGCATGGAGCGAGCTGAACGCGCTTTGGGCGATGGTGGGCCGGAAGTGTGGTGCGTGATCGGCGAGGCGGCGCTCTACAGGCAAGTCGGCGGAAGGTCAGTTCTGCGTGATCAACTGCAACACCTGCGCAAGACGGCAGCACGGCCGAACGTGACCTTGCAGATCCTCCCGTTCGAGGCGGGCGAGCACGTCGCCCTCGGATCCTCGTTCCGGCTGCTGCACTTGGAAGAGCCGGAGGCCACGTACGTCTACGTCGAGGCTCTGACGAGCGGCGACTACCTGGACAAGCCCACCCACACCAACCGCTACGTCACGGCTTTCGATAGCCTGCGCATGGTCGCGGCATCCGACCGGGTGACCGTGAAGATGCTGGACCGCAGGATCAAAGAGCTGACCTAGTGGAGTGGTGATCATGTCCCCGACCTCGCCCATCTCAGGCTGGCGCAAGTCGAGCTTCAGCCAGGGGGCTGAGAACTGCGTCGAGGTCGGCCGGACTTCCGATGCCGGTGCGGCCGTGCGGGACACCAAGGACCGCGCTGCCGGTCACTTCACGACCACCGCTCCGCAGTGGCACGCGTTCGTCGCTGCCCTGAAAACCGGTCGCTTCGACCGCTGATCGCGCCCACGAGCAAAGCCCGCCCCGAAACCAGGGCGGGCGTTTCCCGTGCGCGTCCGCACCTCAGGTGGGTGACGTCGTTGCCCTCTCCCAGTTTTAGTCCAAACTAGGCGGACGAAGCGGACATGATCATGGCTCGGTTTGGACTAAAACTGGGACGTGGCGACCACTACCGGGACTCGTGCGAGGCGCTCGGCCTGTCTCCGTGCTGGTCCTAACCCTTCTGGACTCCGGGTTTCTGGTCTTCGACGACGTAGGTGGCGCGGGTCGTCAGCGGTGCGCCCGGCTCCGTCACGTGGGAGACGACCTGGAAGTCGCTCCGCCACCGCTGCTGGTTGACGTTGACCCGGACGTAGCCGCGCTGGCCGTTGATGAACTTCATGTGCGGGTTGGCCTCCAGCAGCCGCGCGGTCTCCTCGGTGGTATCGGCGCCGTCGCCGCCGCTGGAGATGGACGTCCCGACGAACTCGCTGGCCACCGTCGCCGAGTCCGGATCGCTGAAGTCGCGCTTGAGGTCCCACGCGTAGTTCTGGTGCCGGTCACCGGTGATCACCACGAGGTTGCGCACGCCGCTGTCCTGCGCGGCTGCCAGCAGCTGGTCGCGCTCGGCTACGTACCCGTCCCACGGGTCCATGAACACGTCGACCGCCTCGCCCGGGTCTCGGTCGGTCTGGCCCAGCGGTGCCTGGTTCCCGAGCACCTGCCACTGCGCGGCCGAACCGGAGAACCCGTCGAGCACCCAGTCCCGCTGCTGCGCGCCGAGGAGGGTGCGGTCCGGGTCCAGGCGGTCCGAGCAGTCGGCCGAATGCCCGTCGCCGCAGGGCTGGTCGTCCCGGTACTGCCGGGTGTCGATCATCGTGAAGTCCGCGAGGCGGCCGTAGGACAACCGGCGGTGCAGCCGCATGTCCGGACCGGAGGGCGTCTGGGCCTGCCGCAGCGGCAAGTTCTCGTACATGGCCTGGAAAGCGGCGGCCCTGCGCCGGCGGAACTCGGCCGGGTCCTGATCGGGCTCGTCGTCGACCTGAGAGATGTCGCCGGCCCAGTTGTTCTCGACCTCGTGGTCGTCCATCGTCACGATCCACGGGAAGCGCGCGTGCGCGCGCTGCAGCGGCTCCTCGGCCTTGTAGAGCCCGTACTGCAGTCGGTAGCGGGCGAGGTCGAAGGTCTCGGTGTGGAACTTCGGATCAGTCTCCACGCCCCGCTTGTTGTCCTCGGTCCCGTACTCGTAGATGTAGTCGCCGAGGTGCACCACGAGGTCGAGGTCTTCGTCGGCCATGTGGTCGTAGGCGGTGAAGTAGCCGTCCTGCCAAGCCTGGCACGACGCGAACGCGAAGTTCAGCTCGCTCGGGGTGGACGCGGCATCGGGGGTGGTCCTGGTCCTGCCGACCATCGAGATGTCGTCGCCGACCCGGAAGCGGTAGAAGTACTCCCGGTCCGGAGCGAGCCCGCTGATCTCGGGGTGCACCGAGTGGCCCAGCTCGGGGGTCGCCACGACGCTGTCCCTGCGGACGACGTCGGCGAAGCGCTCGTCCGTGGCGACCTCGTACTCGACCCGGACCGGCTGGGCGGGCATGCCGCCGCTGCCGTCCTCGGCGAACGGGTCCGGAGCCAGCCGGGTCCACAGCACGATCCCGTCGGGGACGGGATCGCCGGAGGCCACGCCCAGCGCGAACGGGTTCGCGGCTGCGGCCGGGGCCGCGAACGAGCTCGCGGCGCTCCACGTGCCCGTGCCCAGCAGCACGGCCGCTGATCCTGCCGCTCCGTAGCCGAGGAACCGACGTCGGGAAACGTTCTGCGCGCGTGAGCCCATGGTGCCTCCACCGTTCGAGGATCGATCAACGAAGACGCATTGTTGATCCCCAACGTAGACGACGTCGTTCCCGTTGGTAACCCACAAATGAACGGCGGGTGCGCGTTGCCGTTTGCCAGATCACGTCTGAGCGGGGACGAGTCGCAGGACGGTGCCCTCGCCGTTGGCGGCCAGCAGCAGGGAGCCGTCGGGCCCGGTGGTCAGTCCCGCGAAGGGGCGAGGTCGGGCAGGCGGGAACAGGGTGGGAGCCGGGTCCTGTCTGCTCAGTCCCGGCGGGAGGCCAACCGGCAGGGATTCGGCTTCGGTCCGGGCCTCGCCGGTGTCCAGGTCCACCGACAGGAGGCGCTTGGTGCCGGCGTCGACGACGTGCAGCGAGTTCTCGCGGATCGTGATGCCCTGGGGCTGCTCCAGTCCGTCCACGATGGACACGGGGTGCTCGTCGATCCGGACCACCGCGCCGAGGGTGTCGTCCGAGGCGTAGTAGCGGCCCTCGCCGTCGAGCGCGACGTCGATCGGGTGCGGGAGCTCGGCGATCACCGCGACCGCGTCCGAGTCATCGATGTGGATGACCCGCCCCGCACCGGTTTCCGCGACGAGCAGGCCCGAGTCGGTGACGGCGATCCCGGTGGGTTCGGCGAGACCCTTCGCCCGCAGCCGGACTTCGCGGGTGGCCGGGTCGAAGGTCCGGACGTCGCCGTGCATCGAGGTGATGTGCACGAGCCCGCCGCCCGCCGCCACGCCGTGGCAGGCGCCGCCCGCCACCGGCTGGATCAGCTCGCCGGTGACGAGATCGCCGTCGGCCAGCCGGAAGTGGTCGCCCGCGTAGACCCGCCCGGCCTCGTCGGCGGTCACGCCGAACGGGCCGTTGAGCCCGCGGCCCACGACGGTGCGGGTGCCCAGCGCCTCGACCTCGGTGACCCCGCCGCTGCCGTAGCTGGACACCAGCATCCGGTTCTCCCGGTCGAAGGCCGCGTTGTCCATCCCCGCCACACCGGTCTCGATGATGCTGCGGCGGCCGGTGTCCGGATCGATGCGCGTGACGACGCCCTCGACGCCGCGCGAGAGCACCACCAGCGCTCCGTCGTGGTCGAAGCGCACGGCCACCGGCTCGTGCACGTCGTCGGCCACCTCCTGCGGCGGGCCGCCCTCGGGGGAGACCCGCCAGACCTGGCCGGTCATCATGTGCGGGTAGTACAGCGACCCGTCCGGGCCCTGCTGCATCGCGTTGCCCATCGCCAGCCCATCGGCGAGCACCCGCACCTCGCCGGTGCCGGGCAGCAGCTCGACCAGACGGCCGTTCGGGCGCATCTCGTTGACGAAAAGCCGGTCGCCGACGCAGGTGATCCCGTTCGGCACCCGGATCTCCTGCGACAGCAACGTGAACTCGCCGTCGGGGGAGCGGCGCCACACCCGCTGCGGGGTGATGTCGGCGATGTACATCGCACCGTCCGCGGCGAAGGCGAGGTCGTCAGGCGCCTGGACCGGACCGTCGGCGGGAACGACGATCTCGACCGCACCGGTGCGCACGTCGACGGCGCTGATCTGCCCGGCCAGGAACTGCGCGACGTAGAGCCTGCCGTCCGGGCCGAAGGTGATGCCGTTGGAACCCCACAGCGGGCTCGGCCGGTTGAGCCGGCGCATCTGCCAGAACTCGCTGCGCGCGGTGCCGAACTCGCTGAATCGCGTGCTCACCATGCGACCAGCAGCTCCTCCAGTCCGTAGATGGCGTGGTCGCTGGCCCAGGCCACCTCGTCGTCGGACCCCGCCAGCCGCAGGCTCGGGAACCGTTGGAGCAGCGCCGGGAACGCGATGCGCATCTCCATCCGCGCCAGCGGTGCGCCCAGGCAGTGGTGCAGCCCGTGCCCGAAGCCCAGGTGCGGACCGGCGGGACGGGTGATGTCGAAGCGCTCCGGGTGCTCGACCAGCTCCGAATCCCGGTTCGCCGCAGGAAGGTTGAACGAGACCAGATCACCGCGCCGGATCGTCACCTCGCGGAGGTCGACGTCGCGCGTGGCCATCCGGGGCGAGCCGGAGTTCACCACGCTCAGCCAGCGCATCAGCTCCTCGACCGCGCCCGGCACCGACTCGGGATCGTCGCGCACCACCGCCAGCTGCTCGGGATGGCGCAGCAGCGCGAGGGTGCCGAGGCCGAGCATGTTGGAGGTCGTCTCGTGCCCGGCGACCAGCAGCAGGTTCGCGACGCCGATGAGCTCGGCGTCGCTGAGCTTGTCGTCGTGCTCGCGGATCATCATCCCGATGAGGTCTTCGCCGGGGTCGCGGCGGGCGCGCTGGACCAGGTCGGTCATGTAGGCCTGGGCCTCGCGGCCGAGCTCGGTCTTCTCCTCGACCGACGCGGTGAGGTCGAGCTGCCTGCGGGTGCGCTCCTGGAACTCGTCGCGGTCGGCGCTGGGAACTCCCAGCAGCTCGCAGATCACCAGCGACGGGATCGGCAGCGCGTACTGCGACACCAGGTCCGCCGGGCTGCCGTGCCGTTCCAGCTCGTCGAGGTGCTGATCGACGATCTCGGCGATGCGAGGTTCCAGCCGCCGCATCCGGCGCACGGTGAACTCCGGCGTGAGCATCCTCCGCAGCCGGTTGTGGTCCGGCGGATCCATCGACAGCAGGTTCCCGCTGCCGTCGCCGGAGAGCTGGCGCGGGTCCCTCGCGGAGCTTCCGGCGAGGTCGGCGGCCGTCCATCCGTTGCGAAAACCGGTGGTGTCGCCGAGCATCCGGCGCACGTCCTCGTGCCGGGTCAGCAGCCAGGCGGGAGGTCCGAACGGGGTGGGCACCCGCGCGATCCCGGTGCCGTCGCGCACGGCCTCCACATCAGGTGCCGGTCCGAATCCGGTCCGGCGGCGGCTGACCTCGACGACGGCGGGCTCGATGGCCTCGGGCACGAGCGATCCCCCTTGGGTTAAGTCGTGTGACTTAACCCAAGGTACCGGAACGGCTCAGGCCGGGACCGCACCCCGCTGCTTCACCCGCGTCGCGGTCTCCTGGACGGCTTCGACCAGTCGCGCGGTCTCCCGGGCACCGCGCAGCCACGACCGCTCGATCTCCGGGGTGCGCCCGTCGCGCACCGCCCCGGCGAACGAGGCCAGCGAGTCGCGGAACTGGTGCGAGGCGTCGAGCACGAACTCCTCGCTGTGGTCCTGCTCGTCGAGTCGCAGCACCGGGCGGTGCTCGGCGGGCGGGGTGAACGCGCGCTCCAGGCTCAGGTGCCCGCCATCGCCCCACAACGCGTAGCGCGACCGGTAGGTGTGCTGGAACCCGAACTCCAGATCCGCGAAGATCCCGTTCTCCGACACCAGCAGCGCGTGACCGGCCATGTCCACTCCGGTGTCGGCGTCCACCCGCAGAGTCGCGCCCGCCACGGTCAGCCCGTCACCGAGCAGCAGCTGAGCCGCCCGGATCGGGTACACCCCGACGTCGAGCAGGCATCCGGCGCCCAGCGCGGGGTCGTAGCGGATGTCGCCTGCGGGCGGGGAGGGCACGCCGAACGCCGAGCTGAAGGTGCGCAGCCTGCCCAGCCTCCCGCGCTCGACGAGCTCGCGCACCACCTCGTGCTGCGGGTGGTGCAGGAAGGCGAAGTTCTCGCGCAGCAGGAGCCCGCGCTCGGCCGCCAGCGCGGTGAGGGCCTCGGTCTGCTCGGCCGAGACCGTCATCGGCTTCTCGCACAGCACGTGCTTGCCCGCCCGCAGCGCGCGTTCGGTCCACTCGAAGTGCAGCGAGTTCGGCAGCGACACGTACACCGCGTCGATGTCCGGGGAGTCGATCAGCTGCTCGTAGGTCATGGCGGTTCCGCCGTGCCGGGCGGCGAAGTCCTCGGCCCTGTCCGGGGTCCGGCTGGCCAGGCCCGCCACGGTGGAGCCCTCGATCTCGTCGAGCGCGGGCAGCATCCGTCGTCCGGCGATCCCGGAGCAGCCGAGCACGCCCCACGCCACCTGCTGGTCCATCCCCACTCCTCCGCAGAGTCCGCTCTTGGTCGCAGCGTAGAGGTTTCGCCGACGATCAGGCGGCTCTGCCGCGCCGGGCGAGCAGGACGGCGAAGGCCGGAACTCCGACCAGCGCGGTCATCACGCCGACCGGGACCTCCTGCGGCGCGGCGATGGTGGTCGCCAGGACGTCCACCCACACCAGCAGGATCGCGCCCAGCACCGCGGTGACCGGCAGCAGCGCCCGGTGACGCGGACCCACCAGCAGTCGGGAGGCCTGCGGCAGGACCAGGCCGACGAAACCGATGGCACCCGCAGAGGCGACCAGCGTCGCGGTCAGCAGCGCGGTGGCCACCAGCAGTCCGATCCGCAACCGGTTGACGTTGACGCCCAGCGCGGCCGCGGTGTCGTGGCCCAGCGCGAACGCGTCCAGGGCGCCGGCCCTGGCCAGGCACAGCAGCAGGCAGACCGCGCACACCGCGCCCGAGACCGCCACGTCGTTCCACCGGGCGCCCGACAGCGAGCCCAGCAGCCAGAACAGCACGCCGCGCGTCTGCTCGGCATCGGCCGAGGTGATCACGACGAACGACGTCAGGGCGGAGAACAGCTGCGTGCCCGCGACACCGGCCAGCACCAGATGCGTAGTCGTGCCGCCCGCCAGCGTGCCCAGCATGATCACCAGCGCGAACGCCACCAGGGCCCCGGCGAAGGCGCCCGCGGTCAGCCCGATCGCGCCCGCGCCCAACCCGAGGACCACCACCAGGACGGCACCCGTGGAAGCGCCCGCGGACACGCCCAGCAGGAACGGATCGGCGAGCGGGTTCCGCAGCAGCGACTGCAGCACCGCGCCGCACATCCCCAGTCCCGCACCGCAGATCGCGGCGAGCACCGCGCGCGGTAAGCGCAGCTGCCAGACGATTCCCTGTCCGATCCGCGACACGTCGGTCTCGCCGAGACCCAGCCGCGCTCCCACGACCCCGGCCACGTCGGCCACCGACAGCGGTGCCGGGCCGAGCGTGACCGCCACCGCCATCGACAGGAGCAGCAGCGGGATGCCGCCGAGCACGATCAGCGGAGCGGGCAGGCGTCCAGTCCTCACCGCCGCTCCAGCGCGGCGAGCCGGTCGGCGAGCCGTTCGATGCCGGTGATGGTGCGCATGCTGACGTTCATCTCGGTGCCGGTCATGCCCATCCAGCGGCCCTCGGCGGCAGCGGGCAGCCGTGACACCGCGGGGTCGGTTCGCAGGAAGTGCTGCTTGGCGGCGAGGGAATCGCCTTCGCCGTCGCGGGTCAGGTCGCCGAGCACCAGCAGGTCGGGATCGCGGGCGAGCACGTCCTCCCAGGACACCTGCGGCCACATCGAGCGCACATCGTCGTAGGCGTTGCGCACGCCCAGTGTGCGGGTCATGATCGCCGGAGAGCCCGTCGCGCCTGCCATGTAAGGGGATTCGGTCCGGGCGAACCAGAACAGGACCGAGGTGTCCTGGCTGGGCGCGGCTTTGCGCCGCGCGTTCTCGACGCGCTGCCGCAGCTGCGCCACGAGGTCCTCACCGCGTTGCGGGACGTCGAAGATCATGGCGATCTCGTGCACCTCGCGGTAGATGTCCTCCAGCTCGACCGGCTCGGCCAGCGGCGCTTCCTCGGGCATGCAGTTGGAGGGCGAGAGGTAGGTGGGGACGCCGAGTTCGGCGAAGCGCTCGCGCGAGGCGACGCCCTCGTCGGTGAACACCGCCTGGTACGCGCCCAGCACCACGTCCGGCTCGGTGGCCAGCACCGATTCGAACGACGGGTTGTTGTTGGAAAGCCTCGGGACGCGGGCGTTCTCGTCGGCCAGCGCCGGATCGACCGGGTCGGTCCAGGTCGCGGTGCCGACCATCCGATCGGCCAGGCCCAGGGCGAGCATGATCTCGGTCGTCGACTGGTTCAGGCTCACCGCCCGGCGCGGCGGTTCGGCCACGGAGATCTGCCCGTCGCAGTTGGGCAACGACACCCGGGGTGGAGCGGACTCCGGGGAGGGCGCGGAGCAGGCGGTGATCGCGGTGGCGCAGAGCAGTGTCAAGCCCGTGCGCTTCCAACGTCGTAACACGTGGTGCGGAAATCCTCACCCCAGGCCCGTGCGCGAGACCTGGTCGGCCGATTCCCGGAACCGGGTGCGGTACCGGGGAGCCGGCAGGTCTTCGGGCTCGGGCTCCACCGAGCGAGCCGCCTTCCCGGATCGTGTGCGATCCAGTGGCTCGGGCTCGCTCGTCACCCCTACCGCTGCGCGTCAGCTCCGGCTTCCGACCGGATTCCCATCGGCCACACGTGGCACGACCGGCTCGGCGGTGAGTCTAACCGGGCGCGTGGCGCTCGATCCGAGGGCCGGTCACTGGTGGGTACCGCCGTCGATGCGGATCTCGGTGCCGGTGATGAACGCGCCGTCGTCGGAGGCCAGCATCGCGACCACCCCGGCGACGTGCTCCGGCGGAGCGAATCCGCTGCCCAGCGCGGGGGAGAGCTTGGTGAACAGGTCCCAGTCGGTGTCCTCGGGCAGCTTGTCGGCGGTGGTCTCGGTGATGCCGCTGCGAATCCCGCCGGGCACCAGGGACACCGCGCGCAAGCCCTGCTTGGCGTACTCCAGGGCGATGCTGTGGGTGAACGACTGGATCCCGCCCTTGCTCGCCGCGTAGGCGGCCATGTACGGGTGGGCGAAGTTCGCCGAGGTCGAGCTGAAGTTGATCACCACGCCGCTGCCGGTGGCCAGCAGCGCGGGTAACGCCGCGCGGGTCACCAGGAACGTGCCGGTGAGGTTGACCGCGAGGATCCGGTTCCACAGCTCCAGGGAGCACTCGTGCGTGCGCGCGCTGTGCAACGTCCCCGCGGCGTTGACCAGCACGTCCAGCCCGCCCAGCTGATCGGCCGCTGCGGGGACCGTCGCGTCGACCTCGTCCTCGTCGGAGATGTCCAGCGGCAGGGTTCCCAGCCGGTCGCAGGTGCCCGCGTCGGCGGCGCGCCGTGCCGTCTCCTTCAGCCCTGGCTCGTCGATGTCCGTGGTCAGCACCCGGGCGCCTTCGTCGAGCAGGCGCAGCACGCTCGCCTGGCCGATCCCCGAAGCTCCACCCGTGACGAGCACGCGCTTGCCGTTGAGCCTGTCCATCACCATCGGGTCCTCCCGCACGTCGAAAGCGCCCCGGCGGGGCTCGTGGGGATCAACGCGCGACCACGGCCTGAAGTTGCTCATGAACGAGGCCGGACACCAGCTCCGCCGGCGGACGAATGTGACGAACGTCGATGACGCTGGGGCGTATGGCGGTCTGGACTCCACACGGAGGGTTAGTTAGGTTAGGCGCACTTTAGTAGCTGCGAGGTGTGGAAATGCGCTGGATGCGGACCCTGGGGCTGATCATGGTAGTCCTGCTGGGAATCGCCCTGACCGGTTGCGGTGCGGCCGGTCCCGAGGACAAGCCCGCCGCCGGATCGGCCGACGGGCAGTTCCCGGTGACGATCAAGACCGCGTTCGGTGACGTGACCGTACCGGAGCGTCCGCAGCGCGTCGTCGCGCTCGGCTGGGGCGACGCGGAAACCGCGCTGATGCTCGGGGTTCAACCCGTCGGTGCCGCGGACTGGTTGCCGGTCGGGGGCGACGGGGTCCCGCCGTGGATCCCGGCGGACAAGCGCTACAGCGCGCCGCCGAAGATGCTCGGCACCATGGAGGTCGACATGGAGGCCGTCGCCGCGCTCGAACCGGACCTCATCCTCGACACCCGCGCCAGCGGTGAGAAGGAGCGCTACAACCTGCTCAACCGGCTCGGCGTGCCGGTGGTGAGCATCCCGCCGGGCGGGGAGTCGTACCTGACCACGTGGGACCAGCAGCTCGACATCATCGGCAAGGCGCTGGGCAAGAGCGCCGAGGCGGCGCAGCAGAAGGCCGACCTAGAGGGCAAGTTCCAGCGGGCCGCCGCCGCGAACCCGCAGTTCGCGGGCAAGACCGTGTCGGTCGGCGCGAAGATGGTCAGCTCCTACGGCGCTTACGTCAACGGCGGGTCGCGCCTGGAATTCATGGAGCGCTTGGGATTCCGGCAGTCGCCCGCGGTGCAGGCGTTGGCGGGCGGGAACTTCTTCATCCCCGTCTCGCCGGAACGCATGGACCTGTTCAACGCCGACCTGACGGTGATGTTCCCGATCGGCATCGACGCCGGCGAGATCGACAGGGACCAGATGTTCCAGGCGGTTCCCTCGGTGCGCGAGCAGCGCGCCGTGGTGCTGCACGACGAGCAGGCGACGCAGGCGTTCTCCGCCGGGACGGCCTCGGGGATGTCCTTCGCGGTGGACAAGGTCCTGCCGCTGATCGCGCAGAGCCAGGCGGGCTGAGGAGAACGACGCGTGCCCTCCTGGGACCCGAGTGAGGCCGAGCAGGTCACCTCCGAAGCGCAGCTGCGCGAGATCGTCGAACCACCGCACCCGGTGGTCGCCGAGAAGGTGGTCTCCGGCATCGACGAGCTCAGCCGCCGGTTCATCGAGCAGTCGCGGTTGTTCGTCGTGGCGACCACCGGCGCCGACGGGATGCTCGACGTCTCGCCGCGAGGTGACACCACCCGCAGCGTCGTGGTCTTCGACGACGGCAAGACGCTGGCCTACGCCGAACGTGCCGGGAACCGGCGAATGGACGGGCTGCACAACCTGCTGTGGAACCCGAAGATCGGGATGCTGTTCATGATCCCGGGCGTCAACCACGTGCTGCGCGCGAACGGCACGGCGACGATCGTCTCCTCCGCGCCGTTCATGGCCGACCTCGCGTTGAAGGGTTCGCCTCCGGAACTCGCGGTGGTCGTCAGCGTCGAGGAGCTGTTCGTGCACTGCGGGCGAGCCCTGCTCAAATCCGGCGCGTGGCGGCCCGACACCTGGCCGGTCGGCGTCGAGCAGCTCGGCGTCAGCGAACTCTACGAGTCCCAGCAGACGCTCAAACCCCGGGTGTGACGCCCCGTGACGGCACCGCGAACAGGACGCAGCGCCCCGCCACCATTGAAGGCGGCCGGGCCCCCGGCCGTCCCGGACTCCCACGACGGCCGGGACGGCGACAGCGGTGAGTGACTGCCCGGTGCTCGGAGGATCTCAATTTCGCGCGAAATTGGAGTCACCACCCCGAAAACGTCCCCTGAACTGCGAAGACTCGCCCGAGCACGGGGGAGGATCCCAATTTCGCGCGAAATTGGGATCCGCCCACGCGGCCGGGCGTGTCTGACCAGTTCAGGGCGCTGCCCGGCCCCCAGACGTCCAATTTCGCGCGAAATTGGAAGGGGGCGTTCGGGGCTGCGCGACTGGGGATCTCGACCTGGTCGGGTTCCGAGGTGTGGTTCAGCTCGTCGACCAGGCGCGGGGAGTGCGCGCCCCTCCGGAGCCGGTCAGCCCACCGACATCTCGCCCAGCTCGGACCAGCCGTCCTGGTCGAGCTTGGCGTTGATGATGCGCGGGGTCTCCGCCAGGTAGGGCGGCAGCTCCTCGCGGGCCTTCTGGAAGTGCTCCGAGGTGACGTGCGCCGAACCGGCCTCGTCATCGCGGAACGCCTCGACGAGGACGTACTCGTGGTCGTCGTCGAGGCTGCGGGACCAGTCGAACCACAGGCAACCCGGTTCGGCGCGGGTGGCCTCGGTGAACGATCTGGCGATCTCCGGCCAGCGGTCGGCGTGCTCCGGTGTGATCCGCCACTTCGCGGTGATGAAGATCATGAGCGTTCCTCCTGGTCAGGGGGTCAGGATCGCGCGCCCGCGGATGCGGCCGGCGTCGAGGTCGTCGAGGGCGTCCTGGAAGCGCTCCAGCGGGTACTTGCTGGTGTGCAGGCGGACTTCGCCTCGCGCGGCCAGCACCATCAGCTCGCACAGGTCGTTGTAGGAGCCCACCAGGTTGCCGATGAAGTTGATCTCGGCGGAGATGATGTCGATCGTCGGCACGTCGATGTTCTCGCCGTAGCCGACCACGTGGTAATCCCCTGCGCGGCGCAGCATCCGCACGCCGTCGGAGGTCGCGCCGCCCTCACCGACGAAGTCGATGACGGCCTCCGCGCCGTGCCCACCGGTGAGCTCCTGCACCTGCTCGACGTGCGTGCCGTCGGCCACCACGCCGTGATCGGCGCCGATGTCGACCGCCAGCTCCACCGCCTCCGGGTTGCGGTCGAGCACCACCAGCTCCGCCGCCGAGATGGCCTTGAGCACCTGGATCCCGATGTGGCCGAGCCCTCCCGCGCCGACCACCACGCAGCGGTCGCCGGGACGCAGGGTGCGCGCCGCCTTCGCCGCCGCGTGGTAGGCCGTCAGGCCCGCATCGGCCAGCGCCGCCACGTCCGACGGCTCCAGCGAGTCGTCGATGCGCACCACGCTGCGCGCCGAGGTCTTGAGGTAATCGGCGTAGCCGCCCGCGGTGTCGATGCCCGGGAACAGCGACTGCTCGCAGTGCACGTCGTCGCCGAACCGGCAGGCCCGGCACAGCCCGCAGGTCGCCAGCGGGTGCACGATCACCTTGTCGCCCTCGGAGACGTTGGTGACCGCGTTGCCGACCGCGTGCACCCAGCCCGCGTTCTCGTGCCCGATCGTGTAAGGCAGTGCCACACCGGACTTCTCGGCCCACTGGCCTTCGAGGATGTGGATGTCCGTGCGGCACACGCCCGCGCCGCCGATCTTGACCACCACGTCGAAGGGCCCGGTCGGTTCCGGCACCGGAACCTCGGTCAACCGCATCGGCTCGTGGTAGCCGACCACCTGCACCGCTCTCATCCTGCTCGTCCTCCCGAAGTCATGGCTCGTGAAGTCTGGTCCGCCTCCGAGCCGGGGTAGCGGGTGCGCAGCAACCCGCGGCAGAAGTGCGAGTTGCCCTCGACGGAGATCCGCGTGGCGCGGGCGAACCGCAGCCGGAACGGCACCTGCTCCGGGGTGCACGGCCGGCCCTCGTCGTCGACCAGCACCAGCGCCGACGGCGAGTTGTCGAAACCCACCGCCGCTCGACGGTTCAGCAGCGAGCGCGTCGCCCCGTCGGACGGCAGGTCCGCCACGGTGATCGCGTGCAAGTCCGCCTCGGACAGTTCCGGGCGGTTGGTGAGCAGCGTGGTCAGCGCTCGCTCCATCGCCGCCGCGTGCGCCTTGCGGCGGAACGTCGCGCGCAGCTCCTCCAGGTCCTCGTCCGCCTCGCCGGGGAAGGTGTCCTTGTACCCGGCATCGGCGGCCAGACCGGTGTTGATCAGCTGCGAGTCGTGGTGGTCGTCGAGTTCCACCACCACGGCCGTGACGCCCGGCAGCGCCCGCAGCACGTCCTTGGCGTCGGAGGCCATCAGGTAAGCGAAGTTCGGCGCGCAGAACGAGGTCGGCAACCGCAGGTGCGCCTCGACCTCGCCGGACTCGCCGACCTCCAGCGACCGCACGAACCCCAGGTCGGTGATGGGCTCGTCCAGCTCCGGGTCGATGACCTGGTGCAACGCCTCCCACGCTGCTGCTGCCAGTTCGGCGGCCACCTCAGACACCCGCCTTCTCGGCCACGTCCAGCCGCGCCGGCACCGCGATGTCGTACATGCGGGCCGCGTTGAGGCCGAGTATCTTGCGCTTCTGCTCCACCGTCAGCGGCGCGTACTCGGTCATGTCCGCCGGGATCTGGAAGTCCACGAACCGCTCGACGAGCCACTTCGGCGTCCAGATCGCGTAGTCGCTGGAGAACTGGATGCGGTCCTCGTCCAGCCAGTACAGCAGCTCGCCGATGATCTGCGCGAAGTAGCGCGGACGCGAGTGGATGAAGGGCATCGCCACCGCGAGTCCCGCGTGCACGTTGGGCTCCTGGGTGGCGATCCAGCAGAAGTCCTCCAGGCGCGGCAGACCGCAGTGCTCCACCACGAAGTTCATCTCGGTGAACTCGGTGGCCACCCGGTCCACGTCGGCGACGTCGAAGGCGTCGCGGTCCAGCGGGCGGATCGTCGGGCCCTTGTGGATGTGGACGTTGCGGATCCCCAGCTCCTGGCAGGCCTCCAGGTAGCGGTAGGTCCACGGGTCGTCGAGCTTGTACCCGCGCGAATCGCCCTGCCACTCAGCGGTGTAGAGCTTCACGCCCTTGAGCCCGAAGCGCTCGGCGTCTCGGCGCAGCTGATCCAGCCCCGCTTGCTCGAAACGCGGGTCCCAGCAGTGGTTGTAGGTGAGCTTGTCCGGGTGCTCCTGCGCGAGCGCGAACGCCTCCTCGGTTTGCCCGAAACCGTTGCCGTAGAAGGCGCTCAGCAGTGCGGGCTGGAAGATCGCGTGGTCGACGTAGCCCTCGTCGAACAGGTCCCGCATGAGGCGCTCGCCGCCTTGGTACAGGAAGTCCTCGTAGGGCCAGACCTCGGATTCGGGACTGAGGTTGCGGTGGTAGTCGTAGAAGCAGTCGATGAACTGCTTGCCGTGGATGTTGCGCTGGTTCTCGGCGCGCGCGTCCCAGAGCGCGACGTGGGCATCGAGGATGAAGTAGTCCTCGCCGTCCTTGCTGTACATCGTGAAACCTCCGCTACGTGGCAGCCGTGGCACGTCGGGAGGGAACGGTAGGAGCGGTGGGTGGCTCGCGGGGGTTCCCGGATGTCTCACTTTGAGACAGCGAGGCAGGCGTGGCGCTTGCGCAGTGCGCTTACCCTGGGTC
This sequence comes from Saccharopolyspora tripterygii, assembly GCF_054778355.1. Taxonomy (NCBI): domain Bacteria; kingdom Bacillati; phylum Actinomycetota; class Actinomycetes; order Pseudonocardiales; family Pseudonocardiaceae; genus Saccharopolyspora; species Saccharopolyspora tripterygii. The sequence continues at coordinate 344,725 of NZ_BAAGZP010000029.1, read as the reverse complement.
CACCGGCGCAAGGACGCGTCACCAGGAGGTTTGAGATGCACGTTCACCGGAGCGCGCCCGACTCCGCCGCCTGCGCGGCCACCGTCACGCCCAGGGTTCGCGCGTCCTGGCGGCGCAGCGCCGGCTACGGGCTGACGGTCGAGGAGATGCGCCCGGTGTTCACCGGCTCGGTCGACACCGGATCGCTGCTCTACGAGTGCGGCAGCGCCGTGCTGCGGGGGCTGCAGGCAACGCTGGCCAACGAACCGGTGAGCATGATGATCACCGATCCTGAAGGGCTGGTGCTCAGCCGCATCTGCGAGGACGGCACGATCAACCGCTCGCTGGACCGCGTGAACCTGGCCCCCGGCTTCTACTTCGCCGAGGAGAACGCGGGCACCAACGGACTCGGTCTCGCGCTGGCGGATCGGGCCCCGTCGCTGGTGCGCGCCGAGGAGCACTACTGCGCAGGGCTGCGCGGCTACACGTGCGCGGCCGCCCCCGTGCTGGACCCGGTCAGCGGTGGTGTGGCCGGCAGCATCAACCTCACGACCTGGTCGGAGTCGGCCTCGGAACTCCTGCTGGCCCTGGCCCAGTCGGCGGCGGGCAACACCACCGCGCTCATGCTGGCCCGAGGTGCCGGACGCAGCTCGCACCCGATGCCGCGCGGCGAGGTCTTCCGCGTCTACGCCGACCGGATGCGCGCACCGGACGCCTCGGTGCTCACGCCCGGCTGGCGCACCGCCTTCGCCGAGGCGCGCTCGGCGTTCCGCGGTGGCCGGGCGGTCGCGGTGGTCGGCGAGCCCGGCACCGGCAAGACCGCGCTGGCATCCCTGGCCCGACGCGAGCTGCGCCGGGAGCGGGTGCTCAACGTCCGCCCGCCCGCCCCCGACGACGTCGAGGCGTGGCTGGAGCTGTGGACGCCCGAGCTCGGCAAGGACAGCACCTGCGTGATCATCTCCGGGGTCGACCGGCTGCCCGCGTGGGTGATCAGCGAGCTGGCGGCGCGGCTGGCGGAGGTCCGCGTCCACGACGGCATGCAGCCCTACGTCCTGACCGCCGAATCGGCCGGGGACATGCCCGAGGAGCTGCGCAGGCTGGTCGACGCGGTCGTGGAGGTGCCCGCCCTGCGGTTCCGCCCCGACGACGTCCAGCCGCTGGCCCAGCACTTCGCGCGGCAGCGTCGCCGCCGCGATGTCCGGTTCACGCCGCAGGCCGCCCGAGCTCTCGGATCGTTCGACTGGCCGGAGAACGTGCGCCAGTTGCGCCAGGTGGTCCGCGAGGCGGCCAGCCGCACCGATCTGATCGACCTCAACCACCTGCCGCCGGAGGTCTTCACCGGCCCGGGACGGCCGCTCACCAGGTTGGAGGCGGTGGAGCGCGACGAGATCGTCCGCTGCCTCGCCGAGCCGGGCACGACCGTCGGCGAAGCGGCTCGCGAGCTCGGCGTCAGCCGAGCCACGATCTACCGGAAGATGGCCCAGTACCGGATCACCGTCCCCGGACGCGCCTCCCGCACCTGACCGGCCGCTGGGACTGGGCCGATGAGGAAGATCGAGGCCGTTGATGGCGCCGCGCCTGCGTCCCGGGCTGAACCGGCTACGGTGCAGTGCCGTGAGTGACCGGTACTGTTCCGCCGCCTTGACCGTGGCGCGCTCCGCGACGTCGTTGCTCGTGCTGGTCGTGGGAGTCACCGCGCTCGGGTGGTTGTGGGGTACCGAGAACCTTGCCGGACGGTTGCTCGTCGCGGTGGTCTCCTTGCCGTTCATCGGCTTCTACCTGGTGCATTGCAGTGAGCACCTGACACCGCGGCGTTGGACTTGGACAGTCCAGTTCCTGGTCGCTCTGGCGATTCCGGCGTCGGCGTTCGGTGTTCCCTCCTGGCTGTTGATGATCGTCGGAGAGCGCCTCCCCGGGTGTCGTCTGCAATCGGTGGTGGAGACGAAGGACAACCGCGGGCTGCAGTACGAGAACGACTTCTCCTGCGCACCGCACGGGGAACTGACGTACACCTCGCGCGGAGACCCGGCCGGCATTCCTGGCCAGCGCTTGGACATGCTGACCGATCCCAACGGCCTGCTGGCCGCGATGCCGGTCCACGCTGCTCCGAACGGGTTCGCCTGGGTCGCACTGGTGGCCGTGACCGGTGCCCTCGTCGTTGCGGTGGTCGAGTCTCTGTGGAGTCTTGCCAGGACCCGCAGCTCCTGATCCCGGCGTGCGGCGACGCGGACTGGACAGCGGGTGTTCCAGTGAGCAGTCTCGACCTCGGAGGTATCGGAGCGACGAAGGGGAACGGGTGCGCGCGGTTCGGATCGACTCACCTCACCAGCTGCACGTGATCGAGGCCGAACCCGAACCGCCCGAGGACGGCGAAGCCCTGGTCGAGGTGGCCTGGTCCGGGATCTGCGGTTCGGACCTGGAGGTGTTCGACGGGACCCGGCCGCGGAATTTCGTCCGCTACCCGGTCATCCCGGGTCACGAGTGGTCCGGAACGGTCGTCCAGGTGGCGCCCGGTGTGGATCCGGCGCTGGTGGGTCGCAAGGTGGTGGGCGAGGGGTTCCGCAACTGCGGCCGGTGCACGGCGTGCCGCGAGGGGGACACGACCCTGTGCTCGGCCGACTACGACGAAACCGGCTTCACCCAGCCCGGGGCGTGGGCCGAGCGGCTGCGCATCCCCGCGCGTCTGCTGCACCCGTTGCCGGATCAGGCCGACCTGCGGGCCGCCGCCCTGCTGGAACCCGCCGCGTGCATGGCCTCCGCGGTGCTCAAGGCGCAGGTGCAGGTGGGGGAGCGCGTGGCCGTGATCGGCGGCGGAACGCTCGGCATGCTCGCCACCCAGCTGTTCGCGGCCGCCGGCGCGGGCCGGCTCGTGGTGATCGATCCCCGCGCGGAGCGCGCCGAGGTCGCGAAAGACTGCGGCGCAACGGAATTCCGCGCTCCTGAGGACGTCGGGGGCGGCTACGACGTCGTGCTGGAGGCAGCGGGCGCGTCCGGTGCCGGGCTGCTCGCGGTGCGGGCGACCCGGCGAGGCGGGCGCACCGTGCTCACCGGGATCGCGCCCGAGGAGCACGAACCGCTCGTCCCGTCGGACCTGGTGGGCGCGGCGGTCACCGTGCACACCGTGTTCGGGGCGTCCTCGCGGGCGTGGGCGCACGCCGTGCGGGCCTTCGTGACAGGACGGCTGGACCCGGCCGCGCTGATCACCCACGAGTTCCCGATCGAGGAGGCGAAGCGGGCGCTTGAAACCCTCGCCGATCCGTCCGTTCCTGCGGGAAAGGTGTTGTTGCACCCGTGATCGCTCGTGCGGAGCAGGTGACCGGTCCGGTGGCCGGGCACGGTGAAGGCCCGGTGTGGTCCCCGCGCTGGCCGGGTCTGCGCTGGGTGGACATGCTCGCCGGAGACGTCCTCACGCTCGGCCCCACCGGCGAGGTGCGGCGCCGCCACGTCGGCTCGGTCGCAGCGGCGCTGCGACCGAGGGAGGCGGGAGGCGCGGTACTGGCTCTGGAACGCGGTTTCGCGCTGGCCGACGACTCGTTGCAGGAGGTCCGGCCGCTGCCCGAGCTGTGGAGCGGCACCGACGTCCGGATGAACGAGGGAGCCTGCGGGCCCGACGGCGCGTTCTACTGCGGTTCCATGGCCTACGACGAGCGAGTCGGCGCCGGAACCGTGTACCGGCTCACCCCGTGCGGCCGGGTCGAGGTGGCGCTTAACGAGGTCACCATCTCCAACGGTCTCATGTGGACGGAAGACGGAACGCGCGCCTACTACGCCGACACACCGACCCAGCGGGTCGACGTCTTCGACTTCGAGGCGGGAGAACTGGTCGGCAGGCGGCCGTTCGCGCACATCGATCCCGCGGACGGCTCCCCGGACGGGCTCACCGTCGACTCCGAAGGCGGGGTCTGGGTGGCCCTGTGGGGCGGCGGCGCGGTCCGCCACTACGCCCCGGACGGAACGCTGGCCGAGATCGTCGAGGTGCCCGCGCCGAAGGTCACCGCGTGCACCTTCGGCGGCGAGGACCTCGACCGGCTGTTCATCACCACCTCGCAGGTCGGCACCGATCTGCGGGAGCACCCCGGAGCCGGAGCGGTGTTCGCCGCCTGCCCCGGCGTCCGGGGGCTCCCGGTGCGCTCCTACGCGGGATGACTCAGGCGTTGGGGTCGAAGGCGATGCCCTCGGGCTTGGCCTTCTCCAGGTTTCCGTTGAGCGCACCGTCGGTGATCGCCAGGCTGGCGCTGCCGAAGTCGGCCGAGGTGAGCTTGTCGCGCAGCCCGGTGTCGGACCAGTTGTCCCAGCTCACCAGCGCGGGGTACTGCCAGGTGCCGTAGTGGTTCTCCGGCTGCTCGTCGCCGCCCGCCAACCGGAAGCAGTGCGTGCCGGGGCCGTCCTTGTGGTAGACGACCTTCGCGTGGGTGCCGTCCCACTGGACCTCGTTGGCGGGGAAGGTCGAGTAGTCGCCGTGCGCGGAGGTCGAGACGTACTTCGCCTCGTCGTTCTCCACCCACACGATGACGTGCTCCAGGTCGTGGCGGTGCCCGCCCAGCCCGCTGCCGTCGACGGCCTGGTCCTTCTCGAAGTACAGGTCGTAGACGTAGGCGCACCAGCCGTTGTTGCACTTGGAGCGCGAGTAGGAGTTGGTGTTGTCCAGGTCCGACTGGTCGTGGCAGCTGCCGTTGACGGCGCCGGTGGTGTCCAGGCCGGGAGCGATCGTGCCGTCCGAGCCGATCGCCGGGGTCGGGTAGCAGCCGTCACCGTCGTAGTCGAACGCCGGCTGCCACTTGGCGTCCGCCTCGGCGGCGCTGGTGGGCAGCGCGGCGGGCGGATCGGCGGCGGCGATCGCCGGCGGGAGCGCTAAGAGCAGGACCGCGGCACCCGCGACGCCTGCCGTCAACCTCCCGGCCTTGACGCGGCGCTTTCTGTCCACAGTGTTCATGGGGCGAGGGGTTCCTCTCGTCCGAATCCGAAAGTGATTCGATCATAAACAGTTCCGGATCCGGGCAGGAGAAATCCATTTGAACGGAAAGCGATCCGCATCCACTCCGACCTGCGAATTTCCCAGTTGCGCGCCTGGTGTGGCGAATTCCGGCCCCGCGACTGGCAAAACCGCGAAATGGACCGCCGGTGGTGGTGATCGGACCTAGAGGTGCGGTGTCGCGTGCGCGGTGATCAGGTCCCGGTCCTCCGGGCTGATCGGGTGGGTGTCGTGGGCGTTGGTCCAGACGTAGGCGTCGTGCTCGGTGAGCCGCACGCGCTCGCCGGCCACGGTCACCGCCCAGGTGTGCTGCCGGACGTAGCGCCCCTTGCGGTTGGTGTAGTCGAAAGCGGCCAGGTAGCGGGTGACACCGGTGATGTCGAGCCCGGTCTCCTCGCGGACCTCGCGGCGGAGCGCTTCCAGCAGGTCATCGTCGTGCGGTTCGACCTTGCCCCCGGGCATCTCCCACACGCCGCCGCGGAACCCGTGGTCCGGTCGGCGCAGCATGAGAGCCCGGTCGGAGCGCAGAATGAGCGCGCGGACCACCTGCTGCCCGACCCCGTCGGCGGCGTCCCTGGCGACCAGTTGGGCGAGTTGTGCACTGTTCATGAGTCGGCGGCCCCCTCGATCCGTGCGGCTCGTCGACCAGTTTGACGCGGCGTGGGCGAGAACGCTTCCCGATGTGTGGAAATCCTCACGCCAAATCGCGAGGCTCGTTCGGGTTCTCCGATCGCCGGAGGAGACCGCGATCGGCTCCGCTGCCGCGTCGTGCGCTCGCGGACTTCGTCGAGGTGCGTGCGGAGGCAGTCCGCAGCACGTTCGTGATCACCGGATTCCAGCAGGTCGTCACAGGTCCAGCGTGAGCCGAGGTGACAGGCTGCGGGACACGCACGGGTAGAGGCGGCCGTCGGCGGCTCCGATCTCGTCGCGCGGTGCTCGGGACGGCCGTCGAGGCAGCGGACCTCGCAGCTGCCGCAGACACCTTCCCGGCACCCGGCGGCGACGGGGAGACCGGCGAACCGCAGCGCGTCCAGCAGCGACTCGTCGGCCTCGACCGGAACGGTCCGGCCCGACCGGGCGCAGACCGCCTCGAAGGCGGTGTCCGGTTCGAAAGTCCTGGTGCGCGGGCGGAATCGCTCCACGTGCAGCCGGTCGGCCGGGAACACCGCCTCCGCCTCGGCGAGCATCGGTTCCGGCCCGCAGCAGTACACCAGCGCGGCCGGGTCCAGCGCGGCTGCCAGAGCCGGGAGGTCCGGTCGGCCGATCCGGACTCGATCGCCGTGCGCGCGCCGGAGCTCGTCGGCGAACGGCGTCGACCGGCCGGCGAAGGCCAGCGTCGTCGTGGCCCCGGAAGCCGTCGCCGCGCGGAGCATCGGCAGGACGGGCGTGATCCCGATCCCGCCGGCCACGAACAGGTACTCGTGCGCGGGCAGCAGCGGGAAGGTGTTGCGCGGAGCGGAGATGTCCAGCACCTTGCCGGGGCGGAGGTGGTCGTGGACGTACCTCCTCGGCTCAGCCTCTCGCGGCGCACCGCGATCCGGTAGTCCGCGCTGCCCGGTTCGCCGCAGAGCGAGTACTGGCGGGTGAGCCAGTTCGGCAGCGTCACGTCGATGTGCGCTCCCGGTTCCCACGGAGCCAGCGGTCCGGTCGTCCCGCGCAGGGTGAGCGCGGCGACGCCGTCGGCGATGGGGGAGATGTCGTCGATGATGGCCTTCTGCACGGTCGTGCCTCTCAGTAGAGCCGCTGGTAGCCGCGTTCCAGCACGGAGTTGAGGGTGTCGGGGTCGACGTCGATGCCGAACTGGTCGGCCGCGATCTCGCCGGGCGAGGGGATCTCCTCGGCGAGCGCCTGGCTCGCCGGGTCCCACAGCCGCGAGCGCAGCAGCGCCCGGCCGCAGTGCAGGAACGCCTCCTCGACGCGGACCACGATCGCCAGCTCCGGTGTCCGGCCCTGCGCCTGCATCCGCGCCAGCACCTCGGGATCGTCGGTGGCGTAGCCGGAACCGTTGACCCGCGCGGTTTCCCGCAGCCCCGGGATGAGGAACAGCAGTCCCACGCCGGAGCTCGCAGCGAGGTTGGTGACCGAGTCGGCGATCTGGTTGCCCGGCCGGTCGGGAATCGCCAGCGTGACGTCGTCGAGCACTCGCACGAACCCGGGGTGGTCGCCGCGCGGCGAGCAGTCGAGGCCGCCGTCCGCCCCGACGGTGGCCATGGTCAGGAACGGCGAGTGCGCGATGAAGCGGCGTAGGTGCCGGTCCAGCGCGGGCTGCTTCTTGACCTCCATCATCGCGTCCGGTTCGCCGAGACGAGCCCGGACCTCCTCGAACGGGACCTTCCTGGGTGCTTCCGGGTTCATTCCGCCTCCTGCTTCGGACTGGGTGAGGCCGACAGTAGGGTGGCCGGTGTGCGGCAGGTGGCCATCCATGACCGTGATTCGGCCAATCCGATGCTGGTGGTGATCGGCAACCCGAGGTCGACCCGGGTTCGATCGGTGAGCACCGGCACCGGCGGAACATGCTGTGCTGGTCGGAGTCCGGCACCATCGCCCTGCACGTCGGCGACCGCGAATGGCTCGTCCCGCCCAATCAGGGGCTGTGGGTGCCCGCGGGGGTCCTGCACTCGGTCGAGGTCCGCCGTCCGGGCCGGGGCCGGGTCGTGGTGTTCGTCGACGACCACGGACCCACCGACTGGCACGAGCCGACCGGTGTCGCGATCACCCCGCTGGTCGCCGAGCTCATCGTCCACCTCGACGAGAACCGGCAGCGCGGCGCGCTCCGCCACCACGCCGAATCACTGCTGCTGGGGCTCCTGGAAGCCGTTCCCAACACCGTCTTCGACGTCCCGATGCCCACCGACGAGCGCATCCGCGGCATCGCTGCAGCGCTCCTCGACGACCCGGCCGACCCGCGCGACCTCGACGAGTGGGCCTTCGCGGTGAAGGCCGGCGTGCGCACGATCAGTCGCCTGTTCGCCGCGGAGACCGGCATGACCTTCGCCCGGTGGCGCACCAGGGTCCGGATCCGCGCCGCCGTCGAGCACCTGGCCGCAGGTGCCTCGGTCGGCGCCGCCGCCCGAGCCGTCGGCTACCGGAAACCGGCCGCCTTCGCCGAGACCTTCCACCGCCTCACCGGCCAGCACCCGAGCATCTACCGCACCGGCTGAGACGCCGTCGGTCGGTCCGGTCGTGGGTCCGGTTGTCGGTTCGGTCGTGGGTCCGGTTGTCGGTTCGGTTGTGGGTTCGGTTGTGGGTTCGGTTGTGGGGGTGGGGAAGTTTTCATGAAAACTTCCCCACCCCCACAACCGAACCCACGAACACAACCACCCCACTCCGGGCGATCGCGGGGTGAGACGCCGCTCAGAGCAGTGCCGGTAGATCGCGGGTCTGCGTAGGGTCCCTTCTGGACGGTCATCATCGGGAGGGGTCGCATGGCACCCGCACAGGGGTTCGCGCGCGCGAAGGACGGCACGGCACTGGCCTACCAGGTCGCGGGCAGCGGTCCGCCGCTCGTTCTGCTGGCCGGGCAGGCCAACAACCACCACTGGTGGGACGGCGTTCGCGAGGACTTCGAGGGCGCCCACCGGACCGTCACCGTCGACTGCCGGGGCACCGGCGCGAGCGACAAGCCCGACGAGCCCTACTCCACACCGGGTTTCGCGGAGGACGTCGTCGCGGTGCTCGACGAGCTCGGCATCGACTCCGCCGATGTCTACGGCACGTCCATGGGCGGGCGGACCGCGCAGTGGCTGGCGCTCAACCACCCCGGGCGGGTGCGCCGCCTGGTGCTCGGCTGCACCTCACCGGGCGGGGTGCGAGCCGTGGAACGCGACGCCGACGTCCGGCGCTCCCTCGCGCAGGCCGACCCGAGAGCCGTCGGACGGGCCTTGCTCGACCTGATGTACAGCCCGTCGTTCCTGGCCGCGCACGCCGCTCCGCGCACCGTCCTCGGCGACCGCGGCATGCCGCCGCACGCGCGTCGGCACCACCTCGCCGCGAGCAACGGGCACGACGCCTGGGACCGGCTGGACGAGATCCGTTCCCGGACCCTCGTGCTCCACGGCGCGGACGACCGGATGACCCCGGCGACCAACGCCGGGCTCCTGGCCGAGCGCATCCCCGAGGCGGAGGCGCGCGTCCTGCCCGGACTGCGGCACGCCTACTTCATCGAGGGTCGTCCCGAGGTCAGCGAGTTGGTCGAGGACTTCCTCGCGGCCTGAGCTCCTGCCTGGCCGGGCGGGTGCGGCCCCAGGTGGAGCAGGGCGGCTAGACTTGGTGGACAAAATTGTCACCAATCTGGGGCAGGCGACGTGACCACAGCCAATCGGGACGACATCGGCCAGGACTCTCCGGTCGTGGACGCCATCCGCGAGGCCATCACCAGCGGAGACTTCGCCCCGAACCAGCGACTGGTGGAGGCCGAGCTCTCCGAGCAGTTCGGCGTCAGCCGCGCAGCCGTCCGCAACGCGCTCGTGCAGCTGACCACCGAGGGCCTGGTGGAGCGCATCCAGAACCGGGGCGCCCGCGTGCGGGCGGTGTCGCTGCAGGAGGCCATCGAGATCACCGAGGTGCGGATGGTCGTCGAGGGCCTGTGCGCGGCCCGCGCCGCCGCGCGCGCCACCGAGCAGGAGCACGGCGAGCTGCGCGAGATCGGCGAGCAGATGCAGCAGGCCGTGGCGTCCGGCGACGTGCTCGGCTACTCCGAGATCAACAAGCGGCTGCACGCCCTGATCATGAGCATCAGCGGCCAGGAGACCGCGTGCGCGGTGCTCGGGAGGCTGCGCGGGCAGAACGTCCGGCACCAGTTCCGCCTCGCGATGCACCCCGGACGCCCCTCGGTGTCGCTGCCGCAGCACCTGGCCATCATCGAGGCCATCTGCGCGGGCGACGCCGAGGCCGCCGAAGCAACGATGCGTGCACACCTCGGCAGCGTCATCGACACCCTGCCGGAGATCGGCAAGAGCCAGTCGCGGTTCAACACCCCGTGAACGCGGCGCCGCGGTGACGCTCCACCGAGAGCGCTGGCCAGCAGCCGGCGCCGGTCATCGCTGCTCAGGGTGCGCCGACTGCGCGTGCCACCGGTGATCGGGCAGGAAGCGCACGTCGTAGCGCTCGCCCACGGCGTGCAACGCGTGCGGCTCCGCGGGCGGCAACCCGTTGACCCTGGGAGGACAAGTGCAGGTCGCGATCGCGCTGTACGACGAGTTCACGGCGCTCGACGCCATCGGCCCCTACGAAGTGCTGGCGAACCTGCCGGGTGCCGAAGTCGTGCTCGTCGGTGAACGAACCGAGCCGGTGCACAACGGCGCACGGCTGAAGATCGTCCCGGAAGCCACGTTCGACGAGGTGCCGCGTCCAGACATCGTCGTGGTTCCCGGCGGCAACCACCACGCCCAGCTCCCCGACGGGCCGGTGGTCCGCTGGCTGCGACGGGTGGATGCCACGACGACCTGGACCACGTCGGTGTGCACCGGGTCCCTGCTGCTGGGTGCCGCCGGACTGCTGGCGGGGCGCCGGGCGACGTCGCACTGGATCGCGCTCGACCAGCTGCCCGCCTTCGGCGCGACACCCACCGGGCAGCGCGTGGTGTTCGACGGCAAGCACGTGACGGCGGCGGGGGTGTCCTCGGGAATCGACATGGCGTTGGCCCTGGTCGCGCGGATCGCGGGGGAGCAGGTGGCGCAGGGCGTGCAGCTGGGCATCGAGTACGACCCGCAGCCTCCGTTCGACTCCGGAGCCCCGGACAAGGCCCCGCCGGAGGTCCGGGAGTTCGTCGACGCGCGACTGCGCCCCGTGGTCGAGGGCCGGGCCACGGCCTGACGCCATCGGGCTACTGCCAGGAGGTTCCCCGACCGGCGCGGTGTGTGCACCATGGAGTGACACCGCGCCGGGGCGGTCTTCCGCCGCTCTCCCGGCGCAGTTCCCGAGGAGGCTGGCATGGCCGAGTTCCCACCCATCGCGCACGTGGCGATCACCGTGACCGACCTCGAACGCAGCACCCGCTGGTACCGGGCGCTGCTCGGCGCCGAACCGGTTCTCGACGAGGACGAGACCTACGGCGGTTTCCACCACACCGTGTTCGCGCTGCCGGACGGACAGCTGTTCGGTCTGCACACGCATCCGGGCGGGACCAGGGGCGGCGCGTTCGACGAGCACCGGGCCGGACTGGACCACGTGGCGTTCGCCTGCCGCGACCGGGTCGAACTGGAGACCTGGTGCCACCACCTGGACGACCTCGACATCCAGCACGGCGCCATCATCGACGCTCACTACGGATCCGGGGTCCAGTTCCGCGACCCCGACCACATCGCCCTGGAGTTCTTCTGCCAACCGGCCGAGAAGCAGATCGGCTAGCCGACCGGTGCGATCAGCTCCCGAGGGCCGACGCCGGAGTTCTTCGCGATCAGGGGCTTTTGCGAGCAAGCGATGTGAAAGAACGGGTTCTGACGATTCCAGGATGACGGAAGACAGGAGAGCGCCGAGACCTGCGGAGGCGTTCGCCCTCGACGAGGCCGACCCCGCTTTCGCCGGACAGGCGTTGTACTCGACGAAGGTCTTGCGGATCTACGACGCTGTCGTGGTGCACATCTCGAACGCGCTGGTGTGGCGGTGCCCGGCGCGCGCGATCCGCGCGCTCTACGCGCAGCACGTCAGCGATGCCCACCTCGACGTCGGACCGGCGACTGGTTACTACCTGGACCGCAGCGGCTTGCCCGGGGAGAACCCGAGTTTGGCGCTGCTGGACGCCAACCCCGACGTGCTCCGGTTCGCGTCGCACCGGCTGCGCCGGTTCAGCCCGGAGCTCCACGCCGCAGACGTGCTCGCACCGCTCTCCCTGCAGCCGGGCTCGTACGGGTCGATCGGCCTGAGCTACGTGCTGCACTGCCTGCCCGGCGACATCGGGAGCAAGGCGGTGGTGTTCGACCACCTCAAAGCCCTCCTGCGGCCGGGCGGCGTCCTGTTCGGCAGCACGCTCGTCAACGCCGGTGGTCACCACAACCGGGCGGCGCGGGCGATGATGAGCGCCTACAACGCCAAGGGCGTCTTCAGCAACCTCGACGACGACGTGGACGGGCTCGAACAGGCTCTCGCCCAGCGTTTCTCGCAGTTCGAGCTCCGCCACCGGGGCAGCGCGGTCCTGTTCGCGGCCAGGCCGTGAACAGGACCGGAGGGCGCAGCGGAACGAGCGATGTTCGCTTGTCATGCCACCGAGAGAACCAGTGCCCCGAGCTGGGTCTCGATCATGGATCGGGGTATCCCGAGGAGCGGGAGAGAAGCCCTTCCTTGCCGACCCGGCAAAGAACGTTGCTGAATCCTGGAGGGTCGGGCACCTTGGTCCGTGGAGGTGGTCACTGATGGAGAACGAGGGTCTGACCAGGTACGACGTTGTCGTGGTCGGGGGTGGTGCGGCAGGGCTGAACGCCGCGCTGATGCTCGTCCGAGCGCGTCGCAGCGTCCTGGTGGTCGACGGAGGCGAGCCCCGCAACGCTCCGGCCGCCCACATGCACGGGTTCCTCTCGCGCGACGGCGCGGCGCCCGCGGATCTGCTCGCGAGCGGGCGAGGCGAGGTCGAGCACTACGGGGGAGAGATCGTTGCCGCGCAGGTGATCTCGGCGCGCCGGGACGGGTCGGGGTTCGTCGTGGAGCTGAGCGGTGGACGTCGAGCGGCCGCGCGTCGACTGCTGCTGGCCACGGGGCTGCGCGATGAGCTGCCCGACGTGCCTGGACTCGCCGAGCGGTGGGGGCGCGACGTGCTGCACTGCCCGTACTGCCACGGCTGGGAGGTCCGCGACGAACCGATCGGCGTCCTCGCGGCCGGCCCGATGAGCGTGCACCAGGCCCTGCTGTTCCGGCAGTGGAGCGATCGGATCACGTTGCTGCTCAACGGGTCCGAGCCTCCGTCGGAGGAGGAGTCGGAGAAGCTCGCGGCCCGGGGGGTCGACGTCGTCCCGGAACCGGTCGAGGCTCTGGAGGTCGCGGGAGACGAGCTGACCGGAGTCCGGCTCCGGAACGGGCGGGTCGTGGGGCTGCGCGCCGTGGCGGTGGCCTCGCGGATGGTCGCGCGCACCGAGCTCGCCGCCGGGCTGGGGCTCGAACCGGCCGCGCACCCGAGCGGCGGTGAGTACCTGCCTGCCGACGAGAACGGCCGGACGGCCGCTCGGGGAGTGTGGGTTGCCGGCAACACCACCGACCTGCGCGCGACGGTCATCGCATCGGCGGCGGCCGGGGCCGGAACCGGGGCGATGCTGAACATGGATCTGATCGAGGAGGAGACCGGTCGCGCCGTCGCGGCCGCTCGGGACACCTTCAGCGCGGCGGCGGAGAACCGGACTTGCGAGGTGGCGATGGGCGACAGCCGGCACGGTGTGCACCGCGGGGGAGGAGACCACATGAGCGCGGCGGAATGGGACGAGCGCTACGGCGAGCAGGACCGGCTCTTCAGCGGGAACCCCAACGACGTCCTGGTCGCGGAGGTCGCGGGAGTGCAGCCGGGGCAGGCGCTCGACGTGGGCTGCGGTGAAGGCGGCGACGCGATCTGGCTGGCCACGCAGGGGTGGAAGGTCACCGCGACCGACATCTCCCGGATCGCGGTGGAGCGTGGTGCGGCGGCGGCCGCCGAGCACGCACCCGACGTCGCCGCCAACATCGCGTGGGTCCGGGCGGACCTGGCAGACGAGCACCCGCCGGCCGGCTCGTTCGACCTGGTTTCCGCGCAGTACTTCGCGCTGAAGAAGGAGCGGGGTGAGCAGCCGGTGCGCGCGCTGCTGGAGGCCGTCGCTCCCGGTGGGAGGCTGCTCTACGTCGGGCACGACCCGGCGGCGTTCCCGCCGGACGCCGAGTTCGACCCGGACGAGTACGTCCAGCCCACCGACGTCGCCAAGCTCCTCGACGGCGACTGGGTGGTGGAGACGGATGAGACCCGGCCGCGCACCGGTCCGGGCAAGGAGGACCACCCGCACGACGTGGTGCTCAAGGCGCGGCGCGTGCGCTGAGGGTCAGGAGGCGCTGCGCAGGCTCGTTCCACTGCGCCAGACCTCGGCGACCTCGTGCACCGGCAGGTCCAGGGCGTCGCACAGGCCCACCACGGTGCCGAACGCCGGAGTCGGCAGGCGGCCGGACTCGATCTTGCGCAGCGTCTCCGGGGAGATGCCGGCCGCGCGGGCGATCTCGGTCGCGTCGCGGCCCGCCCGGGCTTCCCGCAGCACCTTGCCCACGCGGGCACCGGAGGAAACCTGATCAGGGGTGAGGGGAAGGCGTACCACGCGTCGAAGGTTACGGTGGTATTTAAATACCCGCAAGGTGCTACCGTGGTATTTAAATACCGAAGCTGAGAAGTCGTAGGAGTGCGCGTGATCGAGTTGAAGACCCCGGCCGAGATCGACAAGATGCGCGTCACCGGCGCGTTCGTCGCCGAGATCCTCGCCGAGGTCGGGGACATGGCGGGGGTCGGGGTCAACCTGATGGAGATCGAGCACCACGTGCGCCGGCGGATCGAGGAGCGCGGTGCGAAGTCCTGCTACTGGGACTACGCACCTTCCTTCGGCGAGGGCCCGTTCGGCAACGTCATCTGCCTGTCGGTCAACGACGCCGTGCTGCACGGGCTTCCGCACGACTACGCGCTGCGCGACGGCGACGTCCTCACGGCGGACTTCGCGGTGAGCATCGACGGGTGGGTCGCCGACGCGGCTCGCACCGTGATCGTGGGTGCCGAGCGCGCGGAGGACCGGAGGCTCGTGCGCTGCACGGAGGAGGCGCTGCGAGCGGCGATCGACGTCGCGAAGCCGGGCAACCGGCTCGGTGACATCTCGGCGGCGATCGAGGAGGTCGCCACCGGCCACGGCTACCCGATCAACACCGAGTTCGGCGGGCACGGGCTGGGTCGGACCATGCACGAGGCGCCGCACGTGTCCAACAAGGGCAAGCCCGGACGCGGGCTCAAGCTGCAGCCCGGGCTGACGATCGCGATCGAGCCCTGGTTCGCGCGCACCACCGCTCGCATCGTCACGGACCCGGACGGCTGGACGTTGCGCTCGGCCGACGGCTCGCACACGGCGCACTCCGAGCACACCATCGCGATCACCGCTGACGGGCCGCGAATCCTGACCCTGCCCTGACCGCGCACCACGGCTTCCGTGGCGATGACGGCGCGTAATTGCATCGGTGTCCGCTATAGTCGGAATGCACGATCAGTCTGGTTCTAAAACCGTGAAATTGTCACCGCGAGTGGTGGTCTCGGTTGGTCTCTCGTGCTTGCGGGGAGGTCAACTACTCCGAACGGGTTGCGTGTGAACGCTCGTTGTTCGGGTAGCGTTCAAGATCGTGACGAGCGCGTTCGAGTTGACCGGGGGCGGATGGCCGGGCGTCGAGCCGCGCTCGCGCGAAGCGGTGGCCTGATGTACCGCCCGCACCCGTTCAGCTGGGTCCCCGCCGAGGGGCAGCGGCACGCGACCACCGATCCCAAGCCGCGCCACGGCTACCACGGGGTCACCGTGCGCACTCTGTGCTCGAAGGAGGTCACGGTCGACAACTCCGAGCTCGGATGGCTGTGGCCGACCTGCCCGTCCTGCAACACCCGAGCCCACGAGATCGTCGGAGTCCCGGAAGCAGATCCCGAGGGCTGAAGCGCTCTTTCAGGATCGGTCTGCGTGGCGGTGCACCTGGCGGAACCTGACGAACCCTCCGAAGAACGCCGGTCCCGCCACGGTTCGCGACGGGACCGGCGTCGGTGTCGTTCAGCGCAGGTTGCGGTGGAACAGCTCCAGCAGGGCGTCCCAGTGGCGTTCCGCCCCGGCTTCGTCGTAGGCGGCCGTGTCGGCCTGGGTGTAGCCGTGCGACGCGCCCTCGTAGACCTCGGTCCGGAAGCGGACACCGGATTCGGTGAGCGCTTCGTCGAGCCGCTCGATCTGCTCGGGCGGCAGCGCGTGATCCTGATCGGCGTGGCCGAAGTACAGCTCGGCGGTCACGTGCGGGGCGACCAGGTGCGGGCTGTCCGACTCCTCGGTCGCCAGGTTGCCCCCGTGGAAGCCGCCCATCGCGGCGACCCGCTCCGGGTAGGCCCCGGCCGTCCGCAGCGCCATCACCGCACCCATGCAGTACCCGGTGACGCCCACCGGCTCGTCCGTGGTCAGCGGGCTGCGAGCGAGCCACTCCAGGTAGGCGCCCGCGTCGCGCATCGCGAGTTCCGGCGTGAGCTGCTGCATGATCGGGCCGATGATCTGGAAGAGTTCCGGGCGCTCACCCGGATCGATGAACTCGGGGAGCTCGAACACCGGGGTCCGGCCCGCCCGGTAGAAGAGGTTGGGCACGAGCACGGTGAAACCCTCGGCGGCGAGCCGGTCGGCCATCGCGCGCAGGTGCGGGCGCAAGCCGAAGGCGTCCATGTACAGCAGCACCCCGGGGTGCTTCCCGTCGCCTTCCGGGTGCGTGAGATACGCATCAGCCACACCATCCGGCGTGGTGATGTCCACCTCGGTCCCGCGTGCGGACGTCATGGGCGCATTCCTCCTCCTGGTCGTCGCTCACCCGATCTAAGCATTCGCGGGCCATCGGCGACCAACGGGGAGAAAGCCGATGGGCGCTGTGCCGGAAGTGCCGCGATCACCCGCTCTGGCGGGTTGCGCGCCCGCTCGGCGAGCGCTACCCAGATCTGGGGGATCCGGCTGGGAGGGGAGTGGTCATGCCCGCGTTCGAGGTCATCACCGACGCCGAGGAGCTCACGGTGACGGTCACCGCGGATTTCGAGGCGATGCCCGGTGCTGTGTGGGAGGCGTGGGCCGACCGTCGGAAGCTCGAACGCTGGTGGGCCCGCCCGGGATGGATCGCGGAATTCGAGGACCACGACTTCAGATCCGGCGGTCGAGCCCGCTACCGGCTCGTCGGTCCCGGCGGTGCGCAAGCCCGGGGGTGGTGGCAGATCTGCGCGGTGGACGCGCCGCACCGGTTGGAGTTCGAGGACGGCACCACCGACGAGAACGGCCACCGCGCCACCGAGTTCGGCGTGAGCCACGTGCAGATGAGGCTGGCCGAGCGCGGAACGGGCGCGCGGATGGTGTTGTTGACCACGTTCGCCTCGGTCGACCAGATCGACCAGATGATGTCGGCGGGCGTGGCCGACCACGCCCGCCGGGCCGTCGGCAGGATCGCCGACCTCCTGGGGGAATGACCTGAAGTCCACACCGGACGGCGCGGTGCGACTGGAATTGTCGTCCGCACTCGGGCACTCTGTGCTGGTTGCAAGACCGAGCAGGGGAGCACTGGGGTAGTGAGCGGCGACGAGCTCGAATTAGAGCAGGAGCACCTGACCGAGTTGTACGCCCACGTCGACGCCTCGCGGGAGCAGGCGGCGGCACGGGTCGAATCCGGCGGCGACCCCGACACGGTCGCGGTGTGGCAGGCCGAGCTCTCCCGCCTGGACGGGATCGAGCACGGGTTGTGCTTCGGCCGGCTGGACATGAACGACGGGACCAGCTCCTACATCGGCCGCATCGGCGTGTTCCGAGAATCCGACGACGAGCAGCTGCTGGTCGACTGGCGAGCCCCGCTGGCCCGCGCCTTCTACACCGCCACCGCCGCCGATCCGCAGGGCGTGCGCCGCAGGCGCCGCATCACCACCCGCGGGCGGACCGTCGTGTCCGTCGACGACGAGCTGCTGGACTCGGACGGTTCCGAAGGGCACCTCGTCGGCGAAGCCGCGCTGCTGGCGGCCGTCACCGCGGAGCGCACCGGCCGGATGCGCGAGATCGTCACGACCTTGCAGGCCGAGCAGGACTCCATCATCCGCTCGGCGGAGCGCGGCGTCCTGGTCGTGCAGGGCGGGCCGGGAACCGGCAAGACGGCCGTCGCGCTGCACCGGGTCGCCTACCTGCTCTACACCCACGAGCACCTGCGCAACCGCGGTGTGCTGGTGATCGGGCCGAGCCGGATCTTCCTCGACTACATCGGGCAGGTCTTGCCGGGACTGGGCGAGAACCGGGTCGTGGCCTCCACGATCGCCGAACTCGGCGACGGCGTGGGACTGGCCGAAGAAGACCCGGAGGCCGAGCGCAAGGGATCCGCCCGGATGGCCGAGGAGATCGCGGACGCGGTCCGCTCGCGCGTCCTCGTGCCGGAGGAGCCGGTCGAGGTCGTCTTCGAGGAGCAGCCGCTGTCCCTCGCCGCCGAGTCGTGCCGGCGCGCCGCGGACAAGGCGCGCGAGGCGGGGCTGCCGCACAACCAGGCGCGGCTGGTCTTCCAGAACGAGCTCGTGGGCTCGCTGGCCGATCTGCTCGTCGAGCGGATGGAATCGGTCGTGCTCGACGACGACGGCCGGGCGCTGGACGGGGGCAGCGCGGACGGCAGCCTCGGCGCCGCCGACCTGCGGGCGCTCTCGGCGGCGGGCGTGGTCGTGGACCCGGACGACGCCTCGCCGCGCGAGATGATCGACGCCGCGGACCGCGACGGCCTGCGGGCATCGCTGCTGGCCGACGGGGGGATCGTCGACGCCCTCGACGAGATGTGGCCGGAGCTGGCCGCCGAGGACGTCGTGGCCGAGCTGATCGGCTCCGCTCCGCGGACGACCGCCGACGTGGCGTTGCTCGACGAAGCCGCTGCGCTGCTCGGAACCGGTTCCGGGGCAGGGGTGTTCGGGCACATCGTCATCGACGAGGCCCAGGAGCTCTCGGAGATGCAGTGGCGCATGCTGATGCGCCGCTGCCCGTCGAGGTCCATGACCCTCGTCGGCGACCTGGCCCAGACCGGAACGTCCTCCGGTGCCCGCTCGTGGGGGCAGGTGCTGGCGCCGCACGTGGCCGACCGGTGGCGGCTGGCCGAGCTGACCGTGAACTACCGGACTCCCTCGGAGATCATGGAGGCGACGGTCGACCTGCTCGCGGGCACCGGGTTGCGGCCGCCGAGGTCGGTGCGCTCCTCGGGTGAGGTGCCGTGGCTGGAGCGCGTGTCCGGGGACGCTCTGGGGGAGCTGGTCGGCCAGGTCGCCGCGAAGCACGAGACGGGCCAGCTCGCGGTGATCGCGCCACCCCGCCTGGTGGCCGAGCTGGCCGCGGTGCTCGACGTCCCGCTCCCGGTCGAGCTGACCGAGTGGGTCGTGGTGCTGGAACCGAACCAGGTCAAGGGCTTGGAGTTCGACTCGGTGCTGATCGTCGAGCCCGCGGAGATCCTCGGGGCGGGCGGCTTCGGGCGCAGCGATCTCTACGTGTCGATGACCAGGGCGACCCGGAAGCTGGGCATCGCGTGCGTGGGCGAAGTCCCGGAACCGCTGGCGGGGCTGGAATCTGGCGAGGGCTCCGCGGCGTCGCGCTGAGCTCAGGAGCGCCCGCGCGTCATGCGCGGCCCCACGCCCGGTTCACCGAGTCGACGATGTGCTGGTACCCGGTGCACCGGCAGAGGTTGCCGCCGAGCAGTTCTCGGATCGCGGCGTCGTCCGGGTGGTCCTCGGGTGATGCGGCGGCGAGCGTCACGAGCAAGCCCGGGGTGCAGAAACCGCACTGGAGCCCGTGGCAATCCTTGAACGCCTGCTGCATCGGGCTCAGCCCGTGATCGGGCGTGAGTCCTTCAACGGTGGTGACCTCGGACCCGTCGGCCTGCACGGCCAGCGTGATGCACGCCCGCGCGGGTTCGCCGTCGATGAGCACCGTGCACGCACCGCATATCCCGTGCTCGCAGCCCGCGTGGGTGCCGGTGAGCGCGAGCTCGTCGCGCAGGAAGTCGACGAGCAGGCGCCTGGCGGGCACCGGGCGGCGGAACTCCCGCCCGTTGACCGTCACGGTGATGTCCCGGTTCGCGGTGGGCGTGTCAGCCATGCGGGATCAGCTCCAGAGCTCGCCGGGTGGAGGTGCGCAGGGCGGCCCGGCGGGTCGCCGGATCGGCGTGCACGTCCTGCGGTGGATCGACCGACTCGGCGGCGGCGTCGGCGGCCTCGTGGATCGATGCGGTCGTGAGCGGACGCCCTCGCAGCACGTCCTCGGCCTCGGGGAGGCGGCGCACCGCCCCGGCGATGCCCAGGCCCGCGAGTCGCGCGTCCGCGACCTCGACCCCGTCGAGCACGACCACCGCGGCCAGCCCGGCGAGTGCGAAATCGCCTGCCCGGTGGGCGATCTCGGCGAAGCCGTGGTGCGCTCGCGGGCGAATCGGCCAGCGGGTCTCGGTGATGATCTCGCCAGGTCGCAGCGTCGTCAGGTACGGGGCGAGGAACAGCTCCCCGGCCGGGACACGGCGCGTGCCCTCCGGCCCGGTGGCGATGACCTCGGCGTCGAGGGCGAGGGCCGCGGCGCACAGCTCGGCCGCCGGGTCGGCGTGGGCGAGGGACCCGCCGAGGGTGCCCCGGGTGCGGATCTGGTGGTGCCCGACGTGGCGCGAGGCGTCGGCCAGCAGCGGGCAGGTCTCGGCGACCAGCGCTGAGGTCTCGATCGCGCGCTGGCGGGTGGCGGCGCCGATCACCAGCACCTCGCCGTCCCGGTGCAACCCGGACATGCCGGGCAGGTGGGCGATGTCCACCAGGGTGCTCGGCCGGGCCAGCCGGAAGTTCATCATCGGCACCAGGCTCTGACCGCCGGCGAGCGCCTTCGCGTCCTCGTCAGCGGCCAGGAGCGCGACGGCGTCGGCCACCGTCGCGGGGCGGGCGTAGTCGAACGGCGGTGGTTTCACGCGCGCGCCTCCTCGATCAGCCCGCGCACCACCGGGGGAGTCAGCGGAACGGTGTCGATCCCGGTGACACCGAGCGGTGCGAGGGCGTGCTCGATCGCGCTCGCGATCGCCGCCGGTGGTCCGATGATCCCGGCCTCGCCCGCGCCCTTGACACCGAACGGGGTTTCGGGCGCGGGACCGCCCAGCTCCTCGACCTCCATCACGGGGATCTCGCGCGCGCTCGGCAGCAGGTACTCCATGAACGTCGTCGCCAACGGCTGGCCGTCGTCGTAGGGGAGTTGTTCGTAGAGGGTTCCGCCGATCCCCTGCGCCACCCCGCCGTGGACCTGTCCGGCGACGGTCAGCGGGTTGATGACGCGACCGCAGTCGTGCACGACCGCGTACCGGACCACCTCGACCACGCCCGTCTCGGCGTCGACGCGCACGACGGCGGTGTGGGTGGCGTTGGTGTAGGCCGCGCAGGCGTTCATCTTGCCGTCGGGGCGCGGGACGTGATCGAGACCGGTGGGTTCGTAGACGGCGCGGGCCTCCAGCCCCGGCTCCACCCCGGGCGGCAGCTCGAAGGTCCGGTGCAGCGCCGACTGGGCGACCTGCGCCCAGGTGATCGCGCTGCCCGGGCTCCCCCGGACCTGGAAGCTGCCGTCGACCAGCTCCAGGTCGTCGGGGGAGGCCTCCAGCAGGTGGGCGGCGATGACGGTTCCCTTGCGCCGCAGAACCTCCGAGGCTCGATCGATCGCGCCACCGGCGACCAGCGCGCTGCGGCTCGCCCAGCTGCCGAGGCCGTAGGGCGCGGTGTCGGTGTCGCCCATGACGACCCGCACCTGCTCGATCGGGACCGTCAGCGCCTCGGCGACGAGCGTGGCGACCGTGGTGTGCGCGCCCTGGCCCATCGCCGAGATGCCGACCGCGACCGTGACCCCGCCGTCGGCGTCGAACCGGACGTCCGCGGAGTCCTGGCTGCTCCAGGTCCCGGTGATGGAGAAGGTGGTGGAGGCGACGCCTTCGACGTAGGTGGCGAACCCGAGGCCCAGGTAGGTGCCGGGTGCGGCGACCTCGCGCTCCTCGGCCAGCATCCGCTCGCCCAGCTCCACACCGCGTTCGAAGGCCTCGCGGTGCGTACCCGATTCCAGCCGCGCACCCGAGGCCGTCTCGTAGGGCAGGTCGTCGGGCGCGAGGATCATCCGGCGGCGCAGTTCCAGCGGGTCGACGCCCAGCTCACGACCGATCTTGTCGACGAGCCGCTCGATCGCGAAAGTCCCCTCAGGAGCGCCGAAACCCCGGTAGCCGCCGGTGGGCGTCTTGTTGGTGACCACTCCCTGCACCGCGATCGCCTGGTGCGGGATCCGGTAGGGCCCGCACAACGAACCGACGGCCACGAGGCTGGGCCCGTACCCGGCGGGGAAGATCTCGCCGGAGCCCAGGTCGGTCCGCACCCGGCCGCGCAGCGCGGCGATGGTCCCGTCCTCGCGCACCGCCGCGGCCAGCTCGATCGCGGTGTCCCGGGCGTGGGTCGCGGCGACCATGTGCTCGTGCCGGTCCTCGATCCACCGGACCGGACGGCGCAGCCGCATCGCCAGCCACGGGACGACGTACTCCTCGGGGTAGATCTCGTTCTTCTGCCCGAAACCGCCACCGACGTCGGGCGTGATGACCCGGATGTCGCGCTCCGGCAACCCCAGCACCGCGGAGAGCATGGCCCGCACGACGTACGCGGCCTGGGTCGAGGTCCACACCGTGAGGCGGTCGTCGCGGTACTCGGCCACCACGCCGCGTCCTTCGAGGGGGACGGCGGAATGGCGGTTCGTGGTGAACGTGCCGCTGATGGTGCGGAAGCGCTCGAACGCCGCGTCCACCTCGGCGCTGTCGGGTTGCACGGACAGCAGCAGGTTGTCGCCCCACTCCGGGTACAGCAGCGCGGCGTCCGGCGCCAGGGCCTGCTCGGCGGTGTCCACAGTGGACAGCGACTCCAGTTCGGCTGCGACGAGTTCGGCGCCGTCCTCGGCCAGGTAGCGGTCGTCGGCGACCACGACCGCGAGCGGGCATCCGACGTAGCGCACCCGCTCGCGGGCGAGCGGGAAGTGCCGCACCGGGCGAACCCACGGCATCCGGTCGGGCACCGCGTCGAGGTCGAGGTCCGCTCCGGTGAAAACCGCGTGCACGCCCGGTGAGTCGAGCGCCGCGGACGTGTCCACGTCCCGGATGCGGGCGTGCGGCACGTCGCTGCGCACGAACGCGGCCTCGACCACGCCCGGCAGCACGACGTCGGCGATGAAACGACCGCGTCCGGCGAGCAACCGGTCGTCCTCGACACGTGGTGTGGGCGCGCCCAGCAACGTCGGACGCCCGCCCTGCATCGACTGCATCAGCCCTCCCAGTGGCTCCGCCGCGACGGTCCGGGTGAGGGCGGTCACAACGGATGGCTCAGGGTAGCGTGCTGCAGCCGCGCCGACGTGCGCAATCCACCGGACGGACGGTGCGGCCGACGCCGAGATCAGCCCAGGGCTTTCGCCAACCTGCGCAGCCCTTCGCCGATCGTCTCCGGGGAGAACGTGGTGAACGACAGCCGCATCGTCGCCCGGTCCGGCTCGCTCACCTGGAACGCGGCACCCGGCACGAACGCGACGTCGTGCTGCAGCGCTTCGCGCAGCACCCCGGCGGTGTCGACCTCGCCGGGAAGCCGCACCCAGACGAACATCCCGCCCTCCGGCTCGGTCCACGTGGTGCCGGGCGGGGTGACCGCGCGCAGACCGGTCAGCATCGCGTCACGGCGCTCGCGGTAGGTCTCGCACAGCACGCGCACCCGGGCCGCGAGGTCGGCGGTCGCGAGGTATTCGGCTGCGGCCGCCTGATCGATGGTCGAGGTGTGCAAGTCGGCCGCCTGCTTGAGGATGGTCAGCTGCTGGCGCAGGGATTCGGGCGCGCGAAGCCATCCCACTCGCATGCCCGGGGCGACGATCTTGGAGAAGCTGCCCAGGTAGATCGAGCGGTCCGGCGCCCGCGCGGACAACGGTGTCAGCGGCCGGCCGGTGTAGCGCAGCTCGTGGTACGGATCGTCTTCGACGAGCCAGAAGTCCCGCCGCGCGGCGATCTCGGCGATCCGGTCGCGCCGGGCGTCCGGGACGGTGCGGCCGGTGGGGTTGGAGAAGGTCGGCACCAGGTACAGCAACGACGGCCGCTCCCGCGCGGCGATCCGGTCCAGCGCCTCGGGATCGATGCCCTCGTCGTCGGCGGGCACCGGCACGATCCGGGCCTGCGCGAGTTGGAAGCACTGCACCGCCGAGAGGTAGACGGGTTCCTCGACCAGCACCACCGCCCCGGGGTCCAGCAGTGCGGAGGCGATGAGGCTCAGGCCCTGCTGCGAACCGGTGGTGACGAGCAGGTCATCACCCGTGGTGGGAAGTCCTTGCCCGGTGAGCCGGTCGGCCACGATCTCCCGCAACGCGGGGTCGCCCTCGGTCGGTGAGTACTGCAGGGCGCGGGCGGCGTCGGGTTCGGCGAGCGCTCGCGCGTAGGCGGAGCGCAGGCCCTCGGAGTCGAACAGCTCCGGTGCGGGCAGCCCACCGGCGAACGAGATCACTCCGGGGCGGCGGGTCAGCGCGAGCAGATCGCGCACGGGAGAGCTGGTGACCCCGGTCATCCGGGCAGCACGGGGGAGGGACGCGGACATGGACGCTCCTGGAAACGACGAGGCGAGGGCGAGATGCGGGGCGTCGGGCCGCAGTGTTGCCGCTGGCGCGCCTCGCGGATCGGCTTCGCTGTTCGAGGAGCCTGCGGGCAGCCTAGGACACCGGAGGGGAACGGGCACCCGAATTTGGTGCGGCTCACGCCGCGAACGCCGGACGGTTGCGTAACGAAACAAATCCACGTCGTTCTGAAACCCCCCGGGCGGTGCGATCATGCGACCAGGCGAGCGATTCCGGAGGAACGTCAGTGCCAGAACCCGTCCAGGCAGGGATCGGAACCCGCACCAGGCTCGGCTACTCGTTCGGATCGCTGGTCACCGGCTCCTTCTCCACCGTCCCCGGTCTGCTCCTGCTCCCGTACCTGACCGACACCCTGGGCGTGCCCGGCGCGATCGCCGGTGCCATCGTGCTCGTGCCGAAGATCTGGGACGTGGTGTTCAACCCCATCGCCGGTCGGCTCTCGGACGCCGGGCTGGTGCGCCACGGCAGTCGACGGCCGTTCCTGCTGTTCGGCGGTGTTGGCGTCGCGGTGCTGTTCGCGGGCATCTTCGCCCACCCGGGCTTCGGGCGCACCGCTCTGGACGCCGGGTACGTGATGCTGCTGTACCTGCTGTGCGCCACCGCGTTCGGGCTGTTCCAGGTGCCCTTCAACGCGTTGCCCGCCGAGCTCACCGACTCCCGCGCCGAACGCACCCGGCTCACCAGCTGGCGGATGGGCTTCCTGGCGGTGGCCGTGCTCGTCTCCGGCGGTGGAGCCCCGGGCATCGCCAACGGCATCGGCGGCGTGGCCGGTTACCGGGTGATGGGCGTGGTGATCGGCGCGATCATCCTGCTCGGCGTGGTGATCATGCTGCTGGGGCTGCGCGGGGCGCCGGTGGGCCGATTGCGGCCGGGCGCGCAGCGGTGGCGCGAGCTGGTGAGCACGATGCGCGGATGGCGATCGTTCCGCCGCCTCGTCGTGGTGTACACCGTGCAGGCCCTCGGGCTGGCGACGCTGCTGGCCGGGGTCAACTACGCCTCGCGGTACGTCTTCGGCGACCCGGCGGTGCAGACCTGGCTGTTCGTCGGATTCGTGCTCCCGGCACTGGTGACGATGCCGCTGTGGCCGAGGATCGGCGAGCGGTGGGGGAAGCTCTGGGGCTTCCGCGCCGCCTGCGTCGCCTTCGGCGTGGCCAGCGCGGGTCTGTCGGCCGCCCTGGTGTTACCGGTGGCGGTGTCCTTCGTGTTCGTCGCGCTCGCCGGGGTCGGCTACGCGGGCATCCAGGTCTTCCCGCTGGCGATCATGCCGGACCTGATCACCGCGGAGGAGGAGCGCACCGGTGAGACCAGGGCCGGCGTGGCGGCCGGGGTGTGGACCGGCGCGGAAACCCTCGGAATGGCGCTGGGGCCGGGCCTGTTCGGACTCGTGCTCGGGATGGGCGGCTACGTGTCCGGTGTCGAAGGGGTCGCGCAGCAGTCGGACAGCGCGGTGACCGCGATCCTGCTCGGCTTCTCGCTGTTGCCGGGCGTGCTGGTGATGCTGGGCCTGCCGCTGCTGCGGCGCGATGTGCTGGAGGAACGATGAGCTCCGCGGACGACGTCCTGGCCGATTTGCGCGCGCTGCGCGCCGCCGACCTGCCGACCCACGGCGGACGCACCCTCGCCTACGTCTACGACAGCGGGCTCGACGGGCTCGACGAGCTCTCGGCCGCCGCCCACGCGCTCGCGGCGAGCGCCAACGGCCTTGACCCGACGGCGTTCCCGAGCCTGCTGCGGATGGAGAACGATCTGGTCGCCGCCGCGTCCGAGCTGCTGGGCGGGAATGCGCGCACGGTCGGTTCGGTCACCTCGGGCGGGACCGAGTCCTGCATGCTCGCGGTGCTGGCGGCGCGCGAGGGCAATCCCGGCATCGCGGAACCGGCCATGGTGCTGCCCTCGACCGCGCACGCCGCGTTCCACAAGGCCGCCCACCTGTTCCGGGTGCGGCCGGTGGTGGTTCCCGTGGACCCGGTGACCTTCCGCGCGGATCCCGCCTCGATGGCTTCGGCGATCGACGACGACACGGTGCTCGTGGTCGCCAGCGCGCCTTCGTACGCGCACGGAGTCCTGGACCCGATCGCCGAGATCGCCGCCGACGCGTCCGCGCGCGGAGTGCGGATGCACGTCGACGCCTGCATCGGCGGCTGGGTCCTGCCCTACTTCCGGCGGCTGGGCAGGGAGGTGCCCGAGTTCGGGTTCGCCGTCGACGGGGTCACCAGCGTGTCGGTCGACCTGCACAAGTACGCCTACTGCCCGAAGGGCGCGTCGGTGCTGCTGCACGCCGACGCCGAGCTGCGACGCGGGCACTTCTTCGCCAGCGCGGGGTGGCCCGGCTACACGATGCTGAACTCGACGCTGCAGTCCACCCGTTCCGGCGGTCCGCTCGCCGCGGCGTGGGCGGTGCTGCGCCACGTCGGCGACGACGGTTACCTGGCCCTGGCGCGAGCGGCGCTGGACGCCGTGGAGGCGATGCGAACGGAGATCAGCGCGATCGACGGCCTGCGGCTGGTCGCCGAACCCGATTCGACGCTGCTCGCGCTGACCGCGCAGGACGACGGGATCGACCTGTTCACCGTGGCCGACGAGATGGGCACCCGCGGCTGGTACGTGCAACCGCAGTTCGCCCACGGGGATTCGCCGGTCAACCTCCACCTCACGGTCACCGCGTCGAACCGGGGGAGTGAAGCCGAGTTCGCGGCGGCGCTGCGCGCCTCGGTGTACGCGGCACGGGCAGCCGGGCCGGTGGTGGTCGACGAGGGCATCGCCGCGTTCCTCGCCGACCTCGACCCCGACTCGCTCTCCGAGGAGGAGTTCGGCCACCTGCTGGCGGCGGCGGGCATGGGCGGCGACGCCGGGTTGCCGGACCGGATGGCCGAGATCAACGCGATGCTCACGATCGCCCGCCCACGCCTGCGAGAACGACTCCTGCAGCAATTCCTCGGCATCCTCTACCGCCCGACCGGCTAGGCATGCATCAGGTCCGGGTCAGCCCGGCGCCCCGGTTCCGCGGTGCGATCAACCCCAGCGAGGGGCGCAGCACGAGCAGGGCGATGCCGGTCAGGACGAAAGCGGTCAGAGCAGCACCGGTCCCGGACCCTCCGCTCCCGTTCGCGGTGCCGAGCATCGGCAAATCCCAGTTTTAGGGGTCGTTGCAGAATCACCTTGCTTGGCGGTGCGGGTGGCGGAACCTCACACGCCGTCTGGACTCCGTGCGCCACTCCTGATGTATGCCAATACACGGCGTCGCGGCGTACTCGCCAGACGACGTGTGAGAACCCGCGGCGGTGCCAGCTGAGTCCCACACCTGAAACAGCGGCTCCGCCGCATTCTGAAACGACCCCTTAGTCCAAACCGAGCCATGATCATGTCTGAAATGTCTGCTCAGTTTGGACTAAAACTGGGATTTGCCCGGTATTAGGGGGCTGAAGGCGTGGCCGAAAGCCCCCGACGTGTCTGATTCGGGGGCTCGACATGGACATCACTCTACTGCTGACCGCCCGGCACCATCCCGGGGGATGAGCGGGGCTTAGCGGTCGAAGTGCGCGCGGCGGAGGTGGTCGGCGATGAGGTCGTAGGTCTCGCGGACCAGCGAGCTCTCACCGCCGAGCTGGTCGTAGCCGTGATCGGCGGCGGGCACGTCGTGGTGCTCCAGGAGAACGCCTGCGCGGCGCAGTGATTCGGCGTAGCGCACGCCTTCGGCGCGCAGCAGGTCCAGCTCGGTGGTGATCACCAGCGCCGGTGCCGTCCCGCTCAGGTCCTCGTCGTTCGCGCCGTGCGCCGGGGAGGCGAGCGGATCGGTGCCCAGCGCCCGGTCGGGCAGGTAGGAGTCGTGGAAGACCGCTGCCATCCAGGGCTTGAGGAACGGGGGTTCGTCGCGTCCGCGGACGCGCATCTTCTCGTGGATCGAGGTCACGAGGTCCAGCGAGGGGTAGTGCAGGACCTGCATCGCCAGGTGCGGGCCTCCGGCGTCGCGGGCCTGCCGGGCCACGGCCGTGGCGAGCGATCCGCCCGCGCTGGCGCCTCCGACGCTGAGCCGGTCCGGGTCGACGCCGAGCTCTCCCGCGTGCTCGGCCGCCCAGCGCACCACTTCGAAGCACGCCTTCGGCGGCACCGGGAAGGGATGCCGTGGCGCCAACGGGTAGTCGACGTTGAGCACCGCGACGCGGGCGCGGGCCGCGAGGTAGCGGCACAGCGGGTCGTCCTGCTCGGGGTAGCCGATGATGAAGCCGCCGCCGTGCATGTTGACGTGCAGCGGCGGTGCCTCGCCCTCCTGCGGCAGGTACAGCGTCGCGGGCACCGGGCCGCAGGTCGTGGGCACCTCGATCCGGCGGGTCGTTCCCGCGATCTCGGGGAACCGGTGGTGCCGGCGGCTGTGCGAGGCGAGCGACGAGACGCGCTGGATCACCGTGGCGACCAACCGCGAGACGGCGGGACTTCCGAGCAGGGGCATGGCGATCAAGGTAACCATTCGCGATCGGAGACGGGAGGGGCCGACGGCCCGTCACCGCGGCGAGTTCTTGTCAGCCCTTCGCTCACGTGCGTAACGTCGAGCAACCGGGGGAACGACGTGCGCAGGGGGAACTCTCACGTGAACATCGACGAGGCCGGGCTGACGCTGGCCGATCCGGATGCCTACGCCGACGAGGATCGGTTGCACACGGCGCTGCGGGTGCTGCGCGAGCAGGACCCGGTGCACCGGGTCGACCCGCGACCGGCCTTCAACCCCTTCTGGGCGGTGACCCGGCACGCGGACCTCATCGAGGTGGAGCGGCAGAACGACAAGTTCATCAACGAACCGCGCCCGATCCTGGTGAAGGCCGAGCAGGACCGCCACACCGCCGAGAACGGGCAGGCGCTCCGGACGCTCGTGCACATCGACGACCCGGAGCACAAGCGGATGCGGTCGGTGGTGGCCGACTGGTTCCGGCCCCGCGCGCTGCGCGAGCTCGACGTCGACATCCGCCGACTCGCCAAGCGCTACGTGGACAAGATGGCCGGCCTGGGCGGCGAGTGCGACTTCGTCCGCGAGGTCACGGTCGACTACCCGCTCTACGTGATCTTGTCGCTGCTGGGGCTCCCGGAATCGGACTTCCCCCGGATCCTGCAGCTGACGCAGGAGCTGTTCGGCATCGACGACGCGGAACTGCAGCGCGGACGATCACCGGAGGAGCTGATGCGAGTCCTGCTCGACTTCTTCGACTACTTCAAGCAGATCACCGCGGACCGTAGAGCCAACCCGACCGGTGACCTGGCGTCGACGATCGCCAACGCGCGCATCGACGGCGAGCACCTGTCGGACCTCGACACCGCGTCGCACTACGTCATCATCGCCACCGCCGGTCACGACACCACCAGCTCCACCATCTCGGGTGGGTTGCACGCGCTCGTGGAGCACCCGGAGGAGTTGGAGCGGCTGCGACGAGATCCGGAGCTGATCCCCACGGCGGTGGAGGAGATGATCCGCTGGGTCACCCCGGTCAAGGAGTTCATGCGGACGGCCACGACCGACTACGAGCTGGGCGGCAAGCGCATCGCCGCGGGGGAGTCGCTGCTGCTGTGCTACCCGTCGGCGAACCGCGACGAGGACGTGTTCGACGATCCGTTCCGGTTCGACGTCGGACGTGACCCGAACCGGCACCTGTCGTTCGGCTTCGGCGCCCACGTCTGCCTCGGCGCGACCCTGGCGAGGATGGAGGCGCGGGCGTTCTTCGCCGAGCTGGTGCCGCGCCTCGAACGGGTCGAAGCGGCGGGGGAGCCGCAGTGGAGCGCCACCACGTTCGTCGGCGGCCTCAAGCACCTGCCGCTGCGCTACCGCATCCGGTGAACCGGCGCGGAGTGGCGGACGAGGTGGGGGTGGCAGGACACTGAGGACCCGGGCGCACTGGGTGGGGGCGACCTCGGCCGCTGCTGCCCGGGGGAGTTCGGCCGGAGTAGCGAGATGGTGTGAAGTCCGGTCGCTGCAACGTTTTTGATCAGAAAGCGGTCTTGAGAACTGCCGTACTTTTCGGACCATGACCCCGAAGACGACGCTCTGCGTAGTGGCCGGTGCGCTGCTGATCGGTGCCGGGATGAGCACCGCTGCGGTGTCCATGTCGGCCGATCCGAAACCCCCGGTTCAGGACGAGGTCGTGTCCCTGGTGAACGAGGCGCGGGCTGAAGCCGGCTGCGCCCCGCTCACCGTCGACGACCGGCTGACCAAGGCGGCGACCGAGCACAGCGCGGACATGGCCACGCGCGGCTACTTCAGCCACACCACGCCCGATGGCCGCACGTTCGGCGACCGGTTGCGCGACGCCGGATACCCCTCGCCGGGTGCTGAGAACATCGCCCGCGGCCACACCAGCGCCGACCAGGTGGTCGGGGACTGGATGAAGTCCCGCGGCCACCGCAAGAACATCGTGGACTGCTCGCTGCGCACGATCGGCGTGGGCGTCGAGTACAACGGCCTCTACTGGACCCAGGACTTCGGACGCTGACCTCGGGTAGCCAGGCGCTCCCAACTCGACCGGTGCATCCACTCAGGACAGAACCGGGCTCGAGATCAACAGCGTGCAGCGGGTTCTCGGGAGCGGTTGATCACAGCTCGTGGGGCGTGGAGCGGTTGCCGGTGACGACCCCGACGATCACGAACCGGTCCGCTCCACCGCGCGGCGCCGGGTGCCTCGCCAGCCAGACGAGCTCGTCGACGCGAGCAGACCCGCGCCCGTGCGCGGTCAGGTCCAGCACGAGGAGCTGTCCGAACGGGACGTTCGCGCAACCGTACTCGGCGGCCTGCGCCAGGTGCGCGGCTTCGATGCCGCTGCGGGAGGAGTCGCGCAGCTCGCGCTTGACCTCGGTGACGTAGCGAACCGAACCGAAGGTGGTGGTGACGTCGGCTCGGCCCATCGCCACGTCGGTGGCCTCCACCGACACCAGGCCGCCGAGCTGCCCGGTGACCAGCCACTGGTGGTAATCCCGCTGCAGGTCCGACTCGCGCGGACGCCGATCACGCTCGCGCAGCGCCCGCCGGTAGTCCGCGTCCTTCCACCCCCAGGTCGCCGAGGTCAGGTCGGCACGGCTGAGCAGGAACCGCAGGGTCTGCTCCAGCAGGAGCCCGAACGTGGCCCGCACGTCCCCGGTGAACTCGGGTGAGTCGGCGAGCTGTTCGAGCAGGGTCTCCAGCAGCGGATCGAGCACCGGGTGCGCGGTGCGGGAACGGGTGATCTCGCTGCTGTGCACCACCCCGTCCAGCAGCAGCAGATCCTCGTCGCACAAGTCCGCGCTGAGCCCGGACGCGTGGCGTTCCCCCAGCACCCGCACCAGGGCGGGTGCGAGGCGGTGGGCCCGCGAGGTCGCGGCGCGGTCCTCGGCCTCCGGCGAGCTCCCGGGCTCCGGGAAACCGGGACCACCACCGGTGGGGGTGCGCTCGATGCGGTCCAGCAGCAGGTGCGCGGTACGAGGCGGTACCCGCGGGTTCTCGGTGGCCGAGGCTTCGAGGACGGTCCGGCGCAGTGCGGCGAGTCGCGTGTGGCTGCGCACGATCGCGTTCTCGATCGTCGGCTCGACCACGGCGGCGAGACCCGGTGCGTGGCGCGCGCCGGGCAGCGGTCGCACCGACCGTGCCTGGGTGTAGGCGTCGAGCACCGCGCCGAGCGCCTCCCAGACGTCCATCCAGATCGTCTCCGCCAGCCGGTCCGCCGCCGCGCGCAGCAGCGAGACCAGCCGCCGCCACGTGGATTCGGCCGTGTGGCGCGCGCGCAACCACGACGGGCGGTGCGTGCCGTGCGACCAGGCCGAACGCTGGTCCAACGCCGCGGTGAGCCGATCCGCCGCGTCCGCCAGCCTGCCGCGGTGCTGAGCGGCGAACGCCAGGATCGCGTCGCACGCGGCCGCGTGGGCGCGGGCGTCGTGCCGGGACTGCTCGGCGGAATCGACCGTGGCGAACCGGGAGCGGGCCGCGTTGAGCGCCTCCAGCGCGGTGGTCATCTCGGTCGCGGTCAACGCGGTCCGGAGTTCGTCGCAGCCCAGCTCGTAGGCCGCGTCGACCGCTGCGGAATCTTCGTGGCGCAACCTGTCGAGGGCGTCGCGCAGCGGTGCGGTGATCCCGGGTTCGCCTGCCCACCGGTCCATCGCCGCACCCACGAGGCGGGGCAGTGCTTCGGTGAACTCCTCCGGTCTCCCAGCGGCATCACCGGTGAGCCTGCCCAGCACCGCGAACGGCGCGACCGCGTCGGCGATCGCCAGCCGCAGGGCACCTTCGAGACGGCTCGCGGCGATCAGCGGGTGGCTGTCGACGAGCGGCCCGAGATCGCGCAGCAGCGCGTCGTGCAGCTGCCCCCCGTGGGCTTCGACGACCGGTGGCCAGGCCAGCAGCTCGTCAACGGTCGCGGCCAGCGCCAGCAGGCTGCGCTGCTGCGGCAGACCGTCGATGAACTCGGTGAGCTCGGTGCGTCCTCCCGTGGCGTTGCGGACCGCCGCCCCGGTCAGCGCCTGGGCCATGACCGGCGCGAGCGGACCGGCCGCGACCGCGCCGGGCGGTTGGCGCGGCATCACCGAGGCCCGTCCGCGGAGGGCGAATCGCGCCGGTCGTCTTCCCGTCGTGGCCGCGGCGGTTCTGCGAGCTCGGCGACGAGCTCTGCCAGGGCCACCTCGGCGCTGCGCAGCGCGGCCAGCGCCGTGGTCTCGCTCGCTTCGCTGGCGGCCAGGCGCAGCCGTGCGGCGATCTCCGGCTCGTCGGATTCCGGCGCGGCGGCCGACAGATCGCTGGTGCACACCGCGCACCGGTGCCGCTCGCGCTCCTCGCGCCGCCGCTGCTCGGAGATCGGGGTGTCGCAGCGCGGGCACGAGTGCGGTTCCAGGCCGTGGAACAACACCTGCGCGACCCCTTTCTCCTCGACGTCGTGGAGCGAGCGCTCGTCGGCCTGGCGGCGTTGCATGGCCAACCGGTGGATCTGCTCCAGGTGCTGCCACTCGTGCTCCGCTTCGGTGATGCGGCTCCGCACCCCGGGGTTGGGGGAGTTCCCGCCCGAAGTCAGCAATCCGGCGACCGCTCGGGCGGGGATCCCGGTGACCTCCGAGATCCGCTCGTGCATCGGTGAAGTCCCGCTGCTGCTCATCACACCTCCTACGCCGCGGCCGGTGCGGCCCGCAGCCGTGCCAGCCGGTCGCGGACCCGCTCGGTGATGGTGGCGATCGGTGCACCGCGACGGGTGCTCGCGTACTCGGCCTGGAGGTACTGGCGATCGCGGAGCTGGTTGCCACCGCGCCCGTCGGCGAGGTCGAGCACCAGCCGCACGCGGTCGACGTAGTAGCGGAAGACCGGAGCCCGGGTGATGATCGTGCGGGCCACCCGCCTGCCTCGCGCGAGCAGGAAGTAGTCGTGGCGTCGCGTGTGGCCCACCCGGCCGCGTCGGCGCCGCACGATCAGCCCGGCGCTGCGCAGGACCGCGAGCGCGTCGTCGAGCGGTTCGTAGGCGCCGAAGTGGTGGCGGAGCATCGGGTAGCGGCGGACTTCGGGCTCTTCGGAATCGAGGATCCGGCCGGCGAGCACCAGCAGTTCTGCCTCGGCCGTCCGCTCGTACTCGTTGAGCAGCTCGTCGGCGAGGAAGTCCGGGCTGCGCAGCCAGAAGTCGAGCTTCTGCAACCTGGTCTGACCGGACAGCACGCCGACCGCTTCGGCCAGCGCGGGTTCCGGGGCGGGGGAGGGCAGGGGTTCGGCGGCACCGTCGATCAGCAGCAGCAACCGAACCGCGTCCTGCTCCCGGCTGGTCGTGGGCGTGCTGACCTGGTGGTCTGGCTGGTCACCCTCAACGTTGCGCACGGTCACCGAGCGTGCGGTCCGGCGGGATGGTTCAGCTGTACTGCGAGTCAATGCGAGGTGTCATCTTCGGAACCACTCGGTGCTCCGACTTCTCGCGCAACCCGAATGGCCCAGGCGCCAAGGGCTTCGACATCCGATCGGCGCAACGTCACGACGCTGCGGCCACCGCTCGTGCGTGCACGCTATCGGCGCCTCCTGCGCGGCGCAAGCGATTCCCGGCGCCCGCTCGCTGGTCCCCGCGCAGAGGGCGGACGTTCCGGCCGCCAGGAGTGGGTTGTTCAGTTCACGCAGGGGATTCCGGCCGCGCTGATCGGGTTCTGCGCGGGGGCTTCGGACTCCTGCTGCCGCGCGGTCCCGTCCAGCGCCAGCGCGCCACCGGGGGCGAAGCGCGGGCCGACCGGCGGGTCGTAGTCCGAGCCGATGATCACCTGGATGCGACCGGAGGCCAGCGACGACTGGGATTCCGTCTTCATGCCGCCCAGCTGGGAGGCCACCTCCTGCGCGGCCGCTTCCCCGCCCGGTCCGTAGCGGATCACCGAGGAGCTGCGCTTGCCGGTGTTGCCGACGGTGCCGACTTCGAGGCCCTGGTCGCTGAGCTTGTCCTGGACCCTGGCGGCCAGTCCGGAGGTGCGGGTGCCGTTGAGGACGTCGACCTGGGTCGACACCGGTTCCTCGGCGTTCGAGGTCGGCGGAGGTTCCGGAGGCGGCGAGCCCGCCGCGCCGGGCGGGAGGGTCGCCGACCGCACCGCGGCCTTGACGTCGCTCGGGCTGATCTTGAGGGCTTCGCCGTCGGGCGTGTCGTACGCGGCGTCCTCGATCGGGATGGTGTTGAACTTGATCGCGCCGCCCGCGAGCCCGCGCAGCCGTTCGGCGAACGAGAGCACGTCGGAGTCGTCGCCCAGGTC
Organism: Saccharopolyspora tripterygii; assembly: GCF_054778355.1. NCBI lineage: Bacteria > Bacillati > Actinomycetota > Actinomycetes > Pseudonocardiales > Pseudonocardiaceae > Saccharopolyspora > Saccharopolyspora tripterygii. Next base: position 309,733 of record NZ_BAAGZP010000029.1, on the reverse strand, counting down.
GAGGACGACGGAGTCCTGCACCGAGTTGATGAGTTCGCGGAGCTTGTTCGGGTTGGCCAGCACGCCGCCGGACAGCGCGGTCTGAGCGAGGCCGGCGAGGAACGCCTGCTGGCGGACCACTCGATCGAGGTCGCCGCGCGGGAGGCCGTGGCGCTGCCGGACGAAGGACAGCGCGTCGGGGCCGGAGATCGTCTGCTGGCCGGCCTTGAAGTCCGCGCCCGAGAACGAGTCGCTGGTCGCGGAGTTCAGGCAGACGGGCACGCCGCCGACGGCTTCGGTGATCTTGGCGAAGCCCAGCAGGTTGACCTCGGCGTAGTGGTCGATGGAGGAGCCGGTGAGGTTCTCCACGGTCCGCAGCAACGTCTTGCGACCGGCTTCGTTGCCCGCCCGGTCCAGCGCCGCGGGGTCGGTCACGCCGCTCTTCTGCTGGCTGAGGACCTCGGTCTCCTTGCCGCGCCCGTACGCCGAGTTGATCTTGTGCTGCCCCTGGCCCGGGATCGAGACGTAGGAGTCCCGGGGGAAGGAGAAGCCGACCGCGCTGGTCCCGTCGTTGGGGATGTGCAGCATGATCACCGTGTCGGTCAACGACGCGTCGTTGGACCCGGCGTGCAGTTCGCGCAGCACCTCTTCGGGCAGCGGGTTGCCGTGGGCGTCGGTGCGGCTGTCCATGCCGACGAGCAGGATGTCGATCGCGCCATCGGCTCCACCGCCTTCGGCGACGTCGCTGGTGGCGAGGCCGTTGAGCAGATGCCGGTAGTTGCTCCAGCCGTACCCGGTGACCAGCAGGATCACCAGCGACATGATGGTCGCGACGGCGCGGGGGCCGAGAGGCTTGCTGCGCCGGCGCGGTGGGAGCGGTCTGACGGGCGGTCGCCCTCTGGGGCGCCGCGGCGGGACCGGATTCCGGGCGGGTGGCGTTGGCAAGGTTCCTCCGTCGGGTGCGCCCCTTGGTTCGGCGCTCGAGCGACTACTCAAGGATTACATCCCGAAACCGCCGTCCGGGCCTGTTGTGATCACCCGATGGCGGACGATTTCACCACGTTACGTGATCTTGCCTGGTCAGTCTTCGGTTTTGCCGCGACTCGCGAATTCCGGCAGATCGCTCTGCCTGACGCGGTAGACCTGCAGCGAGGTCTCGTAGTACTTGGTCGTCTCGCCTACCCAGTCCATCCCGAGGCGCTGGGAGGTGGCGATCGCGCGCGTGTTGTCCGGTCGGGTGAGCGCGAAGATCTCGTCGATGTCGAAGGTGAAAGCCCAGTGCAGCAGGGCGATCGCGGCCTCGGTGGCGTAGCCGTGCCCCCATTCCTCGGGGCGCAGCTGCCAGGTCAGCTCGAGGTCGTGGTCGTGCGGCGGGAGCGTCCGCAGGACCAAGCCGCCCACCACCTGGGAGTCCTCGTGGCGCTGCATCGCGAAGCGGCCCGTCGGCGGGACGAGGTTGGGTTGCGACTCGATCCAGGAGTGCACGACGGCGCGCATCGCGGCCAGGTCGGCGACGTTGGAGATCACCGGGGTCAGCCATTCGGTGACCTCGGGTCGGCCGTAGAGGTCCAGCGCCGCCTGCACGTCGGCGTCGTCAGAGGTCCAGTCCCGGACCAGCAGCCGGTCGGTGGCCAGCGGGAGGTGCATCGTCTTCCCTCGCCTTCCGGGGCCGGCATCCGCGGGCCCCGTGCTGTGGGAGAGCCTTCGCGAATTCTATCCGCTCGACGAACCCGGCATCTATTCGTTACTTATCACTGGGACTTCAGTGCAGATCGAAATCAACCTGACCCGGCGCGTGCGAGCATCGGCCTGGACGTGCTGAAGGACCTGGTCAGTGCACGGGTGGCAGCTTCGGCAGGCGACCGTCGGCGTCGAACTCCCAGGGACGGGGTTCGCCCAAGGCCCGCATGTCCGGGTGCTCGGAGACCTCCTGGGCGTAGGCCTCCGAGACCTCGACGCGCGGCATCGAGAGGGTGTTGCGGATGCGCACCACCTTCGCCGGCCGCTCGTGGGGCCCGCGGGTGAGGTGCAGCGCCGCCAGCAGCGCGTCCCGGTCGGTGGCCAGCGCCATCGGGATGCGCGCACCGTCGGGCACGCCCGAGGTCAGCGAGTTGGTGTAGAACGAGCCGAACTCGATCTGGTCCACGCACCCCTGGGTGGTCAGGTCGGCCAGGCCGAGGCCGCAGGCGTTGCCGTTGGTGTGCTCGGTCAAGCCCAGGACCACGATCCGCTTCACCGGCGTCGCGCGAAACTTGTCGGCGTTGACCGGCGCCCGGCCGGTGATGTTGGGGTCCATGCCCGCACCGCTGATGTCCTTGCCGATCTCGTCGACCACCAGCACGTCGATGTCGGACATGAGCAGCTTCGGCATCAGCGACTTCGCCTCCGCGAGCAGTTCCGCTTCGCGCTCCAGGATGCGCTCGGTCGCCACGAGCTCCAGCCGGGCGACGTCCTCGTAGGCGTTCTCCACCACCGCCACAGCGAACTCGAACGGCATCACCTGCAGCGCAGCCCTCGCGGCGTCGGGGATCAGCGTGTCGAACTTCTCGAACCCGTGCCGGTGCAGCGTCGCAGCGCCCTCGTGCTTGCCGAGGCCGATGGCGATCATCTTCGCCAGGCCGCTCTCGTGGCTGCCGCGGAAATCCGTGTGCGGCTTCACCCTTCCGAGCACGACCACGCTGTCGGCCTGGGCGGCCTCGGCGTCGAAGTGGACCGGGGTGCCGTCGTCGAGCTCGGTGACCACGACCGTCTCCATCGACGAGATCACCGGCGCGCCAACGCTGTCCTCGGTGATCCCGTACTCGGCGAGCACTTGGCGCTGGCCGTCGGCGGTGCCGCCGCCGTGGCTGCCCATCGCGGGCACCACGAACGGCTTCGCGCCGTGCTCGGCCAGCGCGCCGACGAGGGCGATCACGATCCGGTCCAGCTGGGCGATGCCTCTGCTGCCGACCGTCACCGCGATGCGCTTGCCGCTGATCGGGTGCGCTCGGTCGTGCTCGGCGACCTGCGCGCGGAGGGTGCCTTCCAGGTCGTCCACCGACTCGGCGGCGAAGCGCTGCTCGATGGGCAGCATCTTGGGCAGCTCGACGTCCGTGCCGGCCAGCCGGACCTTCTCTACGTTGAACATTCTCTTCTCCGCGCGCCGCGACCAGGGGTTCCGCCTCACCTTGGCACTTCGAACGGGCGCGTTCACCACTCAGCACCCGTTCGCCGAGGGGCCGGTGGAGCGTCACGCCCTCGGTGCCCGGCCTTATCGTGGGGGCATGATTCGGCCCGGTCCCGTGCGGTGGCTGCACTACCAGTTCGGCGGCACGCTGCCCGATCGGTACCGCGACTGGGTCCTGCACGACGCGACCTGCCGGACCTGGGTGCTGCGGGTGCTGATCCGCGGACTGCTGCAGATCGCCCCGCTCGGCCTGGTGCTGTTCCTCGGGCTCGGTTTGCTGGGCGGTGCCTGGCCGATCGCCGCGGGGGCGTTGCTGCTGGGACTGCTGGTGGTGGCCCGGATCGTGCTGACCAGTTCGGTCGACAGCGTGGACAGCCGGCTCGCCAAGTACGGGTTCCCGCCGGGCCACGGTTCTGCAGTGCGCAGGCGGCGGGACGCCGCGGCGGCCGAACGGTACCGGGCCGTGTGGCGCCAGGACCCGCCTGAGAGCTGAGCCACCCGGGCGCCGATGGATTCACCAGCGGCTTTACCATCGCCTGGTGTCCGTTGAGCTCAATCCCGCAGCGATCTTCCGGGCCGGCACCCGTTTGCGACAGGTGGTCCGGCGCACGCCGCTGGAGTCCAGCAGCCGCTTGAGCGCGGAGCTCGGCGTACCGGTCCGCCTCAAGCGCGAGGACCTCCAGGTCTGCCGCTCCTACAAGGTGCGCGGCGCCTACAACCTGATCTCCGGGCTCGACGCCGACGAGCGCGAGCGCGGTGTCGTGTGCGCCAGCGCGGGCAACCACGCGCAGGGGCTCGCCTTCGCCTGCCGCGAGCTGCAGATCAAGGGGCGGGTGTACCTGCCGGGGAACACGCCGCGTCAGAAGCGCAAGCGGATCGCGATCATCGGCGGTGAGTGGGTCGAGCCGGTGATCGTGGGTTCCTCGTTCGACGAGGCCAGCGCCGCTTCCAAGGCGGATGCCGAGCGCACCGGCGCGGTCTACGTGCACCCCTTCGACGACCCGCGCACCATCGCGGGGCAGGGGACCGTCGGGCTGGAGATCGCCGAGCAGCACGACGGCCCGATCGACACCGTGATCGTTCCCGTCGGCGGTGGTGGTCTGGTGGCGGGCATCGTGCTGTGGCTCAAGGAGCACTTCCCGGAGACGCGGGTGGTGGGTGCTGAGCCCGCAGGCGCTGCGAGCATGCGCGCGGCTTTCGACGAAGGCGCCCCGGTGAAGCTGCCCCAGGTCGACACGTTCGTGGACGGCGCTGCGGTCGGCCGGGTCGGCGATCTCGGCTACGAGGTCGCCCGCGACCTGGTCGACGAGCTGGTGGCGGTGCCCGAGGGCGCGGTCTGCACCGAGATGATCGAGCTCTACCAGACCGAGGGCATCATCGCCGAGCCCGCGGGTGCGCTGGCCAGCGCGGCGGCCCGGATGCTCGAGCGGGCGCCGCGCGGTCCGGTGGTGTGCGTGGTCTCCGGTGGCAACAACGACCTGAGCCGCTACGGCGAGGTGGTGGAGCGGTCCCTGCTGCACGAGGGCCTGCGGCACTACTTCCTGGTCACCTTCTCGCAGGAACCGGGAGCGCTGCGGCACTTCCTCGACGACGTGCTCGTCGAGGGGCAGGACATCGTCGCCTTCGAGTACGTCAAGAAGAACAACCGCGAGACCGGTCCGGCGCTGGTCGGCATCGAACTCGACAAGGCCGACGACCTGGACGACCTGCTGACGCGGATGAAGGAATCGCCGTTGCAGATCGAGCAGGTCTCACCCGGATCCCCGCTGTTCTCCTTCCTCGTCTGAGCGGTCTTCGCGGCATCGCGTTGCGTGGCGGCCGCACCTGGTCCCAGTTTTAGTCCAAACCGAGCCATGATCATGTCCGAAATGTCGGCTCAGTTCGGACTAAGGGTTCGTTTCAGAATCGCCTTGCTTGGCGGTGCGGGTAGCGGAACCTCACACGCCGCCTGGGCTCCGTGCGCCGCGACTTATGTATGCCAATACACGGCGTCGCGGCGTACTCACCCAGACGGCGTGTGAGAACCCGCGGCGGTGCGGGCTGAGTCCCACACCTGAAGCAACGGCTTCGCCGCATTCTGAAACGACTCCTAAAACTGGGAACTGCCCACCAGCGCATCTGAGCCCCTGGTGCTCGACGGATGTTCTTGGCGTGGTCGGGTGTCAGGTCAGTTGGCGGACGCAGGTCTCCTGGAGGGTGTCGTCGGTGGTGGCCTCCCAGAGGGTCACCTGGGCGCGGGGGCCGTGGAATTCGAGTTCGGCGATGGCGTTGCCGAAGTACGGCCCGTCGGTCCGGCGCCAGTTCAGCGGCAGCGGTGCGACTCCGGCGCGTTGCGACAGCCGGTCCAGCAGGCGGGCGGGGGTGCGCGACCAGGCGGCGCGCAGCGGTGGGTGGAGGAACGCGGGCGCCTGGTTGTGCAGCGGTGAGCAGGTCAGCTGGGTGATGCGGGAGTTCAGCGGACGCGGGTAGTCGGCCTCGGCGAAGTAGCTGTGGTGGACGTCGCCGGAGAGCACGCTGATCGTCGCGGGTGCGTCGGGACCCGCCGCGCGGTCGCCGATGAGCTGGGCGAGCCGGTCGAAGGAGTCGCGGAACGCCGCCCAGTGCTCCAGATCGCCTGCCTGGCGGAGCTTCTCCGCTCGTTCCGCGTGCGGGCCGGAGCAGGCGCGTTCGTTCCACGACTGCAGGTGGTGCACGGCGTGCGGGAGCAGCCACGGCAGGGAGGACGCCAGCACCAGGTGCGCGCTGTCGGCGGCCGCGACGTCTCGGAGCCAGGCGAACTCGCCGTCCGAGAGCATGGCTCGGTCACCGGTTTCGAGGATGCGGCCGCACCGGGTGTCGAGCACGACCAGTCGCACGCCGCCGAGGTCGCGGGCGTAGCTCCAGCGGACGCCCTTCTCACCGGCCTGCTCGCGGTCGGCGAGGGCGGCCACCTCCCGCAGGACCGGGAGCGCGTCGCCGTGACGGCCGACCTCGCGGACCTCCCGGTAGACGGGATCGGCGGCGAGGACGTCTGGGTCGAGGTTGCCGATGTGCTGGTAGATCCAGTAGGCGATGAGCCCGCCCAGGAGGCGTTCGCGCCACCACGCTTCGCCGGACATCGCGGTGCGCCAGGCGCGCGAGGTGTTCCAGTCGTCCCGGACGTCGTGGTCGTCGAAGATCATCATGCTGGGCAACGTCGACAGCAGCCAGCGCACCGGCGGGTCCCGCCAGGCGTGCCGGTAGAGCAGCGCGTACTCCTCGAAGTTCGCGATCTCGTCGCCGGGTGGCCTGCGCAGGTCGCGGTGCTCGGCGAGCTCGCGGCGCACCTGGGGCGTGGGCTGGTCGGCGTAGACCTGGTCGCCGAGCAGGACCAGCAGGTCCGGCCGCTCGTTCTCCGGTGTTCCGGCGAGGCGGGCGGCGGTGGCGGTCAGCGCGTCGGGCCCGTGCCGGTCGCGGCCCGAGGTCGGCCGGTCGAAGTGGCAGGAGCCGAACAGCGCGGTGAGGCGGTCGGTGCTGGTGACCGGGCGGATGATGCTGGGGGAGTCGTCGGTCGCGGGCCAGACGACGCGGTCGTCCAGGCGGACCTGGTAGGGCGTCGGGCCGCTGACGTGCACGGTAAGCAGGGCGTAGTGGTGGCCGCCCACCTGGAAGGTGCGCTCGGTGGCGTCGAGCACCTGCACGGTGCAAGGCTTTTCGGTCTCCACCCACACGGTGGCGCGGGTCTGGTCGACGTAGCGCAGCAGCGGTCCCAGCACCAACTCGGTCACCGGTCCTGGATACACCACCGGCCGGGCCGGGGAAACTCGGCCGGCGGTGTCCACAGTGGTCCACCAGTGGCGGGCCCGGTGCTCGGGGACCGGGCCCGCCGGTGACGACGTGCGGGAGACGTCGTCGGTGGTGAGTTACTTGGCGGCACCCACGTTGACGTCGATGCAGGCGTAGAACGCGTTGGCGGTGTCGGCGACGTTCCACACCGCGAGCACCTTCTGCGGGCCGCTGAAGCCCGACAGGTCGACGTCGTGCGAGAGCTGCTGCGGCGGCTGCTGGCCACCCTGGTCGAACGAGCCGACCAGCTTGTCGCCGATGTAGTACTCCCAGGTGGTGGTCTTGTGCGCGGCGGTCAGCTTCCAGTTGAACTTGGCCTGGGTGCCGACCGGGGTGGCGGTCCAGCCCTTGGAGTCGTCGTCGAGCTCGGCGTAGCTCTCGTTGCCGCCGCTGCAGCTCTTCAGGCCCTTCGGGCCTTCGACGCTCTGGGGCTCCCAGGTGATCGAGCCGCACTCCACGGTGCCCGCGGCGCACTGGGCCTGGCGGCTCGGCGGCGCCTCGACGTACCCGTGGGCGCTGGCGGTGCCGGCGGGGATCGCGATCAGGAACGGCGCGACGGCGGCGCCGACCATGGCTGCGGAGATCTTGCGGTTGGGCATTGTCAGCTCCTTCGGGGGAGTTCCCCGCAGGGTGAATCGATTCCGAACGGCAGCCTCCGCGGAACGCAGACGCTGTTCGAGAATTCCTGCGGGGAAAGGGATTCGCTGCATTTCTCAGTGGTCTGGACCATAAAGCGGACCACACGCCCAGTCAAGGACGAATGTACCGCGAATCAGCGGCGAAATCTCGGCCATGGCCTTCTGACCTGAGGCAACAACGGTTTTTGTCGGTTGTCCCGAAAATTCCCAGCCGATTTCCCGTTTTTCTTGGCAGATGACACGAAATGATCAACGCGACGCTCGGTTCAGCGGTTCCGGAAGCTGAAAACCCGCCGGACAGAGGGGGTCTCCGCTGCCGATCAAGATCGCCGAAACGGGACTGTGAACGAGTTGTGATTCGTCCCGGTCACTTTCGTGAAAGTCGCGTGGTCAGTGCGAGGTGGCGTGATGACGGTGCGTCAGCGAATCCGCTTGAGGACGGCATTCGCCGCCGCGTACCCGGAACCGCCGCCCATTCCCGGGCCCGGATGCGTCGAGGCCCCGATGTGCCAGAGACCGGGGATCGGTGGTGCGCTGCTCCCCGTCGCCGGAATCGGCCGCCACAGGTAGTTCTGGTCGAGTTCGGTGCTCCCGCCGTAGGGATCGCCCTCCGCGGCGTTGGGGTTGTGCTCGGTGAGCTCGGGCGGGGTGATGATGTCCACCCCGCAGACCTTGTCGTGCAGGCCCGGGGCGTGCGCGTCGAGCCGGTCGAACACCCGTCGCGCGTAGCCCTCGGCGAGTTCCCGGGTCCAGCCCCGGCTGGTGTCGAGCTCGTCGGCCGAATCGCCGACCGGGTGGTGCGGGAGTTCCTGGAGCTGCAGCCACAGCGACGCCGCGCCGCGCGGGACCCGCGTCTCGTCGATCAGGTGCTGGCTGCCCACCACCACGGTGGGCCGGCGCGGCAGGAGACCGGCCTCGGCCTCCGCGCAGGCGATGCCGGTGCTCGACGCGCCGTCGGTGAGGTGGACGATCGGGAAGTTCCCCAGCCGATCGTCGCGCCAGGTCAGCGGTCCGGACAGCGCGACGTGGATCTGCATCGCGGCCCGGCCGTAGCGGAACTGCTCGGCTTGGCGCACCAGCTTCGGCCCGACGGCGCTGGGCGGCAGCAACCGCCCGTAGAGCGCGGAGGGGGTCACCGAGGCCAGCACGCCGTGCCGGGAGCGCAGGACGCGTCCGTTGGCCACGACCCCGATCACGCGGCCGGTGTCGACGAGGATCCGCTCGACCTCGGTGCCGGTGCGGACCTCCACTCCCAGGGCGTCGAGCAGCCCGGCGAACGCTGCCACGAAGTTGCCCGCGCCGCCCTCCACCACGGGTAAGCCGGCGCCGTGCAGACCGGCGGCGAGCAGGCCTGTCATGAGTCCACCCGAGGCGTGGTCGGGCCCGAGTCCGGCGTGCAGCAGCCAGGGCGCGTAGAGGTGGTCGACCTCCGGACCGCGGAATCGGCGGTGCAGGGCGCGGCCGCTGGTGGCGAGCTGTCGCAACCAGCCGTCCGGGTCGCGCACGCCCCCGGTGTTGAGCAGCCTCGCGGCGTGCCGCAGCTGGGAGAAGCGCGTGCCGCTGAGGAAACCCTCGATGGCCGAGAGGTGCTCGCCCGCGGCGTCGAGCATGGACAGATAGTCGTGGCGGTCGGAGTCGTGCTCGAAGGCCTCCACCGTCCTGGCCGGGTCGCGGTGGCTCGTGGTCACGCGGCCGTCGTCGGCGACGCTCGCCGCCGCCCAGGACTCGGTGTTGCGGTAGACCAGCCCGTGCTCGTGCAGCAGCGGTCCGAGGGAGGCGTAGGCCGGGCCCGTCAGGAACAGGGAGTGCCACGAGGAGTAGGTGTCGTGGACGTAGCCGGGCACCGTGCGCTGCTCGGACGCGATGAATCCGCCCAGCCGGTCGTGGCGCTCCAGCAGCAGCACCGATCGACCTCGCCTGGCCAGCTCGGCGGCGGCGACCATGCCGTTGACGCCGGATCCGACGACGATGACATCGCTTTCGGTGCTCATCCGGCCGCCCCTCCCCGAGGCCCGGGGGCCTGTGATCATCCCACCTGACCAGGAGGATCATGGCACTGTAACCTGGACCGATCAAGGCGTCGCGTTGGGAAGGGTTTTCGGGAACCCGGGTCGTTGCAGCAGCCCGACCAGCACCGCCGACCCCAGGGACAGCGCCGCGGCGAGCGTCAGCGCGACCGGCGCGCCCCACGCCGACAGCGCGGTCCAGCCGAGTCCGATGCCCACGACGCCGCTGATCGCCTTCGCGCTGTAGACCACCCCGTGCACCTCGATGCTGCGGCGTTGCCCGAAGCACTCCCGGGCGAGGGCGGCGAACAGCGGGTAGAACGCGCCGCCGCCGGCACCCGCGATCGTCGCGCCCGCCAGCAACCACCCGGTGGAGGCGTTGTCGACGCCGACCAGCAGCACCACCTGGCCGACGGCCTGGATCGTCATCACCCAGCGCAGCGTGCGGCGGCGGCCGAGGTGCGCGGCCACCGGCATCGCCACCGCGCGGCCCGCGCCGTTGGTGGCCACGAACAGAGCGATCGCCGCCACCGGGGACACCGGCGCGGCCAGCAGCGCCAGGAACGCCGCGTCGAACAGCGAGACCGCGGCCGCGCAGAACAAGCACGCCGCGAGGACGGGAAGCGCCGGTGTCCGCAACGCCTCGGTGGCCGAGAACTCCCGCGCGGCAGGCGGGTTCGCCTGCGCCCAGCGCCGGTGGTCGACGTGCGCGGGCCACCAGTCGCGCGGCGGGTCGCTGACGAGCAGGGCGCATCCGGCGACGGCGACCAGCAACACCGGGCCGAAGGCGGCGAGCCCGGTCCGCACGTGCTCGGGTGCGATGGTGAGGGCGATGACGAACGGGGTGGAGCCGTAGGCGAACGCGCCGGTGACCAGCCCGACCCGGGCAGCGGCGTTGTCCGGGAACCACTTCTCGGTGGTGGAGGTGCAGGCCGCGTAGACCAGCCCGGCCCCGGTTCCCCCGAGCAGGGCGTACCCGGCGGTGATCCCGTGGGCGAGGCTGAGAACTCCTGCGGCGCAAAGCGTCCCGCCGATGAGGAGCAGGCTTCTGGGGCCTGTGCGGTCGTTCTGGCGCAGGTGAGCGCAGGGGAGTCCGGTGCCGGCCTGCAGCACCGTCCACGCGGCGAGCGTCCAGCACAGGATCGCCGGTTCGTGGCCGGCGGCGAGCAGCCCCGGGATCGCGGCTCCGAAGGCGTACTGCATGGTCCCCACCAGCAGCATCGGCAACCAGCACGCCCACAGCATCGCCGCGCGGGGCAGTCCGGTGAGCTCGCGCGGCTGCTCTCCGATCCGGTAGCGCCGGCCGTGGTGGTCGTGCGATTCCAGCTTCGGCGTGTGAAGTCCGATCATCGCCCACTTCTCCGGCATGGGATGCACCGTCCGCTCAGCTGGTCCGGGCCGTCCCGGTCGCACGGGTGTCGCTGCTCACATGGACTTCGCGAACCGGACACGAGATCGGCATACTGTATGCAGGAAGTCAGCGCAGGAGGGAGTGAGGGCACATGCGGATCATCGGAACCATCCGGCGCCATCTCGAAAGCATGCCGCGCGGATATGCGGCGGACGGGCGCGTCCTGGGGCTGGCCACGTCCGCCGCCATCCGGTCGGCTCGTCAGCAGGACGGTCGCGGCGGGGCGCGGCCGGAGCCGACGCACGACGACGGGCGGAGCCTCGCCGACGCGCGCGGCTGACCGCCGGAGGTGGTGACCGGTGCGCTCACGTCCCGGCACCACCCCGGACCAGCCTCTCCTGCACCCACACGAACCCGATCGCGAACCCGACGCTGATCAGCGCCTGGTAGACCAGGAACGAGAACGGTTGCGGCGGCAGCGAGAAGCTGTCGCCGACCACCACCCTGGTCCCCACGTCCTGCACCAGCCGCGCCATCGGGAACGCGATCAACCAGTACAGCGCGATGGGCGCGAAAGCACCGCTGCGGAACACGCCGCGCAAGCGCAGCGCGCTGCAACCCGCGCCGAACACCGCCAGCGGCACCGCCAGGAAGAGGCCGCCTGTCACGGCCCATCCCGGCGGTGCTCCGGCGACCAGCGCGAACAGCGCCGCGAACGACCCCGCGACGGTGCCGATGACCATTCCCGGTGCGGTGATCCTCGTCGACTCGGTCATGTCAGCTCACGACCACGCCGAAGCGAACGAGGCTGTAGAAGAGCATCCCGAGGTAGAACACCGCGCCCAAGGAGATGATCAGGTTGCTCCACCACTTGGGGCGGATCGGTTTCGGCAGCATCCGGTTGTTCACCAGCAGCAGCACCACGCAGTAGGCGCCCATCGCGAAGGTGGACAGGAACGCGAGGACGTCGAGGATCGCGCTCGGGCCATCAGCCGGACCGAACAGCAGGATCAGGATCCCGAAGGCGATCACGCCCCACAGGAACGCGGCGTAGAGGCGCGAGATGCCGAAGCGCTTGGCACCGCGCACGAAGTGGTAGGTCATGTCGGCCTGGCCCCGGGAGAACGAGTCGAACAGGCCCAGCGTCGCGTTGAGCCCGATCAAGGCGATGAAACCGAGGAAGACCGTGCCCAGCACGGGAGAACCCGCCGAGGAGAACGCATCGGCCATCGCCGACAGCGCGGCCTCCCGCTCACCGGTCTCGATCAGCGACTTCACGTCCGGGTTCTCCCGCGAGGCCGACTGGGCGAGCACGGTGAAGGAGATCGTCACCAGCATCGTGACGCCCCAGAACAGCAGCAGCGCGTCGAAGGTGACCCAACGCCGCCAGCCCTTCCACTTGGCCATCTCGGCCGGGTCGTCGGTGTCGAACATGAACCCGCGCGAGGGCATGGCCTCTTCCTCGCCCGCGTGCCTGAGGCCGCGGATGCGCGGGATGTGCGCGCCCATCCCGGCGCCGGAATCGCGCAGGTGCAGCGTGTACCACATCTGCTGCATGCCCGACGGGCCTGCGAAGGCGATCGCACCCACCACGACCGGGAACCACTCCGCCGACATCGCCGCCTCCGGGAAGTACCCGAAGTGGAACATCCCGGCGATCGTGCTGGTGAGGTCCTGCAGGTTGCCCACCAGCGAGGCGATCACGGCCGTGCCGACCACCAGCAGACCGATCAGGATCGACAGCACGTTCTCCAGCAGGCTGTAGATCACCTTGGCCATCGTGAAGATGACCCCGACCAGCAGCAGACCCGCGCAACCCGAGACGTACCAGGGGATTCCGGTGATCTGCTCCAGCGCCGCCGCACCGGCCGAGAGGTGGCCGGGCCAGATGTAGACGGCCATCGCGGTGATGAAGAAGAACCACATGAACGGCTTCGCCACGCGCGCCGCACCCGAGAAGATGCTCTCCCCGGTGGCCATCGCGTAGCGCGCCATCTCGAGCATGACCACGGCCTGCAGCGTGACCCCGATCAGGAACAGCCAGCGGATCTCCGGCCCGAAGATCAGCACGAGCCTCGGCCACATGTAGGACTCGCCCATTCCCACACCGAGTGCCACGAGGAACACGGTGGGGCCCAGCAGGTGGATGGACGGCGGTGCGTCGGGCAGCTTTCGGATGGGCATGGGCTCCAGCCCACCCGCCGGCCAGACCCTGCCGTCCGCTTCTAATACCGGTTCTTGATCGTCCCTCCCAGGCGCCTGATCAGCATCCACATCGGACCTCCTTGTCCTCGGGATTTTCCTCGGGAGCTCTGTTCGGCTACCTCGCTCGCGTGTCGGTGGTCGGGTGCGCTCATCCGTCGAGCTTTCCCGCTGCTCTGGCCCACCGGTACTTGGCGGCGAGGACCTCCACGGGCTTCTCGGTGGTGTAGGGGAAGGCGACGATGCCGTGGTCGAAGAGGTAGTCCGCTGCCTTCTCGACCTCCGTGTCGCCCGCCAGCGACACCACGATGGGCTTGTCGATCCCTTCCTCGCGGGCCTCCTCGGCCACGCGGGAAGCCAGTTCGGCGAACACCATCGGCGGGGTGACGATGGTGTGCCAGTACCCCAGGATCAGCGAGTGGATCCGCGGGTCCCGCAACCCGAGCCGGATGGTGGCCTCGTAGGTGCTCGGCGGCTCCCCGCCGGTGATGTCGACCGGGTTGCCCGCCGCGCCGAACGGCGGGATGTAGCGCCGGAACTCCTCGTCGAGGTCCGGCGGGATGTCCATCAGGCTCAGCCCGTTGGCCACGCACGCGTCGGAGAGCAGCACGCCGGAGCCGCCGGCGCCGGTGATGATCACGACGTTCTCCCCCTGCGGCGTGGGCAGGACCGGCAAACCCCGCGCGTACTCCAGCATCTCGTTGAGGCCCGGTGCCCGCACCACGCCCGCTTGGCGCAAAACGTCGTCGTAGACCTTGTCGTTGCCCGCCAGCGCTCCCGTGTGCGAGCTCGCCGCCCGCGCGCCCATGTCGGTGCGGCCTGCCTTGAGCACCACCACCGGCTTCTTCCGGGTGATGCTCTTAGCGGCCCGCACGAACGCCCGCCCGTCCTTGAGGTCCTCCAGGTGCATGGCCACGACGTTGGTGTTGTCGTCGTGCTCGAAGAACGTCAGCAGGTCGTCTTCGTCCACATCGGACTTGTTGCCCAGGCCGACGATCGCCGAGACACCCATCTTCGTGGTGCGGGAGAAGCCGAGGATGGCCATCCCGATGCCGCCGCTCTGCGAGGTCAGCGCCACGCCGCCGCGCACGTCGTAGGGGGTGCAGAAGGTCGCGCACAGGTTCTGCGGGGTGTAGTAGTAACCGTAGATGTTGGGCCCCAGCAGCCGGATCCCGTGCTCGCGGGCGACGGCGACGACCTCCTCCTGCAGCTCGTGGTTTCCGGTCTCGGCGAACCCGGACGGGATCAGCACCGCCGCCGCGACGCCCTTCGCGCCGCACTCCCGCAGCGCCGAGGACACGAACTTCGCCGGCACCGCGAACACCGCGACGTCCACCGGGCCGGGCACGTCGGTGATGCTCGCGTAGGCCTCGCGCCCCATGATCTCGTCGGCCTTGGGGTTGATCGGGTGGATCTCGCCGGCGTAGCCGCCGTTGATCAGGTTCTTCATCACCGAGTTGCCGATCTTGCCGTCCTCGTTGGACGCCCCGATCACCGCGATGCTGCCGGGCATCATCAGCCGCCGCATCGATTCCAGGATCTCCTCGGTCGAGCGCTGCGGCGCGGCCACCGGCTCCTCGGTCTGCAGCACGATCCGCACGTCGGCCGCCGTGGCTCCCGACGGTGTGGCGAAGACCGGGTTGAGGTCCAGCTCGGCGATCTCGGGGAAGTCGTCGACCAGCTGCGACACCCGGCGCAGCACCTCCGCGAGCGCGCGGGCGTCCACCGGTTCGGCGCCGCGCGCACCGCGCAGCACGTCGGCCGCGGCGATGTCGTCGAGCATCGACGCGGCCTCGTCGGCGCTCAGCGGCGCCAACCGGAAGGTGACGTCGGAGAGCACCTCCACCAGCACGCCCCCGAGCCCGAAGGCGACGACCTTGCCGAAGGTGGGATCGGTGGTGGCTCCGACGATCACCTCCTGCCCGCTGACCATCTGCTGCACCTGCACCCCGGAGATCGCGGGGTTCTCCACGTGGGCGTGGGCGTTGGAGAGGATGCGCTGGTATCCGGCGCGCACGTCCTGCTCGCCGCTGACGTCGACGAGCACGCAACCGGCGTCGGTCTTGTGCAGGATGTCCGGCGAGACGATCTTCAACGCCACCGGTCCGCCGAACTCGGCGGCGAGCGCCACCGCCTCGTCCGGGCTGGTGGCCAGGCCCTCCCCGGCGGTGGGGATGCCGTAGGCGTCGCACAGCAGCTTGGCCTCCGGCGCGGTCAGCGCTGCGCGGCCCTCGGACCGCACCGCGTCGAGGACCTCGCGCACGCGGGCACCGTCGTATGCCACTTCAGATCACTCCGTTCGCCTTGAGCTGGGCCAGTTCGGACTCGTCGATGCCCAGCCGGTCCCGGAAGACCTCGGCCGTGTGCTCGCCGAGCAGGGGGGAGCGCTGGACGTGCACGGGGGAGTCGGAGAGCTTGATGGGGCAGCCGACCGTCTTGAACTCGCCGCGATCGGGGTGATCGACGCTGACGATCATGTCGTTGTCGGCGAGCGAGGAGTCCTCGATGATCTCCTTGGTCGACAGGATCGGACCGCACGGAACGTTGTGCTCGTTGAGCGCCGCCAGCACCCTCCACTTGTCGTGACCGAGCGACCACTCCTCGATCAGGCCGAACATCTTGTCCAGCTTGGACAGACGCGCTTCGGGAGTGGCCCAGTCCGGGTCCTCGGTCAGTTCCGGCCGGCCGATCAGGTTCGCGATCGGTGCCCATCCCTGGGGCTGGACGATCACGTAGATGTAGTCGTTGGGGCCGCCCGGGCTGCAGCGCACCGCCCAGCCGGGCTGACCGCCGCCGGAGGCGTTGCCCGAACGCGGCACCTCGTCGCCGAAGTCGCCGTTGGGGTACTCGCGCAGCGGTCCGTGCGCCAGCCGTTGCTGGTCGCGCAGCTTCACCCGGCACAGGTTGAGCACCGCGTGCTGCATGGCCACCGACACCCGCTGGCCCTCCCCGGTGCGCTCGCGCTGCAGGAGCGCGGCGAGGATGCCCGCCACGGTGTGGATCCCGGTGCCGGAGTCACCGATCTGCGCGCCGGTGGCCATCGGCGGCCCGTCCTCCGAGCCGGTCGTGGACATCGACCCGCCCATCGCCTGGGCGACGACCTCGTAGGCCTTGAAGTGGGTGTAGGGGCCGTCACCGAACCCCTTGATGGAGGCGTAGATCAGCTTCGGGTTTATCTCCCGCAGCGTCTCCCAGGTGAACCCCATGCGGTCGACGGTCCCGGGCCCGAAGTTCTCCACCAGCACGTCGGATTCGGCCACGAGCCGGGTGAAGATCTCCTTGCCCGCGTCGCACTTCATGTTCAGCGTGATGCTGCGCTTGTTGCAGTTGAGCATCGTGAAGTAGAGGCTGTCGGCGTCGTCGACGTCGCGCAGCTGCTTGCGGGTGATGTCGCCGGTGGGGGCCTCCAGCTTGACCACGTCGGCCCCGAGCCAGGCCAGGATCTGCGTCGCCGACGGCCCGGACTGCACGTGCGTCATGTCCAGGACTCGCACGCCTTCCAATGCACTCATGACTGGAAACCCCTCACTTGTACATGGTTTGGTTCATCGTTCCGGGGGCGTAGACCTCGGGATCGACCCAGACGTTGATCAGCGACGGCTTGCCGGACTCGCGGGCGCGTTGCAGCGCGGGAGCGATGTCGGCGGGGTCGTGGACCTCTTCGCCGTAACCGCCGAGCATCTGGGCGAACTTGCTGTAGGGGATGTCGCCCAGGGTGTTGCCGACGCGTCCGCGGTCCTCGCCGTACTTGGCGATCTGGCCGTAGCGGATCTGGTTCATCGAGGAGTTGTTGCCGACGATGCCGACGAACGGCAGGTCGAAGCGCACCATCGTCTCGAAGTCCCAGCCGGTGAGGCTGAACGCGCCGTCGCCGAACAGGCACACGACTTCCTTGTCGGGGCAGGCCTTCTTGGCCGCCATCGCGAAGGGCACGCCGACGCCGAGGGTTCCCAGCGGCCCGGGGTCCATCCAGTGGCCGGGTGCCTTGGGCTGGATGACCTGGCCGGAGAAGGTGACGATGTCGCCGCCGTCGCCGATGTAGATCGAGTCCTCGGTGAGGAATTCGTTGATCTCGTGCACCAGCCGGTAGGGGTCGATGGGCGAGGAGTCGGAGTGCTGGCGGCCGAGCCGCTTCTGCAGCGCGGCGTTCTCCACCTCGCGCAGTTCCTGCACCCAGGCCCGGCGGCCGCTGGCGCCGTTGTCGTTGCGCCCGGAGGCTGCCTGCGACAGCGCGGTGAGCACCGCGTCGGCGTCACCGACGATGCCCAGGTCGACGTCGCGGTTGCGGCCGACGGTGCGGTAGTCCAGGTCGATCTGCACCACGGTCGCCTCGGGGGAGAGGCGCTTGCCGTAGCCCATCCGGAAGTCGAACGGCGTGCCCAGGATGATGATCAGGTCGGCCTCGGAGAACGCGTGGCGTCGCGCGAGCTGGAAGTGCAGGGGGTCGCCGGGCGGGAGCGTGCCGCGGCCTGCGCCGTTGCAGAAGGCCGGCAGGTTCAGCTCGCGCACGAGCTTGACCGCCGAGTCCGTCGCGCGGCAGGTCCAGGTCTGGCTGCCCAGCAGGATGCACGGCTTCTCGGCCTTGACCAGCAGGTCGGCCAGCTTCTGCACGGCGTCGGGGTCGCCCGCTGAGCGGGTGGTGGCCCGGTAGCCGCCCGCCTGCGGGATTCTCGCCCGTTCCGCCGGGACCTTGGCGTCGAGAACGTCGCGCGGGATCTCCAGGAACGACGGGCCGGGGGAGCCGTGGAAGCACTCGCGGAAGGCCATCGAGACCATGTCCGCGGCGCGTTCGGTGTGCGGGACCGTGGCGGCGAACTTGGTGATCGGGTTCATCATGTCCACGTGCGGGAGGTCCTGCAGCGACCCCATCTTGTGCTGTGACAGGGCGCCCTGGCCGCCGATGAGCAGCATCGGGCTCTCGGCGCGGAAGGCGTTGGCCACGCCCGTGACCGCGTCGGTGGTGCCGGGTCCGGCTGTGACCACGGCGCATCCGGGCTTGCCGGTGATGCGGGAGTAGCCGTCGGCGGCGTGCGCGGCGACCTGCTCGTGGCGCACGTCGATGACGTCGATGCCTTCGTCGACGCAGCCGTCGTAGATGTCGATGATGTGGCCGCCGCAGAGCGTGAAGATCGTGTCCACGCCTTCGGCTTTGAGCGCCTTGGCGACGAGGTGTCCGCCGGAGATCTGATCGGGTTCGCCTGCGTTGTCGGGTGCCGTCTGGGCCATGCGCTCATCCCCTTTGAAAGGCGCGGCTGCGGTCGTCTCCATACTGCATACCGTATGAGGTACCTATCAGGGATACCGCAGCGAACCGCGGGTGTCCATAGCCGGAGCCGGTCCTCAGCGGCAGGTTTGATCTGTCCGAAGTGGACTTTCGGCGCGCGGTCGTGCCTGGTCGGCACGGTGATCGCGGGGTCGCACGAGGACGGAGGAGAAGGGAGGAATCTTGCCGGACTGGCGACATACTGTATACTGAATGCACCGACACCCGCGTCTGGCCGCACGACCAGAGCGGAGATCCATCGTGAGAGTCGCTGTTGTCGGCGCCGGTGCCATCGGCGCTTACGTGGGCGCCTGCCTGCACAGGGCGGGCGCGAAGGTGAGCCTGCTGGCTCGCGGGGACAACCTGAACGCCCTGCGCGCCCGCGGAGTTCAGGTCTTGAGTCCGCGCGGGGACTTCCGGGTCGCCCCGCACGCCACCGACGATCCGGCCGAGATCGGTCCGGTGGACCACGTCGTCCTCGGCCTGAAGGCGTACTCCTACGCCGGGTGCGGACCACTCGTCCACCCCCTGCTGAAGGAGGACACCACGATCATCGCCGCGCAGAACGGAATTCCGTGGTGGTACTTCCACGGCCTGCGCGGTCCTCTCGAAGGGCACCGCATCGACGCCGTGGACCCCGGCGGAGCCGTCAGCGCCGTCCTGCCGCCGCGCCGCGCGCTGGGCTGCGTGGTCTACGCCGCCACCGAGCTCGACGCCCCCGGAGCGGTGCGGCACCGGGAGGGCACCCGCTTCTCCCTCGGCGAACCCGACGGCAGCGACTCCCGGCGCTGCCGGGAGTTCAGCGAGGCCATGACCGCAGGCGGGCTGAAATGCCCCGTGGAGCAGGACATCCGCAACGACGTCTGGATCAAGCTGATGGGCAACGTCGCCTTCAACCCGATCAGCGCCCTCACCGGAGCGACGCTCGCCGGCATGTGCGGGCACCCCGGAGTGCGGGACCTGGTGGCCACGGTGATGCGCGAATCGCTGGAGATCGCCGCCGCGCTCGGCTGCCACCCCGGCATCGCCGTCGAGCGGCGGCTGGCCGGGGCCGAGCGCACCGGCGAGCACAAGACGTCCACGCTCCAGGACCTGGAACGGGGAAAACCGCTGGAACTGGCGGCGATGCTCACCGCGGTCGTCGAACTGGCCGACCTGGTCGGCGCCGACGCACCGGTGCTGCGGACCGTCAACGCGCTGGGCGACCTGCTCGGACAGCGCGTCGCACCGCGCGAGACCGCCACCGCCGGGCCGATCCCACGGGAGTGAGCATGCTCGACCGCACGCCGCCGGCCCGCCACGCACCCGTGGCAGGCCGGTCCGGATGGTCGCGATGACCACCCGCAACCACCGCGACGCCCTGGAACGCGTCGTGCGCACCACCGTGGAACCGAGCGCCCGAGAAGTCGACGACCGAGGCCGCTTCCCGCGCCAGACCATCGACGCGCTCGGCCGGGCCGGGCTGCTGGGGCTGATCCTCCCGATCCGCCACGGCGGTTCCGGCCGCGGACTCGGCGAAGCCGTCGAGGCGGCCACGCGGGTCGCCCGCGTGTGCGGCTCGACCGCAGCGGTGCTCGCCGCCCACTACGCGGCCACCGCCGTGCTGGCCCGGCACGCCGGAGCGGACCTGCTGCGCGCGATCGCGGCTGGCGAGCACCTGTGCGCGGTGGCGCTCGCCGAATCGGATGCCCGCGGACTCGTGCCGTCCGGGCACGCGGAAGCGGCCGGGGGAGTGGTGTCGCTCTCGGCCCGCAAGAACTGGGTGACCGCGGCAGGCGAAGCCGACAGCTACCTCTGGTCGAGCCCACCCGCGGGTGATCGGGGCGGGATGTCGTTGTGGCTCGTTCCCGCCGAAGCACCGGGGTTGTGCGTGCCCGAGGCCGTCGACGCGGTCGGACTGCGCGGCAGCTCCACCGCCACCATTGTCGCCGACCCGGTGCGCGTCCCGGAGTCGGCGGTGATCGCGAGTGACGGCGGAGGAGCGCAGCCGCTGCTGGAGGTTCTCCTGCCCTGGCTGTGCGCGCTGCAGGCGGCGCTGGCGCTCGGGCTGATGGAAGCCGTGCTGGCGCGCAGCATCGACTGCGTCACCGGCCCGCAACCCTCCTGGTCGCGCTGGCAGGACCCGCCCGCCCGGCGGCCCGAGGTCCGAGCGGACCTCGCTCGCATGAGGACGAAGGTGGACACCGCGCGTCTCGTGCTCACCGACGCCGTGCACCACGGTCGCTACGGCGAGGGTCCCGAACGCCTCCTGCAGGCCCGCGCGCTCGGTGGCGAGAACGCCATGCGGGTGGCCGAACTCGGCATCAAGGTCTGCGGGCAGTACGCCTTCCGGCCCGACTACGGGCTGGAACGGCGGTTCCGGGACGCCCACGCGGCGACCCACGGACAGCTGCCGACCGAAACGGCCTTCGACCAGCTGGCGACGCTGACCTGCCGCGCGCCGCTCCTGCACGGGATGGGCCGGGACGAGTGATCAGCCCGGGGGCCTGGCTGGCATCGGGCAGGAGGAAAGGAAAAGAGCGGCCGCTCCCCACAAGCAGCCGCTCTTCGGTCCCCCTCCCTGAACGGTGACGCCGGCGCCGGTGCGATGAATCCCCCATCACTCATCGAACCGGCGCCCGGCCACCCGAGCGACCGTCGGACGGAGTCAGCCGGACGCTCATGTGCCCCAGGCAGGCGACATGAATACTGCCCGAGTCATCTTTCTCGGGCCTTTCACAGCCGCGAAGTCCGAGCGTGTGGAGTTGATCTACCGCGGTCGGCCCCCGCTGGACGCACCCGAACCGGCTCCGGGGAGGTTGGTCAGTGGTGTGGGGGAAGTTTTCATGAAAACTTCCCCCACACCACAGACCAGACATTCCGGTCACCAAGGGTCCTCGGTGCGGACTGAAACTAGTCCTCGGTGCTCTGGGCGAGGTAGCTCTGGCGGGTGTGCTCGGTGTGCTCGCGCATGAGGCGGGCCGCGGTGTCGGCGTCCTGGGAGGTGATGGCCTCGATGAGCGCGGCGTGCTCGTCCCAGGCCTGCTTGCCCCGGCTCTTGGCGACCGGCGTGTGGTACCAGCGAACCCGGCGGTTGATCTGGGCCGCGAGTTCGTTGAGGACCTTGTTGCCCGACATCTCGGTGATCTTCGCGTGCAGCTCGGCGTTGGCGGCGACGACCGCTTCCACGTCGTCGGCCTTGATGGCGGCGAGCCCGGACTTGTAGATCCGCTTGAGCTCGGCGACACCGTCCTTGGTGGAGTTCAGCGCGGCCAGGCGCGCGGATTCCGCCTCCAGCAGGGTGCGCACCCCCAGGAGCTGGTCGGCCTCTTCCGGAGTGGGGCTGTGCACGAAGGCGCCGTAACCGGGCCGCAGGTCGACCCATTCGTCCTTCTTGAGCCACTGGAGCGCCTCGCGGACCGGCTGGCGGGACACACCGAGCGCTTCGGCGAGCTCCTTCTCGACCAGGTGCTGCCCGGGCTTGAGCTCGCCGGTGATGATCAGTTCGAGGATGGCCTCGTAGACCGTCTCGCGCAGCGGCACCGGTCGCGTCACCTGGCGGGCGGCGATGCCCTCGGACAGTTTCGAGGTCAGGGACATGCGCCTCAGCTCCGCTTGCTCGTACCGACGGTGGCCACGGGCCCGAGCCCGTGGCTTCAGCATACAGTATCCCAGCAGTCCGGACCGGTTCGACGCACGCGGCGGAGCCGGTTCGTCCAGTGTGGACCAGCTGCTGGGCCGAACGGATGGATCACCGGTGTGGTCCTGGACACCACCGCGCCGCCGGGCTACAACCACCGGTGCCAGGCCCGATAGCCGAGGCCTGCGGGGAATCGCTCCCCACTGCCGGAGGCGCCGATGAGCGTGCCCGCGTTACTCCCGTTCGCAGCCCTGGCCGTCCTGCTCGCAGCGGTGGCCGCCGATCTGCTCAGCTCCGCCAGGAGCCGTGCCCCTGCCCGGTACGACCTGCCGGTGGCGGGGGCCGGCGTCCTCTCCGCGCTGCTGGTCGCAGCCGGCCTGGGTGCGGCCGCACCCGAGCGGGCCGTGCCGTTCCTCGCGGCTTGGGGATCGGCGATCGCGCTGACGGTGGACCTGGTCGTCGTGCTGGTCGTGCTGAGCTTCCGGGTGCCGCAGGCGAAGCGGCTGGTGGTGATCGCGGTCGCGACGACCGCGCTGGTCCGGATCGTGCTGGTGGCCACCGGGGTCGGTGCGGTGGCGTGGATCTCGGCGCTGTTCGGGCTGCTCGTGCTGATCCTCGCGTGGTGGCTGTTCCAGCACGGCGAAGCGGGTCTGCCCGAAGCGGGTGCGCTGGCCCTCGGCGCGATCCCCGCTGCGGTGGCCTTCGCCGCGTTCGCCGTCTCGGCCACCGGCGGTGCTTCGGTGCTGGTGCTGTGCGCGAACCTGCTGGCCCTGATCGGGGTGGTCCGGTTGGTGCGGTGGACCGCCCGGGTGTGCGCGCCGATGTCCGACGCCTCGGTCGGGTTCTCCGCGGTCCTGGTGTTCATCGGGGTCAAGTCCCTGCTGACGGGTGCGACCGGGCGGGGACCCGCGCACGACCTTGAGGGAGCGCTGCTGTCCCTGGCGATGACCGCGCTGGTGGCGGCGCTGCTGACGATCACCGCGGTGCGCGAGCGGCGTTGACGGATCCTCGTTCGCGCGCTGAAGATGAGCTCTTCGCTGATCAGCCTGTCGGGAGGCACCGTGAGCACGGGGACGCAGCAGACGACGGGGTTCTTCCGCGGGCGCACCATCGGCGAGCTCGGCGAGCGGCTGCGCACCGGGGAGTTGCGCTGCGCCGACCTCGTCGAGGCCGCCCTCACCGCCATCGACGCGCTGGACGGGGAGGTCAACGCCTTCGTCACCGTCGACGCCGCGGGTGCGCGGCGCGCGGCGGAGAAGGCCGACGCGGAGCTCGCCGACGGCCTCGATCGCGGCCCGCTGCACGGCATCCCGGCCGGGGTCAAGGACATCATCGACGTCGCCGGGTCGCGCACCACGATGGGCTCGGCGCACTTCGCCGAGAACGTGTCCACATCGGATGCCGCGTGCGTGCGGAGCCTCCGGGAGGCCGGCGCGGTGATCATCGGCAAGACCACGACGCACGAGTTCGCCTTCGGCCCCACCGGGGACCGCGCCCACAACGGCGCCTCGCGCAATCCGCACGACACCGGGCGGATGTCGGGCGGATCCAGCGGCGGCAGCGGGGCAGCGGTGGCCGCCGGGATGGTGCCGCTGGCGCTGGGCACCGACACCGGCGGCTCAGTGCGGATTCCCGCGTCGCTGTGCGGCGTCGCCGGGTTCAAGCCCGCCCACGGCGCGGTGCCCACCGACGGGGTCTTCCCGTTGTCGCGAACGCTCGACCACGTCGGCGTGCTGGCGGGCAACGCGGCCGACTGCAGGCTGGGCTACCGGGTTCTGGCCGGGCTGCGGCCGATGCCCCGCCGCGAGAGCGGATCCGAGGTCAGCATCGGCTGGATCCCGCCGGAACTGCTGCACCCCACCGATGCTCGGGTCGCCGGACTCGCTCGTTCAGGGCTGGCTGTGGACGGTCTCGACGTGCGCGAGGTCCGGCCGCGGGGCCTGGACGGGATGCTGCGCGCCTTCGGTGCGATCCAGTTCAGCGAAGCGCACGCCGTGCACGCCGAACGCGTCGCCGACTCGCCGGAGCTGTTCACCGACGACGTGCTGGCGATCCTGCGGCTGGCGGGCGAAACGGCGGGCTGGCAGTACGTCCGGGCGTTGACCGAACGTGACGACTGGCGCGCCGCGGTCGCTGACCTGCTCGCCGAGGTGGAGCTGCTCGCCCTGCCCACGACCTGCGTCGTCGCGCCCGAGGTCGACCAGCGGGAGGTGGACGTCAACGGCACGACGACACCGGTGCGGAGTCCCCTGATCGGCCTCACCCGGCCCTGGAACCTCGCCGGCGTCCCGGCGATCTCGGTGCCCGCCGGAACGGTCGACGGGCTACCCGTCGGCGTGCAGCTGGTCGGCCGACCGGGCCAGGAGGACCTGCTGTTCGCCGTGGCCGACCGCGTCAGCCGCTGATCGCCCTGCTCGTCGCAGCCGGTGTCGCGGCGGTGGCGCCCGGGCGGCTCACCGGCTACCAATGACGGGTGGCTGACGACGCCGCGGTCTCGGCGCTGCGCGAGATCGCCTTCTGGCTGGAGAAGCAGAACGCGCCCACCTACCGGGTGCGGGCGTTCCGGCGCGCGGTCGCGGTCATCTCCGACCTGCCCGACCTCGACCGCCGCGTGGAGTCCGGGAAGCTGACGGACCTGGAGGGCATCGGCCGCACCACCGCAGCGGTCATCACCGAGGCCCACGCCGGTGACACGCCCGGCTACCTGCAGAAGCTGCGCGACGAGGTCGAGATCCCGGAGCACGGCGAGGCCCTGCGCGCGGCGCTGCGCGGCGACTGCCACGCCCATTCCGACTGGTCCGACGGCGGCAGCCCGATCGCCGAGATGGCCGCGGCCGCGCGGTGGCTGGGACACGAGTGGATTGCGCTGACCGACCACTCGCCGCGGCTGACGGTCGCGCGCGGGTTGTCCGCCGAGCGGCTGCGCGAGCAGCTGAAGGTGGTCACCGCGCTCAACCAGGAGCTGGCGCCGTTCCGCATCCTCACCGGCATCGAGGTCGACATCCTCGACGACGGCGCCCTCGACCAGGACGAGGACCTGCTGGCCTCGCTCGACGTGGTGGTGGCCAGCGTGCACTCGCAACTGCGGATGGACGCGGCTGCGATGACCCGCCGCATGGTCGCCGCCGTGCGCAACCCGCACGTCGACGTGCTGGGGCACTGCACCGGGCGGCTCGTCGGCGGCCGCAAGCGACCTCAGTCGACCTTCGACGCACGCGAGGTCTTCACCGCGTGCCAGGACCACGACGTCGCCGTGGAGATCAACTCGCGGCCGGACCGGCTCGACCCGCCGCGTGAACTGCTGGGCCTGGCACGGGATCTGGGCTGCGTCTTCAGCATCGACTCCGACGCCCACGCACCGGGCCAGCTCGCCTGGCTCGACCACGGGTGCGCGCGAGCGGAGGAGTGCGGGATCGGGCCGGACCGCATCATCAACACCCGCTCGGCCGCCGAGATGGCCTCATGAGCGGTTGTGCGAATCGAGCCGCCCCGCCGAGTGACTCGTTGAAGCTTGAACTGCTGTTAGGCTCGGATCCGTGAGTGACACGCGCTGGCTGAGCGATCACGAGCAGCGCGCCTGGCGGAAGCTGGCCGCACTGATGAGCGTGGTGCCGCCCGCTCTGGACGGGCAGCTGCAGCGCGACGCCGGACTGACGATGTTCGGCTACTGGGTGCTGGCGATGCTCTCCGAAGCGCCCGGCAGGCAGCTCCGGATGAGCCACCTCGCGCAGCAGTCCAACGCCTCGGCCTCCCGCGTGTCGCACGTGGTGTCCCGGTTGGAGCAGCAGGGCTTCGTCGCCCGCCGCAAGGCCGAGGCCGACGCGCGCGGCAGCATCGCCGAGCTCACCGAAGCCGGGATGACCAAGGTCGTCGCCTCGGCTCCGGGGCACGTCGAGAAGGTCCGCTCGCTGATCATGGACGGTCTCGGCCCGGAGCAGGTCGAGCTCCTCGACGAGCTGTGCACCGCGCTGCTCGCTCAGGTCGACCCGGACGGGACCCTCTCGGTGGCCCCGCCCGGATGACCAGCGCAGGCGGGGTCAGGCCGCTTCGTCGGCGTCGGACTGCGTCGCGAACTGCGTCCGGTACAGCTCCGCGTAGTGGCCGCCGCGAGCCAGCAGCTCCTCGTGCGTGCCCTCCTCGACGATCGTGCCCTCGTCGATCACCAGGATCCGGTCGGCCTCCCGGATGGTGGCCAGGCGGTGAGCGATCACCAGCGCCGTGCGTCCGGACAGCGCCCCGGCCAGCGCCCGTTGCACGGCCGCCTCGGACTCCGAGTCCAGGTGCGCGGTCGCCTCGTCGAGGACGACGATCGGCGGGGCCTTGAGCAGCAGTCGCGCGATCGCGAGCCGCTGCTTCTCACCGCCGGAGAGCCGGTGTCCGCGATCGCCGACGACCGTGTCCAGCCCGTCCGGCAGCGAGTCGATCAGGTGGCCCAGCTGCGCGGTGCGCAGGGCCTCGATCAGCTCGTGCTCCTCGGCGTCCGGCCGGGCGAAGGCGAGGTTCTCCCGGATGGTGTCGTGGAACAGGTGGGCTTCCTGGGTGACCACGCCGACGTGCTCGTAGAGCGAGGTCAGCGACGCGTCCCGGACGTCGACGCCACCGATGCGCACCGAACCGGTGTCGACGTCGTAGAGCCGCCCGGCCAGGTTGGTGATGGTCGTCTTTCCCGCACCGGAGTGGCCCACCAGTGCGATCGTGTGCCCCGGCTCGGCGCGGAAGCTGATGTCGTGCAGCACCGGGTGCGCGGGGGAGTTGTCCGGTCGCGCCACGGACTCCAGCGAGGCCAGCGAGACCTCGCTGGAGGCGGGGTAGCGGAACGAGACGTGGTCGAACTCGACGTCCGAGGCGCCCGCGGGCAGCTCCCGGGCGTCGGGCTTCTCGGTGATCATCGGCTTGAGGTCGAGGACCTCGAAGACGCGGTCGAAGCTCACGAGCGCGGTCATCACGTCCACGTGCACGTTCGACAGCGCGGTCAGCGGCCCGTAGAGCCGGTTGAGCAGCGTGGCCAGGGCGACCAGGGTGCCCAGCTGGAAGGCGCCGGCCAGGACCAGCCCGCCGCCGAAGCCGTAGACCACCGCGGTGGCCAGGGCCGCCAGCAGCGTCAGCGCCACCACGAACACGCGGCTGTACATGGCCGAGACGATGCCCATGTCGCGGACCTTCTCGGCGCGGCGGGCGAAGCGGTCGGACTCCTCGTCGGCGCGGCCGTAGAGCTTCGCGAGCATCGCCCCTGCGACGCCGAAGCGCTCGGTCATCAGCGAGCTCATCTCCGCGTCGAGCTTCATCTGCTCGCGGGTGATGCGCTGGAGCCTCCGACCCACCCAGCGCACCGGCAGGATGAACAGCGGCAGCAGCACCAGCGAGATCACCGTGATCTGCCAGGACAGCGTGAACATGGTGGCCAGCACCAGCACGAGGCTCAGGACGTTGGACACGACCGATGACAGGGTCGAGGTGAGGGCGCGCTGGGCGCCGATGACGTCGTTGTTGAGCCTGCTGACCAGCGCGCCGGTCTGGGCGCGCACGAAGAAGGCCACCGGCATCCGCTGCACGTGGTCGAAGACCTCGCTGCGCAGGTCGTAGATGAGGCCTTCGCCGAGGCGGGCGGAGTACCAGCGCTGGGCGAGGCTCATGACCGCTTCCGCGACGGCGACGCCGGCGACCGCGAGCGCCAGCCACACCACCAGCGAGAAGTTCCGCGGCACGATGCCGTCGTCGATGATGGCCTTGAACAGCAGCGGGTTGACCACCCCGAGCACGGCGGCCAGCGCCACCAGCACCAGGAACGGCACGATGTCGCGCAGGTAGGGGCGGGCGTATCCGGCGATCCGGCGCAGCAAGCCCGCTGACAGGCGTTGCCGGGTGACTGACTTGTCGCTCGCGAACGAGCGCATCATCGACCAGTTGGAGGCGTCCACTTGGCGGTCCTTCGTGAGGTGGTGGTGTCGAGCGGGTTCGGGCCCTTACATCCTCGGACTTCGTGTTAGGTGGAAGTCAATGCGCCTGTCGGATGTTCCCGCGCGCCGGTAAGCGGAAGGTTTCGCACCACAACGATTCGGCCACATCACACCTCGGGCCGATGCGCGGAACGAGGTTGATCTTGAACTATGAGCGGGCACTGCTCGGCGGGGCCGACTCGAAAGCGCTCCTCGCCAGCGGTGCGGCGGTCTTGGCGACGACGTTCTGGCTGGTGGAGGAGCGAGCACGTGTTGAAGGGCGCGACCCGGAGCGGTCCGATCGTTCCGGATCACCACGGCACGCGACTTCCGCTGCGCATCGCCGACCGGTTCTTCCTCGTCGCGCACGGCGGCGAGGGCCGGATCTCGCCGCGGATCGACCCGGACCTGCTCGCGCTGGGATGCGCCGGAGGTCTGCTGGCCGAGCTCATCGTGGAGGAGGAGATCGCCCTCACCCCCGACGTGCGGCCCAGCGGCGACGGCCGCTGCCCCGACTTCCTGTCGTGGACGGTGCTGCGCGAGGTCCGCCGCGAGTCGGGCCACGACCTGCGCACCTGGCTGGAGTACCTGGCGCAGAACGCGGTGGAGAAGGTGCGCTCCCGGCTGGTACTCGTCGACGTGCTGCGCGAGGTCCCGGTCTCCGGTGGTCTGCGCGGCGGTTCGGCGGCGGCCTGGCGCATCGACGACGCGCAGCACGGGGACGCCACCGCGGTTCTCGAAGAGCTGTTCACCGGTACCGAGACCACCTCCGGCAACGGCGTGATCACCGTGCCCGAGCGGCTCGGCGAGATCACCTTCGCGCTGCTGGCGCGCGAGACCGGGGTGCTGCGCCACACCCGGTTCTCCAAGCAGGTCCTGCGCCAGGGCGAGTTCCGGATGGGGTCCTGGGAGTCGCTGCTGCCCGGCACGTTGCGGAACCTGATCTACGAGATCGCCGCCGCGCGGGGCAAATCCGCGATCACCCCGCGGCACTGAGCACCACCACGAGGAGCGTGAAGTTGCCACCTTCGAAGGTTTCGGCGGCACTGGCCGGATCCAGGATGGGGGTGCTGTCGATCGTGTTCTTCACGGTGGCCGCCGGTGCCCCGGCCACGATCGTCGGCGGCGTGGCGGTGAGCGGGTTCGCGGTCGCCGCCACACCCGGGGTACCGCTCGGCTACGCGGTGATGGCGCTGGTCATCGGTGCGTTCTCGATCGGATACCTGACCATGTCGCGGCACGTCGACAACGCGGGTGCCTTCTACGCCTACATCGCCAAGGGGCTCGGCGGTTCCGCCGGGACCGGGGCCGGAGCCGTGGCGGTCGTGTCCTACCTGCTGATCCTCAGCGGTCTGGTCGGTGGTTTCGGCGTCGGAGCAGCGGATTTCACGCAGCGGCTCAGCGGTGCCGGGGTGGCCTGGTGGTGGTTCTCGGCCGCCGCGATCGTGCTGGTCGCGGTGCTCGGCCTGCAGCGCATCGACGTCAACGGTCGCGTCCTCGCGCTGCTCCTGCTGGCCGAGGTGTGCGTCCTGATCGTCTACGACGTGGCCTTCTTCGTGACACCGGCGTCCGGAGCGGGAGTCGGCTCGCTGGATCCCGCGGTGCTGCTGACCGGGTCCTCGGGGGCGATCGTGCTGATCGCCTTCAGCGGCTTCATCGGTTTCGCCAACCTCACCGTGCTCGCCCAGCAGGCCCGCGACCTGCGCACCGTCCTGAACGCCGGGTACCTGTCGCTGCTGGTCCTGGGCGTGCTGTTCTCGGTGTCCACCTGGGCGATCGCCGCGGTGACCGGAACGGGCGGCGTGGTGGCCGCGGCTGACGGGCATTCCACGGGGCTGCTGTTCGCACTGGCCGCGGAGCGGTTGCCGGTCGCCCTGGTGGACCTGGGCAACTGCCTCTACCTGACCTCGTTGTTCGCCGCCGCGCTGGCGTTCCACCACGTGTGCGCCCGCTACCTGTTCTCCCTCGGCCGCGAAGGGGTGGGCTTGTCCTGGTGGGCGCGGACCAGCACGCGCACCGCCGCACCGGTCGCGGGCTCGTTGATCGCGACCGCGGTGGCGACGGTCGCCGTGGTGCTCACCGGCGGGCTGGAGCTGGACCCGGCCGTGCACCTGTTCTTCTGGAGCATCATCACGGGTGCTCTGGGGGTCTTGCTGCTGGTCCTGCTGACGTCGGTCGCCGTGGTCGGCTACTTCCGCGGCGTCGCCGGTCACGGGCACGGCGCGTGGCCCACCGCGGTCGCGCCCTCGGTCGCGGCGGTCCTGCTGGCGATCGCGCTGGTGCTGGCCGTGTCGTCCTACGGCACCACGCTCGGCCTCGCGCCCGGGCACGTGCTGGGCTGGGTCGTGCCCTCGGGCATGGCCGCGGTCTTCGCGGCCGGGCTGGCGTGGGGCGCGGTGCTCAAGCGGACCAGGCCGGAGGTCTACGCGCGCATCGGGATGGGCGCTCGGGCCACCGTCGTGCGCATGGGTCCCGAAGCGCTGGTCGGCCGTTGATCCAGGTCGCGGGAGGGCACCCGGCTCGGTGCCCTGCCGCGGCGACGAGGTGTCAGGTTTCGGCACCCACGTAGCGGAATACCCAGGTTCCATCACCGTTCTTGCCCGAGCGCTCGTAGATCAGCCGAGGTGGTACGGCTTCCGGGTTGCGAGCGCGCGCGGGCAGGGTGATGCGCGGGATCGGTTTTCCCGATGAGTCGGCCGAGACGGTCACTTCCTGACCGTCCTGCGGCCCTCCGCGGAGCCGGACCCGGATGTCTGGCACGGCGACCCCTTTCCTTCTCCCAAAGACGCGAGGACAACGACGTCGGCTAGGACCCGCGCGCCCTCCGCCCGGTTCCCGCGGTCACTTGATCGTGTGCGCGAGGAGATCATCACGTTCACCAGATCCAGCGGCTCATGCTGGAACATCCTGGTACAAACGACGGATGAACGTAGCACGAACGGTGCGATTGACCTTCACAGCCGGTGCGCTCGAATCCGGGACGCACACCAACCTCTCGGCCGTGCGCACCGACGGGGAGCACCTGTGGATCGCGGGCGACGAGACCGCCACGGTCGAGCGGCTCACCTGCGACGACCCGGGCAAGCCCACCGAGTACCGGGAGCACGTGAGCTTCCCGCTCGCCGACGTGATCGACCTTCCCGGTGAGGCCGACGAGGAGGTCGACGTCGAGGGGATCTCCCGCAACGGCCCGTTCCTGTGGGTGGTCGGATCGCACAGCGCCAAGCGCCGCAAGGTCAAGTCCCACCACTCCGACGCGAAGGCGGCCAAGCGGCTCGCCTCGGTCAGCGCCGAACCGAGCCGGCGCGTGCTCGCCCGGATCGCGCTCTCCGATGCCGTGCCCGCCGCGCGCACCGACGACGGCGCGCCCAGCGCGGCCCTCGGCAGGGGAGGGCTGTTCGACCTCCTGGCCGACGACGATCACCTGGCGCCGTTCCTGTCGATCCCGGGTAAGGACAACGGGCTGGACGTCGAAGGCATCGCCGTGCACGGCGAACCCGGTCACGAGCGCGTCTACCTCGGACTGCGCGGCCCGGTGCTGCGCGGCTGGGCCGTGGTGCTGCTGGTGGAACCCCGCGAGGACGACGGTGAGCTCGAGCTGCGCAAGCTCAACGGCCACCGCTACGCCAAGATCTTCCTCGACCTCGACGGCCTGGGCATCCGCGACATGTGCGTGCACGGCGACGACCTGCTGCTGCTCGCCGGTCCGTCGATGGACCTCGACGGACCGGTCCGCGTCTACCGCTGGCCGGGCGCGGCCACCCTCGACACGGCCGACGTCGTCCACCGCGCCGAGCTGCACCGCGAACTCGACCTGCCGCACGGCGAGGGCGACGACCACGCCGAAGGGCTGGCCCTGCTGCCCTCCGGCGAACTGCTCGTCGTCTACGACAGCCCCGCCGCTCACCGAGTGGACGAGGCGGGCACCGTCCTGGCCGACGTCGTCCCCCTCTGAGCCGCCTGGGTCAGGGCGCCGGGGCGACCAGGACGTGGAGCGTTCTCGGTCCGTGCACGCCCTCGACCCGCTTGAGCTCGATGTCGCTGGTGGCCGACGGCCCGCTGATGAACGTCGTCGGCCGGGCCGGGTCCAGCCGGGACATGGCCGCGGGAACGTCGTCGGCGACCTCGTGCTCGGCGACCACGCAGATGTGCACGTCCGGGACGAGGGTGACCGCGCGCCGGCCCTGTCCCGGACCGTGGTCGAGGACGATCGTGCCGGTCGAGGCGATGCCCACCGCGGCTGTGGTGATCACCGCGTCCACCTGCTCCAACGCCTCGG
Source organism: Saccharopolyspora tripterygii (assembly GCF_054778355.1). Classification (NCBI taxonomy): domain Bacteria; kingdom Bacillati; phylum Actinomycetota; class Actinomycetes; order Pseudonocardiales; family Pseudonocardiaceae; genus Saccharopolyspora; species Saccharopolyspora tripterygii. The sequence goes on along the minus strand of NZ_BAAGZP010000029.1, from coordinate 277,490 downwards.
TGTCGGCCGCCGGGTCGACGAGTTCGAACTCCTCGCGCAGCGCCTCCGACCACGCGTGTGGTGCCCCCTCGGGGATCAGCAGGCGCCGCGCTCCGGACGCGCGCGCCGTCGTGGCGATCGCCGAGGGGACCGCGTCGGCGGCCACCCTGTCCACAGTGGCCTTGTAATCGGCGACCGCCTCGCAGAACAGCCCCACCAGGTCGTCCGCCGGGCGGGACGTGCGGTAGTCGCGGGGAACGGTCGACAGGGGCTGGCGCTCGGTGCCGCGCAGGGCTTCCCGCACGCGCCCCAGCACGGCTTCGCGAGCCGAATCCCTACTCATCCTTGCCTCCTCGGGTCCGCTCCCACCAGGACCGGAACGATTCCTGCGCCGGTGCCGGCGCGTCCCGCGCGTCCGTCCACCGCGACAGCGGTGCCGGCAGGCGCCCGATCTTCCCCTTGCGGCCGATGACCTTCCGGCTCAGCGAGGCCGCCTTCTGCGCCCACGCCAGCCGCTTCGCGTCACCCAGGACCCACGAGGCCACGCCCATCAGCGCGTCCAGCGGCTTGTCGCGGGCGCTGGAGTGCTCCTCGACGACGCGGGTCCGCAGGTGCACCAGCAGGTCCGGGATGTCGATGGCCACCGGGCACACGTCGTAGCACGCACCGCACAGGGAGGACGCGAACGGCAGCGATTTGTCCATTTCGGACTCGGTCCCGCGCAGCTGCGGGGTCAGCACCGCGCCGATCGGACCCGGGTACACCGAGCCGTAGGCGTGGCCGCCGGTGCGCTCGTAGACCGGGCACACGTTCAAGCAGGCCGAGCAGCGGATGCAGCGCAGCGCCTGCCGCCCGACCTCGTCGGCCAGCGCGTTGGTGCGACCGTTGTCCAGCAGCACCACGTGGAAGTTCTGCGGGCCGTCGCCCGCCGCGACGCCGGTCCAGGTCGAGGTGTAGGGGTTCATCCGCTCACCGGTGCTCGACCGGGGTAGCAGCTGCAGGAAGACCTCCAGGTCCTGCCACGTCGGCACGATCTTCTCGATGCCCACCACGCTGATCAGCGTTTCGGGCAGCGTAAGGCACATCCGGCCGTTGCCCTCGGATTCGACGACCACGAGGGTGCCGCTGTCGGCGACCGCGAAGTTGGCGCCCGAGACCGCCACCTTGGCGCGCAGGAACTTCTCCCGCAGGTGCCTGCGCGCGGCCTCGGCCAGCTTGGCCGGGTCGTCGGTGAGGTCCTCGGGAGCGGGGGTGCCGACCTTGCCCATCTCGTCGCGGAAGATCTCGCGGATCTCCGCGCGGTTGCGGTGGATCGCCGGCACCAGGATGTGGCTCGGGGTGTCGTGTCCCAGCTGGACGATCAACTCGGCCAGATCGGTCTCCCAGGCGTCGATCCCGGCTTCCTCCAAGGCGCCGTTGAGGTCGATCTCCTGGGTGGCCATCGACTTGACCTTGACCACCTCGCGCTCGCCGGTCTCCTGGACCAGCTCGGTGACGATCCGGTTGGCCTCGTCGGCGTCGCGGGCCCAGTGCACCGTGCCACCGGCGTTGGTCACCGCGGCCTCGAACTGCTCCAGGTAGGTGTCCAGGTTGGACAGCGCGTGCGCCTTGAGCGCCGCGCCGGACTCGCGCAGCTGCGGCCAGTCGTCGAGCTCGTCGACGACCTCGGCCCGCTTGTGGCGGATCGTGGTGGTGGCGTTGGCGAGGTTGTGCCGCAGCTGCGCGTTCGCGAGCTCGCGCTTGGCCGCGTGCGGGAAGGACGGCATTCCCAGGTGCGTGGCGCTCACAGCTCTCCTTCCGTCGAAGCCAGGATCTCGGCCAGGTGCAGCACCTGGACCCCGGACCGCTCGCGGGACAGCAACCCGCCGATGTGCATCAGGCACGAGGCGTCCCCGGCGCACAGCACCTCCGCACCGGTGTCGCGCACGTGCCGCGCCTTGTCGGAACCCATCGCCACCGACACGTCGGGGTTCTTCAGCGCGAACGTGCCGCCGAATCCGCAGCACTGCTCGGCGTCGGGCAGCTCCGCCAGTTCCAGCGATCGCACGGCGCGCAGCAGGCGCAGCGGCCGGTCGCCGACCCGCAGCAGCCGAGCCGAGTGGCAGGTCGGGTGATAGGTGACCCGGTGCGGGAAGTAGGCGCCGACGTCGGTGACGCCCAGGACGTCGACGAGGAACTCCGAGAGCTCGTGGACCTTCGGCGCGGTGTGATCGACCGCGCGGGAGAGCGCGCGGTCGCCGTCGGCGACCAGCGAGTGCTGGTGGCGGACGGAAGCGACGCACGAGCCCGACGGAGCCACGATCGCGTCGTAACCGTCGAAGGCCTCCACGAAGGTGCGCACCGAGGACTTCGCCTGCTTCCGGTACCCGGTGTTGGTGTGCATCTGCCCGCAGCAGGTCTGAGCGGCGGGGAAGTCCACTTCGCAGCCGAGCCGTTCCAGGACCTGCAGAGTGGCCTTCGGAGCTTCGGGGAACATCGTGTCCCCCAGGCAGGTCGCGAACAGTGCCACCTTCATGAACGCATCACCGGTTCCTCCTCCGTTGGCGGCTCGCGAGCATCTTCGCGCACTGCGCGCTGCGACACCGGATGTTGCGGACCATTCTGTGGTCGGACCATAGCAGGGCGGACGGGGATTTCCGAGGAGCGGTTCGCCGAGCGGAGGAGTCCCTCCGTCCGGTCAGCGGACCACCGCGCGGGACTGGGGCGAGACCGCCAGGTCAGCGGCGATGCGTCGGGTCGTCTCCAGCAGCGGCGGCAGCAGATCCTCCCGGGCCGCTTCGCGCGTGGTCCTGCTGGCGTGCGAGGAGATGTTGGCGGCGGCCACGATCCGGCCGTAGCGGTCGCGCACCGGGGCCGCGATCGAGCGCAGCCCCACCTCGAGCTCCTGATCGACCAGCGCCCAACCCTGCTCCCGGACGCGGGCGAGCTCCTCGACCAGCTCGGCCCGGGAGGTGATCGTGTGCGGGCCCAGCCGTGCGAGGTCGATTTGGTCGAGGTGGGCGCTGAGCTTGTCCTCGGGCAGGTCGGCCAGCATCACCCGGCCCATCGAGGTCGCGTAGGCGGGGAAGCGGGTGCCGATGTTGATCGAGACGGCCATGATCCGCGAGGTGGGAACGCGGGCGACGTAGACGATGTCGGTGCCGTCGAGCACCGACACCGACGCCGACTCGTGCACCTCGGAGACCAGCTGCTCCAGGTGGGGCTGGGCGATCTCCGGCAGCGACACGCTGGAGAGGTAGGCGAACCCGAGCTCCAGCACGCGCGGGGTCAGCGCGAACACCCGGCCGTCGGTCCACACGTAGCCCAGGTGCACCAGCGTGTGGAGGAAGCGGCGGGCGGCAGCGCGCGACAGGTCGGTCGCGCGGGCGACCTCCGAGAGGGTCATCTCCGGGTTGGACTCGTTGAACGCGCGGATCACCAGCAGTCCGCGCGCCAGCGACTGCACGTGGCCGGTGCTGTTGTCGGACTCGGAGTCCATCGATGATCCCCTCGTCGGCGGTGTCGCCCTGCGTCAGGAGCCGTTCCAGTATGCGGTGGCGGCCCCCGTTCCAGGTACAGCGCTCGGCTGGAATCGCGGTGCAGCCCGATCGTTCGGGCGAGAAGCCTACTCCGTTCGCTCTTCGGCGAGGACCGCATTGGCGATACCGAACGCCGTGTTGGCGCGCGGCACGCCCGCGTAGATGGCGACGTGCATCAGCACTTCCTTGATGCGCTCCGGTTCCAGCCCGTTGCGGCGGGCGGCGCGCACGTGCATCGCGAACTCGTCCTCGCAGCCGGTCGCGGCCAGGATCGCCAGCGTCAGCATGCTGCGGGTCGGCCGGTCCACGCCGTCGCCGGTCCACACCTCGCCCCACGCGTAGCGGGTGATGAAGTCCTGGAAGTCCGCGGTGAACTCGGTCTTGCGCTCGGTGGCGCGGTCCACGTGGGCGTCGCCGAGAACAGCGCGGCGCACCTGCATCCCCGCTTCGTGACGGGCTTCGTCGCTCATGCGGCTCCCCCGAAGTGCTCCAGCAGGAGCTCGTTGACGGCGTGCGGCTGCTCGGCGTTGGCCAGGTGCGCGGCCGGGGAGAGGACCTCGACGCGAGCGCCCGGCACGGCCTCGGCGATGCGCTCGGCGTGCGACGGGGGAGTGGCGGCGTCCTCGGCCCCGGCGATCACCAGGGTGGGGGCGGTGATCCCGGCAAGGCCGTCGAGCACGTCCATGCCGGCGATCGCCTCGCAGCAGGCCGCGTACCCCTCGGCGTCGGCCTTGACGATCATGTCCTCGAACTTCTCCCGGATGTCGGGGCGCTCCGCGGTGGCCGGGGTGAACCAGCGGGGCAGCGACGGCTCGACCATCGCCGCCATGCCCTGGGCGCGCACCTTCGCCGCGCGCTCCAGCCAGGGGGTGGTGCCCAGGTCGGCCGAGGTGCAGATCAGCGCCAGCCGGTCGATGCGCTCCGGCGCGCGCTCGGCCAGCCACATCCCGGTCATGCCGCCCAGCGACACCCCGGCGAAGTGGGCCTTGTCGATGTCCAGCCGGTCCAGCAGCTCCAGCACGTCGCCGCCGAGCTGGTCCAGCGAGTACGGGCCGGGCTCGGCGCCGGTGCCGCCGTGGCCGCGTTGGTCGTAGCGCAGCACGCGGAACCGCTCGGACAGCGCCGGTACCTGCTCGTCCCACAGGCGCAGGTCGGTGCCCAGCGAGTTGGACAGCACCACGACCGGGGCCCCGTCGGGCCCGGTCAGTTCGTGGTCGACGTTCACCGCTTCTCCCATCTGGTGTGCGATTCCAGTGCTCGGTCGATGAAAACCGATGCGGCGCCGAGGTAATCCTCAGGCGAGGTGGCCGAGACGATCTCGTCCTCGGTGAGCACGTTCCGGACCCTCGGTTCGGCGAGCAGTTCCGCGCGCAGCGAGCTGCCCCGCTCGACGGTGCGGCGGCACAGCTCCGCGACCAGGTCCTGGGCCCCGGTGCGCCCGAGCGCGCCGGACAGGTGGCCGGCGACGTTCTCGGCGAGCACCAGGCCTCGGGTGAGATCGAGGTTGGCGGCCATGCGGCCCGGGTGGATCCGCAGGTCCGCCAGCAGTTCCCGGGTGCGGTGCGCTGCGGCGGCGGTCAGCCGGAGCAGTTCGACCAGCGGCTCCCACTCCGACTGCCACTCCCCGGCCGCGCGCTCGTAGGCCTGCGGCATCGCCGAGAGCAGCGTCGCCACCAACCCGGGTGCCCGCTTGGTCGCGGCGCTGATCAGCACCGAGGTTGCGGGGTTGCGCTTGTGCGGCATGGCCGACGAGCCGCCGGGCTTGCCCTCGGTGAGCTCGCCGACCTCGGTCTGGGCGTGCAGCTCCACGTCCAGCGCGATCTTGCCCATCGCGCCGGAGGCCGCGCCCAGCGCGCCGGCGAGTTCGGCGATGCGGGTCCGATCGGTGTGCCAGGGAAGCACGGGTTCGGCGAGACCCAGCCGCGCGGCGAGGTCGCCCAGCACTTCGGGCCCGTTCGGTCCCAGCGACGCGAGGGTGCCCGCCGCGCCGCCGAACTGCACCGCCAGCGGGACGCGGCGCAGCGCGGCGATCGCCGAGTCCAGCGCGGTCAGCCATCCCGCGCAGCGCAGGCCGAAGGTGGTCGGGAGCGCCTGCTGCAGCAGCGATCTGGCCACGAGCGCGGTGTCGCGGTGCTCGTCGGCCAGCCGGGCGCACTCCTCGGCCGCCGCCCGCAGGTCGGTCAGGATCAGTTCCAGCACGTCGCGGGTGATCAGCACGGCTGCCGTGTCGAGGACGTCCTGGCTGGTCGCACCCCGGTGCACGTGCGGGCGCGAGCCGGGAGCGACCGCTGCCGCGAGGTCCGCGACCAGCGCGATCACGGGTGTCGCCGAGGCGGCCGCGCGCTCACCGATGGCGGCGGAGTCGAAGTCCTCGGCCCGGCAGTGCGCGGCGATGTCCGCGGCGGCGTCGGCGGGCACGATCCCGGCGCTCGCTTGGGCGGCGGCCAGCGCCGACTCGAAGTCCAGCATCGCCTGCAGCCACGCGTCGTCGCTGGTGCGCGCCGTGGCCTGCTGGGTGCTGAACATGGTGCGGAACAAGCCGGCCTCCCTCGATCCTGTGTGGACTCGCGGCACCATCAGACCGCGAAGAACACCGTTTCGCCATCGCCCTGCAGGCGGATGTCGAACCGCAGTCCCTCGGCGTCGGGGGTGGCGAGCAGCGTGTCCCGGCGTTCCGAGGGGACCCGCGAGAGGACGGGGTCGCTGGCGTTGGCCTGCTCGCCGGGGAAGTACACGCGGGTGACCACCCGGTTGAGCATGCCGCGCGCCAGCACGGTCACGTCGATGTGCGGTGCCTCGGTCCCGCCTTCCGGGGTGGGCAGCGGTCCGGGTGCGACCGTGCGGAACCAGAACCGGCCTTCGGCGTCGGTGGGGCAGCGGCCGAAGCCCTGCCATCCGGAGGATGCCGGGCGCGGGTCGGCGGGGTGGTCGAAGCGGCCCTGCTCGTCGGCCTGCCAGATCTCGATCACGCCGTCCGGCACGGGGTTCCCAGCGCCGTCGCGCAGAACGCCGTGCAGCACGAACGCGCCTTCGCGGCCGGAGGGGACGAGTTCGGGCCCGTCGTCCCACAGCATGCCGCCGGGCAGCGCGAAGAACGGGCCGATCGTCTGGGACGGGGTGGTGGCGGGTTCGGCCATCAGTCGTCGTCCTCCTCTTCCTCGTCCTCGAACACGGTGGCTTGGGGGCCGCGCAGCACGATGTCCCACGTGAAGCTCAACGCCCACTCGGGAACGGTCGAGTCGAGGTCGAACCGCGAGATCATCCGGTCTCGCGCCTTCTCGTCGCGCACCGAGTTGAAGATGGGGTCCTGGTAGAACAGCGGATCGCCCGGGAAGTACATCTGGGTGATCAGCCGCTGCGTGAACGCCTGCCCGAACAGCGAGAAGTGGATGTGCGCGGGCCGCCACGCGTTGTCGTGGTTGCGCCACGGGTAGGCGCCCGGCTTGATGGTGACGAACCGGTAGTTGCCCTCGGAGTCGGTCATGCAGCGGCCGGTCCCGGAGAAGTTCGGGTCCAGCGGAGCCGGGTGCCGGTCGCCCTGGTGCAGGTAGCGCCCGGCCGCGTTGGCCTGCCAGATCTCCACCAACGTGTTCGGGACCGGTTTCCCGGCCGAGTCCAGCACCTTCCCGCTGACGATGATCCGCTCGCCCAGCGGCTCGCCGTCGTGCTGGGCGGTCAGGTCGTCGTCGTGCTCACCGCACCGGTCCTGGCCCAGCAGCGGACCGGTCACCTCGGTCAGGTGCTGGGGCAGGTACTGCAGCGGTTGTTTCGGGTGCCGCAGCGCCGACGACCGGTACTCGGCGGAGTCCAGCGGCGGGTGCGAGGCATCGTCGGGCGCGTAATCCGGCAGGATGAGACCGGATTCGGACCGGGTCTCATGAACGGTCATGGGAAGGCTCCTCGGGCGGCTCTGCCAGTGGTTCTTGCGGTGTTCCCGCGGGCCGAAGCGCGGGATGGGGCGAGACGTCGGCGACGCTCACCAGGGCTCACACGGTAGCTTTCAGAGCCCGCAGGAATTCCAGCTCCTTTTCGCTGGGCGGATCCTGCTTCCCGAGGTCGTCGGCGATCTTGAGCTCCCACCCGACGGCCTCGCGGGCCTGCTCGACGGTGGAGCCGGGGCTGAGCTCGGTGAGCGTCAGCTCGCAGGTGTCCGGGTCCGGTCGCAGCACGCCGAGGTCGGTGATGACCTTGACGGGGCCCCGCCCGCGCAGGCCCAGCTCGTCGCGGTCGCCCTTGCCGGTGCCGTACCCCAGCGAGGTCACGAAGTCGACGCGGTCCACGAAGCTGCGGGGGCTCATCCGCATCACGATCAGCACCTCGCGGCACGAGGCCGCGATCTCCGGGGCACCGCCGGCTCCCGGCAACCGGACCTTCGGATTGCGGTAGTCGCCGCCGATGACGGTGGTGTTGATGTTGCCGAACCGGTCGACCTGCGCCCCGCCGAGGAAACCGATGTCGATGCGGCCGGGCTGCAACCAGTAGTTGAAGATCTCCGGGACGCTGATCACCGAGTCAGCGGTGTCGGCCAGCACGCCGTCGCCGATGGACAGCGGCAGCCGGTCCGGCTTGGCACCGAGAGTTCCCGATTCGTAGATCAGCACGAGGTTCGGCGCGTGCGTGCGGCGGGCGAGGTTGGCCGCGGTGCTGGGGAGGCCGATGCCCACGAAGCACTTCGCTCCGTCCTCCAGCGACCGGGCGGCGCCGACGGTCATCATCTCGTCGGAGGTGAACTCCTGGCTCATCGCGCGCTCCTGTTCGCACCGCGGACCTCGGTCTCCAGCCACTGCTCGAAGCGCTCGCGATCGCGGCCGATCGGGTCCCACTGCTGGTAGTAGTCGTTGTCCCGTTCGTAGTAGCCCTGCGCGTAGGACGGGTGCGCGCCGCGCGGGACCTCGGCGACCGCGGTGACCGCCCACTGCGGCAGCACCACGGACCCGGGGACCGGGGTGAGCTCGTCGACGATCTCCTCGACGGTGACCAGCGACCGCGCGGAGGCCAGCACGGTCTCCTTCTGCACGCCCGTGATGCCCCACATCTGCACGTTGCCCGCCCGGTCGGCGCGCTGCGCGTGGATGATGCCCACGTCCGGGTTGACGGCGGGCACGGCGGTGAGCCGCTCGCCGGTGAACGGGCACTCGATCGGCTTGATCGTCTCGGTCTGGTCGGGCAGGTCGGTCCCGGTGTAGCCGCGCAGCACCGCGAACGGCAGCCCGGAGGCTCCTGCCGCGTAGCGGTTGGCCATGCCGGCGTGGCTGTGCTCCTCGATCTCCAGCGGCACCGGCCACGAGTTCTGGATGGCGTCGCGGAAGCGGTGCAGCGAGCCGACGCCGGGGTTGCCGCCCCAGGAGAAGATCAGCTTGCGTGCGCAGCCGGCACCGATCATCTGGTCGTAGACGATGTCCGGCGTCATCCGGACCAGCGTGAGGTCCTTGCGGCTCTGCCGGATGATCTCGTGACCGGCGGCGACCGGGATGAGGTGCGTGAAGCCCTCCAGTGCCACCACGTCACCGTCGCGGACCAGTTCGGCGACCGCCTCGCGAAGGTCCAGGATGCGTGCCATCCCGACCACCTCTCGTTGTGCGCATAGTGAACAAATGTGCTCTATGCGAACGATAGTGGGCGGCAACGGGCCGGGTCAAGTCGATTTCGCCTGGTTGAGGCGCCCGGGGTGTCTAGAGCTCGCCGGTGGGCGGGAGTCCGTCGGCGGGGAGGCCGAGCACCTCGACGGCGGCTTCGGCGGCGGCGGTCGCCTGCAGGTACCCGGTCTCGCCCCAGGCGAGCAGGTCGCCGGCCTTGCTCGGGTTCACCAGCAGCCGCCGGTAGGTCCGCCCGCTGTCGGGGTCGGGAGCGGGCGGGTGCGCGCAGGAGATGAGCGCGGCCATCCGGACCTGGGCGTAGGGGGAGACGCTGTCGTTGACGCACTGGTAGCCGAGGTAGTGCGGGTCGTGGATGTCGACCGTGACCTCTTCCATGGCCTCGCGGCGCAGGATGTCGGCGTAGGCGACCTCGCCCGGCTCCGGCCGCCCGCCGGGCAGGGTGTGCTTGCTGCCGTCGAGGCGGATCAGCAATCGCCCGTCCGGGACGAACAGGAACCCGTACACCTGCCGCACCGCCAGACCCGCCGGAACGGGATCGGTGTGCCAGGAGAACTTGGGCATCGGTGCGGGTCCCTTCGACAAGCTGCCAGAAACGATCACTTTACCCGAGGGCCGTCGTCCAGCACCCGCGTTCGAAAGGGTGTTTCCACTGCGGACGACGGTCGTTTCGGACATACGGGATGAGCCCGCTCGCGTGACCCGGTTCACCGGTCGGCGATGCGGTCCGGCCCTGCCGGGGCGGGGGCTCCGAGTCCTGCCGCGACGTCGCTCCCGGAACAGTCCACAGTGGTCTGGGTGGTGCTCAGCCCTCCGGGCTCAGCACCACCCAGACCTGGCCGGGGGCGACGGGCAGCGGTGCGCCCGCGCGGTCGGTGTAGGTGGTGGGCGCTTCGGGCGAGGGGCGGTTCCAGGTGCCCTCGAAGCTCTTGCCCTCGCGCAGCACCACGGCCGGGCCGCTGCCGATGGTCTCGGCCACCGGTGACGGGTTGCCCGCGGCGTCGCGGACCACCGACTCGTGGGTGCGGACCTTCTGGATGATCACCGTGGACACGCCGACCCGGCCGCTGTGCACGGCGGCGTAGGGGTCGCCGTCCATCGAGACCATCCAGCGCTGCGAGGGGTGGTGGTAGAAGAACCCGACGGTCGCGGCGGGGTAGCGGACTTCGTAGCGCTCGGCGGGTGCGCCGCCCTGGGGAAGGTCGCCGATCATCGGCCGGGCGGCTCCGGGCCACGGCTGCGCGGGCGGGAGCCGGGTGGTGTCGACGAAGAGGTTGTGCGGGACGGGGCGCGCGTCGTCCCGGGAGTAGGCGTCGGGGACGTGGGCGTCAGAGGCGTCGGTGAGCGGGGCCGCTTGGATCGTCGGCAGCACCTCGGGTGCCGCGCCGGAGTAGGCGAGGGTGGGCCTGCCGTACTGCGGAAGGATTTCGGCGTCGGTCTCACGGGCGCTGCGCACCGGACCGACCGTCTGGGGCTTGTGGGTCGCGAAGATCGCCAGGATGCGGCTCAGGCCGCCTTCGACGGGTTCGACGTAGACCACGTCCGCCGCGTCGATGCCCACCGGCGGACGCCCTTCCGGCGAGTTGTCGATCTTCACCGCGGTCACCGGGGGTCCGTCCGGTGCCGATCCACCGCCCTGCTGCCCGGACGTCGTGCCGCCGCCCTGCGGTGGCGGCGGTGGTGGTGACGGCTGGCAGCCGGTGGCGCCCAGCAGCGCGAGCATGAACAGCACGGCCAGGAGCGTGCGCGAGCGGGTGAGCATGGTGCAGGCGAACTCCTTCCCCCGCTGTCCGAGGCTACGGATGCGGAAAGAATTCGCATTTTGATCGAGGTCGCACGGGGTCGTGAGGGGCGCGCCGCTGAATAAGTTAGCCTGGCTAATAGTTGATTCGAAGCAACCGTTCTCCTCGGGTGCGCGGTGCACGACAGCGCCGAGACGAAGGAGGTTCTTTGACCGAGGCAGACCCGCCCTCGACGGTCCGCACACTGGTCAGCACCCTGTGGTTCCCCGCGTTCTTCATCTGCGGCTTCATGCTGTGCTACCTGCTGCCGATGCACGCCCCCGCACCGCACCACATGCCGGTCGTGATCGTCGGTGACCAGGCCGCCCACCAGCTCGCCGCGAGCTTCCAGACCAGCGCCCCGGGGGCGTTCGACATGACCGCGGTTCCCGACGAGGCCGGCGCGCGGCAGGCAGTCACCCAGCGCGAAGCGGTCGCCGGGTACGACCCGGACAACGGGGAACTGCTCTACGCCAAGGCCAACGGGTCCGCGCTGATGATGGTCCTGCAGCAGATCTTCACGCCGGTCGCCGCCGCCACCGGGCATCACCTGGTGCTCACCGACCTCGCTCCGTCCGCTCCGGGCGACGTGATGGGAACCGGGCTGCTGTACTGCCTCCTGGCGATGAACATCCCGCCCTACGTGACGGTGATGATGCTGCTGCGGGCCGAGCTGCGCGTCCGTCAGAAGCTCGCCGCTCTGGTCGGGGTCGGTGCGTTCGCCTCGGTCGTCTGCTACCTCGCCGCGCTGTCGATGGGCGTGATCTACAACGAGCCGTCGCTGCTGCTGGTCGGGTTCCTGCTGACGCAGGCGGTCGGGTGGACCTCGTTCGGGCTCGTCCCGCTGGTCAAGCAGTTCCTGCCCGGGGTGGCGATGGGGTTGTTCGTCCTGCTGAGCATGCCGTCGTCGGGCGGTGCGATCCCGAAGGAGCTCGTGCCGCCGTTCTTCCAGGCGCTGCACGGAGTTCTGCCGCTGGGCCAGGCGGTCGACGCGATGCGCGGGATCCTCTACTTCGGCGGCGTCGGAGCTCCCCGCGCCGTCATCGGCTTGTGCTGCTGGCTCGCTCTGGGGATCGCGCTGGTCTTCGGGCACCGGTGGTGGGTGCTGCGCCGGGCGGGAACCGGCGCGGTGTCCGTCTCCGCCGGGACCTACGAGCACGAGGACGACAGCGGCGTGGTCCTCGATCCTGCGCTGGAGGCGCCGAAACCCCGCAAGCACCGCACGCTGTCGGGATCCGTGCGCGATCCCGGCGGAACTCCGGTGCCCGGCGCGATCCTGACCATCACCGACCAGTCCGGGCTGCAACTCGCGCGGCTGGTCGCCTCGACCGCCGGCGAGTACGCGGTGCACGACCTGCCGGAGGGCTTCGCGACGGTCGTGGTCTCGGCTCCCGGCAGGCGACCGTCCGTCGACCGGGTGCCGATCCGGTCCGGACGGCCGGGCCACCAGGACTTCACGCTGCGCTCCGAGCGGGAGGTCGCCGCGCGGAGGTGACCGTGCGGTATCAATGTGGCCATGAGCAACGCGCAGGTCGCAGTGGTGACGGGTGCCGGTACCGGGCTCGGGCGGGTGATCGCCCGGGCGCTGCTGGCCGAGGGGTACCGGGTGGCGCTGGCCGGACGGCGCCCCGAACCCCTCGCCGGTACCGCCGGGGATTTCGCCGAGGCCCACGCGATCCCCACCGACGTCACCGATCCTGACTCGGTGGCGGCGCTGTTCGACGCGGTGCGCGAGCGGTGGGGACGGCTGGACCTGCTGGTCAACAACGCCGGAACCTTCGGTCCCGCCGGCAACGTCGGCGAGCTCTCGGCGGCGGACTTCACCGGTGTGGTGCAGGCGAACCTCACCGGCTCCTTCCTGTGCGCCCACCACGCGTTCCGGATGATGGCCGATCAGGACCCGCGCGGTGGCCGCATCATCAACAACGGGTCGATCTCCGCGCACGCGCCCCGGCCGCGCAGCGTTGCCTACACGACGACCAAGCACGCCATCACCGGGCTGACGAAGTCGATCTCGCTGGACGGCCGGGCGCACGACATCGCCTGCGGCCAGATCGACATCGGCAACGCGGCGACCGACATGACCTCCGGCATCTCCACCGGTGCCGCCCAGGCCGACGGCTCGGTGCGCCCCGAACCCACCTTCGACCCCCGGCACGTCGCCGACGCCGTGCTCTACATGGCCGGTCTGCCGCTCGAGGCCAACGTGCAGTTCATGACCATCACCGCCACCGAGATGCCCTTCATCGGCCGCGGCTGACGCTCCCGCGCCTCACGTGCGGTTCCAGGACTTGGCGAGCAGCTCGTAGGAGCGGACCCGGTCGGCGTGGTCGTGGGTGATGGTGGTGACGACGAGCTCGTCGGCACCGGTCACCTCCTGCAAGGTGGCCAGCCGGTCGGTCACCTCCTCGGGCGTGCCGACGAACTGGGTGGCCAGCCGGTCGGCGACGATCTCCCGCGCCTCCTCGTCCCACGGGAATCCGGCGGCCTCGGCGGGGGAGGGGTACGGGATCGCCCCCGCGCCGGCCCGGATGCTGTGCACCCACGCCCCGTACGGAGACGCCAGCTCCCGCGCCCGCTCGGTGCTGTCGGCGAGGACAACGTCCGCCGAGACCACCACGTAGGGCTGGTCGAGCTGGTCGGAGGCGACGAAGTTCTCCCGGTAGGACTCCACCGTCTCCAGCACCGTCGCGGGCGTGATGTGGTAGCTGGCGGCGAACGGGATGCCGAGGCGTCCTGCGGTGACCGCGCTTTCGCCACCGCTGGAGCCCAGGATCCACAGGTCGAGGTCGGCTCCTTCAGCCGGGTTGGCGCGCACCGGCTCTCCGTCGGGCCCGGGGAACCCGCCGTCGAGGAACTGCCGCACGCGGGCCACCTGATCCCGGTAGTCCAGCTCTTCGGCCGGGGCCCCGACCAGTTCCGCCTGCTGGTGCAGCCGCGCCGCGTACTTCTCCGACCGAGCCACCGCACGGGGTTTCGAGGGCACGACCAGGCCGTCGACCGTGGAGCCCTCGTTGCGCGCGGGCGCGGTCAGCCGCTCGGTGAGCTCCTGCGTGCGCTTCTTGCCGGACCTGCCCACGCCCAGGTCCACGCGGCCGGGGTGGAGCTGGGCGAGGGTGCCGAACTGCTCGGCCACGGTCAGCGGCGAGTGCTGGCCCAGCAGCACCGCCGCCGAGCCGACGCGGATCGTGCTGGTCGCTCCGGCGATCGCGGTCAGCAGCACCGCCGGTGCCGCGGAAGCGACACCGTCGGTGAGGTGGTGCTCGGCCACCCAGTAGCGGCGGTAACCGAACGCCTCGGTCCGGCGCGCCAGATCGAGGGTGTTGTGCAGGGCCTCCTTCGCGGTCCGCCCGGAGACGATGGGCGAGAGGTCCAGGACCGACAGCGGGACCGACATCGAGTACCTCCGGGGCATGACTGGTTGTTTCAGGGTCGGTTTGCGTGGCGGAACCTGACCCGTCTTCTGGGCTCCGCAGTCTGAACTGACCCCTCAGTGAACGGGTTCGGGTGCCAGGCCGAGGTTCTCGCGCAACGTGGACCCCGGGTACTCGGTGCGGTAAACGCCGAGTTCCTGGAGGATCGGCACGACCTGCTCGACGAAGTCGTCCAGACCGCCGGGCGTCAGGTGCGGTACCAGGATGAACCCGTCGGAGGCATCCTCCTGCACGAAGCGGTTCATCTCCTCGGCCACCGTGGTGGCGCTCCCGATGAACGACTGCCGCGCGGTGACCTCGATGATCAGCTCGCGGATCGAGAGCCGCTTGGACTCGGCGAGCTCGCGCCAGCTCCGGGCCGTGGCGAGCCGGTCGCCGAACATCCGCGTGCTGGCCCGGCCCTTGCTGATCGCATCACCGTCGACGACCGGGTCGAAGCCGGGCAGCGGGCCGTCCGGGTCGAGCTCGCTGAGGTCTGCGTTCCACAGCTGCTCCAGGAAGGAGATCGCGGTCGGTCCGCTGACCTGCTGCTTGCGGATGAGCGCGGCCTGCTCCCGCGCGTCGGCGTCGGTGTCGCCGACGACCACGGTCGTCGCCGGGAACACCAGCAGGTCCTCCGGCGAGCGGCCGTGGGCGGCCAAGCGCGACTTGACGTCGGCGTAGAAGTCCTTGCCCGCCTGCAGGGTTCCGTGCCGGGTGAAGATCGCATCGGCCGCCGACGCGGCGAACTCCCGCCCGGTCTCCGAATCCCCGGCCTGGAAGATCACCGGCCGCCCCTGCGGGCTGCGGGGAACGGTGAACCGGCCGCGGATGTCGAAGTGCGCGTCGGAGTGCTCGAA
The DNA here is from genome assembly GCF_054778355.1 of Saccharopolyspora tripterygii. Taxonomy (NCBI): domain Bacteria; kingdom Bacillati; phylum Actinomycetota; class Actinomycetes; order Pseudonocardiales; family Pseudonocardiaceae; genus Saccharopolyspora; species Saccharopolyspora tripterygii. The sequence continues at coordinate 262,345 of NZ_BAAGZP010000029.1, read as the reverse complement.
CGCGCCCGCGCGCGGATCGGTGAGGAACCGCCCGGAGTCCTTGTCGGCCGCGATCTCGTCCCCGCGCCAGGAGTCGAACAGCTCGGTGGCCGTGCGCAGGAACTGCCGAGCGCGCTCGTAGCGCTGGTCCTCGGGCAGGAACCCGCCGCGCCGGAAGTTCTCGCCGGTGAAGGCGTCCCACGAGGTCACCACGTTCCACGCCGCCCGTCCCTCCGAGAGGTGGTCGAGGCTGGCGAACTGCCGCGCGACCTCGTAGGGCTCGTTGAACGTGGAGTTGATGGTGCCCGCCAAGCCGAGCTTCTCGGTCACCCCGGCCAGCGCCGCGAGCACCGTGAAGGTGTCCGGGCGGCCCACCACGTCCAGGTCGTGGATCTTGCCCGCGTGCTCGCGTAACCGCAGTCCCTCGGCGAGGAACAGGAAGTCGAACTTGGCCCGCTCGGCGGTCTCGGCGAGGTGCGTGAACGAGGAGAACTCGATCTGGCTCAGCGAACGCGGATCGCTCCACACCGTGGTGTTGTTGACGCCGGGGAAGTGGGCGGCCAGGTGGATCTGCTTGGTCACGACGTGCCTCCAGCGGTCGCGTAGCGGTTGGCCGGGCGGTCCAAGCCGAGCCGCGAGCGCAGCGAGCCTGACTCGTAGGTGCTTCGGAAGAGCCCGCGCCGCTGCAGTTCCGGCACGAGCTCGTCGGTGATCGCCGCGAGGTCGTGCGGCAGTTCCCCCGGAAGCAACCGGAACCCGGTGAGGCCGCCTTCCGCCAGGGACCGCAGGAGGTCGGCGAGCTCCCCGGCCTCGCCCGCGAAGACCGGTGCGTCCGAAGTAGACGGCCGATCGAGCGCGTCGAGCCGTGCCCGGCGATCGGCCGAGCCGGAGCCCAGGAACACCACGACATCACCGAAGACGTGCGGCGATGCGCCCGAACCGGCGTGCGTTCCCACCTCGGTCACCGCTCGATCGGCCGCGGCCGGGCCGGCTGCGGCGGTGAACACGACGTCGGCGGCCTGGGCGGCGAACCGGTACTCAGCGGGATCGGTGGCCCTCGCGGTCACCAGCGGTTGGCCCTGCGGCGGGCGGGGTGTGATCGACGGTCCCTTGACGTCGAACCACCTGCCGCGGAAGTCGATGTGGTGCAGCTTGTCCCGGTCGATGAACCGGCCGGTGGCCACGTCGCGGATCTCCGCGTCGTCCTCCCAGGAGTCCCACAGCCGGCGGACGACCTCCACGTGGTCGGCGGCCTCCTCGAGCAGCTCCGCGGGCGCGATCGCGCGGCGGCCGAAGTGCGCGTTGTCGCCGCCGCTCGCGCTGACCTGGGGCAGCCATCCGGCGCGGCCGCCCGACACGTAGTCGAGGGTCGCGACGGACTTCGAGACGTGGAACGGCTCGGTGTGGGTGACCACGACTTCCGGCACCAGCCCGACGTGCCGGGTCCGGGGAGCGATGCGCGCGGCGATGAGGCCGGCGTCCAACCGGCCGCGCACGCGGTCGGTGCGTTCGTCGGGTCCGGCCGGTGAACTCGACTGCGGGCCCAGCGAATCGGCGAGTGTGACGAAGTCCAGCAGTCCGGACTCGGCTCGCCGCACCAGGTCGAGCCAGTAGCCGGCGGTGAACAGCTCGGTGGGTCTGGCGTGCGCGGATCGCCAGGAGGCCGGATGCCAGCCGGTCCCGTCGAGTCCCACGGCCAAGTGCCACTGCGTTCGATGAACCATCCTCGTGTCCTCCCTGCGCGACGGCGCGGGTCGAGGGGTGGGAGCACCGCTGCGGTGCGATGTGGTGGAGAACCGCTGCGCGCCAACGGCGATCAGCCGGGGCGTGCGGAACGGAGCGAGAGGAGCGGCGAAGCCGGTTACCGCTGACAGGCGGCGGCGATCACCCGGAGCAGGTCGATGTGGTCGCGCGTGACCAATCGCAGCCGGAGAGCCATGTGCACCAAGCTAGAACCGCCGATCGGGGTCGTCAACGCGGTTCACCATGTGGGCAGCGAGATCGGTGCCGGTCAGCGCAGGACGACGCGGGTGCCGTCCTCGCGGCCGGGCAGCACGCGGCCGATCACCGGGAAACCGGGCACTTCGCCGACCACCAGCAGGCCGCCGGAGGTCTGCGCGTCGGCGAGCAGCAGCACGTCGTCCTCGCCGGTGCTGCCCGCGTCGAGGTGGGGCCGCACCCAGTCGAGGTTGCGCCGGGTGCCTCCGCTGACGAAACCGTCGCGGACCGCCTCCCGCGCGCCCTCCAGGAGCGGCACGGCCGCGACGTCGACCTCGGCCGTCGTGCCGGAGGCCCGCATGGTCTTGAAGAGGTGTCCGAGGAGCCCGAAACCCGTCACGTCGGTGGCGCACACGGCCCCGGCGCGCAGCGCTGCCCGGGAGGCGTCGCGGTTGAGCTCGGTCATCGTGGCCACGGCGTGGGCGAACCGCTGTCCCGTCTGCTTGTGCCGGGTGTTGAGCACCCCGATGCCCAGCGGCTTGGTCAACGTCAGCGGAAGGCCCGGTCGCGCCGCGTCGTTGCGCAACATCCGGTCGGGATCCACCAGGCCCGTGACCGCGAGCCCGTACTTGGGTTCCGGATCGTCCACGCTGTGACCGCCGCCCAGGTGGCATCCGGCGGCACCGGCCACCTCCGCACCACCGCGCAGCACTTCACCGGCCAGGTCGAACGGCAGCACGTCGCGCGGCCAGCCCAGCAGGTTCACGCCGAGGACGGGAGTCCCGCCCATCGCGTAGACGTCGGACAGCGCGTTCGCCGCCGCGATCCGGCCCCAGTCGCACGCGTCGTCGACCACGGGCGTGAAGAAGTCGGTGGTCACCACGATCCCGGTGCCCTGATCGGTGCGCACGACCGCCGCGTCATCCCCGGTGTCCAACCCGACGACGAGCTTCGCGTTCGGCTCGGCGACCTCCGGCACGATGCCGGCGACCACGTCCTCCAACTCGCCCGGCGGGATCTTGCAGGCGCACCCGCCGCCGTGCGCGTACTGGGTCAACCGGTACCCGCTCATCAAAGGTCCTCGCAGCCGGTGACAGGAAGCTGGCGGAGACGGACGGGAATCGAACCCGCCGCGCCGAGCTGCTCGGCGCCATCGGCTTTGAAGGCCGTGGAGGCCACCAGACCCCAAACGTCTCCGGCACCCACTCTAGGAGAGATCGTCCACCGGCACAGATCAGCCGGTCACCGACTCCGGGAGGCCGAACTTGGCGAAGTCGACGTCGAAGAACGACACGACGTGGCTGATCCGGTGCTCGCCCAGTTCGAGGACGTGCAGCTGAAAGGGACGGAAGACGTCGTCGTCACCGCGCAGGTAGACGCCGAAGGCGAGCTGCCCGTTGGCGCGGGTGGGACGCAGCCGCAGCCCGTCCGGGCCCGCCGGGCACTGCCGGGCGTTGAGCTGCCCGATCCGCTCGCCACCGCGCACCCACAGCCGGAAGGGCGGCATCTCCCAGACGGCCTCGTCGGTGAACAACTCGACGATGGCCGGCACGTCCTTGGCCTGGAACGCCGCGACGTAGCGCTGCAGCAGCCGCTCCTGCTCGGCCGACAGCGGCTGGGGCCGGTCGTCCTGCGAGGGGGCCACGTCGGCGAGCTGCGCGCGGGCGCGCTGCAGGACGCTGTTGACCGCGGCGGTGGAGATCGCCAGCGCGTCGGCGACCTCGGCGGCGCGCCACTTCAGCACGTCGCGCAGGACGAGCACGGCCCGCTGCCGCGCGGGCAGGTGCTGGAGGGCGGCGATGAACGCCAGCCGGGTGCTCTCCCGCAGCCCCACGATCGCTGCCGGGTCGGTGGCGGTGTCGGCGATCATCCCGTCGGGGACCGGCTGCAGCCACGGGACCTCGCCGGAGTCGACGAGCTTCTCGTGCGGTACCTCGTCGGCCGGGGCACCCAGACCGCTGGGCAGCGGACGTCGCTTCCGGCTCTCCAACGCCGTCAGGCAGGTCGTCGTGGCGATCTTGTACAGCCAGGTGCGCAGCGAGCTCCGGCCTTCGAAGCGGTCGTAGGACCGCCAGGCCTTGATGTAGGTCTCCTGCACGAGATCCTCTGCGTCCTGCAGCGATCCGAGCATCCGGTAGCAGTGCGCGAGTAGCTCCCGGCGATAGGAGTCGGCCTGCGCGACGAAGTCGTCGGTGGGTGCGGTCGAGGTGACTGGCATGGCGCTGGTCCTTCGGCGTGAGGTGGCCCTACCCGATGTCGACGACCGTAGCGCGGCGGTCCGACAAAAGGGTCAGCAACGACCCTCGCGCCAATAGCCCATGAACGCCACTGAGTGCTTGGGGATGCCGTGGTCGTTGACCAGCAGTCGGCGCAGCCCCTTGATCACCGCCGCCTCCCCGGCCAGGAAGCCGTAGATCGAGCCCGACGACCCCTCGGGCACCTCCCAGAGCGTCCGGGCGTCCACGTCGACGTCGTCGAGGTCGGCCGAGCTCGCTGCCGCGTCGCGCACCGGCCGCAGCTCGCGCAGCGCCTCGGCGACCCCTTCGCCGAGCATCTTGCCGTGCGGCGCTCCGGCGCGGGCGTACCAGCGGACGTCGACCCCGGCCGGTCGCTGCCACTCCTGCTCGTCGCCGTCGGCGGGGACCTCCACGCACACCACGCCGCGCGCGTCGGAGGGGAGCGATTCGACGATCGCGGCGAGCGCGGGCACCGCCGTCTCGTCCCCGGCCAGCACGAGCCGGTCGGCGGAGGCCGGGGGAGACCACTCGCAGCCCCACATCCGGCCCGAGCCCGGGCGGTCCGGCGCGAACAGGCCGATGACCTGCCCCGGACGTGCGCTCGCGGCGAAGGCCGAGGCCGGGCCGGCGTGCCCGTCGTCGAGCCCGTGCAGCACGAAGTCGACGTCGACCTCGCAGGCCTCCGGCCGGTAGTCGCGCACGGTGTAGGTCCGCAGGTCCGGGCGGATCTCCTCGGGGAGCTCCAGCCAGCGCGGGTACCAGTCGTCGCCCTCGGGGAAGTCGTCGAGGGAGCGGCCCTGCTTGGGCAGCACGACCTTGATCCGCTGGTCGTGACCACCGAACCCGAACCCGGACAAGCACGCGCCGCTGAAGGTGATCCGGACGAAGCTCGGACCGAGTCGACGCACGCCGGCGACCTCGACGGGGAACAGCTGATACGCCGGTCGCGCGTCGACGTGTGGCCTGGTTCGCGTCACTGTCATCCGAAACCTCCTGATCGTTCTGCTAGGTTAGCCTAACCTAATAGCAGCAGGAGGTCGACCTTGCGTCACTCGATCCGGGCCGTCGCGTTGGCCGCGGTCTCGCTCACGGCAGTCGGAGCGCTGTCCGCGTGCGGATCATCGCAGCCCGAACAAGCCGGCGGCGGCTGGTCCTACACCGACGATCGCGGCGTCGCGGTGACCCGTCCCGAGCGCCCGCAGCAGATCGTCGCACAGGTCTCGGCCGGGGCGGCGCTGCAGGACTTCGGTGTCACGATCGCCGGGACGTTCGGGCCTCTCGTGCGCGACGACGGCTCCGTCGAACCGGAAGCCGGTTCCCTCGACCCGCGGCAGGTCGCCGACGTCACCGGCGCCGGTTATGGCGAGGTCAACCTGGAGCGGTTGGCCTCCCTGCACCCGGACGTCCTGGTCAGCGGCAAGTACGCGGAATACCCGGGTCTGTGGCATCTGGTCGAGGACCAGGAGCAGAAGGTCCGCCAGATCGTCCCGACGCTGGGCGTCGCGCAGTCCGGCATCGCTCTGCCCGCCGCCATCGAGAAGTACCGGGAGCTCGCCCGGGCGCTGGGCGCGGACGTGGAGTCCCCGAAGGTCAAGGCCGACGAGCAGGCGTTCGACGACGCCGCCGGGCGCCTGCGCGACCTCGGTGCGCGGATGAAGGCGCAGGGCAAGACGATCCTGCCGATCGGCGGCACGAAGGAGGAGTTCTTCGTCGTCGTGCCCGCCCGCAACCCCGACCTCGACTACTACGTCAAGGAGCTCGGCTTGCCGATCACCTCGCCTCGCGAGCCCGACCAGGCGAGCGGCGGCTACTACGAGCGGCTGTCCTGGGAGAAGGCCAACGCCTACCCGGCCGACATCATGCTCTGGGACGCGCGGTCGGCGTCGATGACGCCCGAGCAGATGAAGCAGAACCCGGTCTTCGCCGCGACTCCGGCCGCTGCCGCGAACCGGTTCGTCGAGTGGGACGCGGTCGCCCCGATGAGCCACGCCAGCTACGCCAAGATCATGAACAAGCTGGCCGACCAGATCGAATCCCACCTCACGCCGTGAGAGGCCTCGCCCACTCCCGGTTTTAGTCCGAACTGAGCCGACATTTCGGGCACGATTGCCGCCTGATTAGGACTAAGGAGTCGTTTCAGAATGCGGCGGAGCCGCTGTTTCAGGTGTGGGACTCAGCTGGCACCGCCGCGGGTTCTCACACGTCGTCTGGCGAGTACGCCGCGACGCCGTGTATTGGCATACATCAGGAGTGGCGCACGGAGTCCAGGCGGCGTGTGAGGTTCCGCTACCCGCACCGCCAAGCAAGGTGATTCTGCAACGACCCCTAAAACCGGGAGATGCCGAGGTAGGAGGCTTCCGGGACGGTCCGGTGGGGCTGGAGGTCAGCCTTTGAGGTCTCGGACTTCTGCTAGGAGTTCGAGGGAGCGGAGCCAGGCAGCGCGGTCCACGGCGGACGAGACGACCATCAGCTCGTCCGCTTGGGCCTGCTTGGCGAACTTCTCCAGGTAGTCGTCCACCTCGGCCGGGGTGCCCACCGCCGAGTAGCGGGCCATCGACTCGACCTGACGTCCCGCCGGCGAGGCCAGCAGCGCGTCGATCTCCTCGGTGCTGAGCGAGCGGCCCTGCGCGAGCATCCGACTCGCCCGGTAGCGCTTGGCCTCCAGGAACTGGTGCTCGGCGTCATCGCCGCTGTCGGCGGCGATGACGTTGACCCCGGCGATGACGTGCGGCTCGGACAGCTGCGCCGAGGGCTGGAACTCACGCCGGTAGTGCGCCGTTGCCGCCTCCAGGGCGTCCGGCGCGAAGTGCGAGGCGAACGCGTAGGGCAGGCCCAGCAGGGCGGCGAGCTGCGCGCCGAACATCGACGAGCCCAGCACGTACAGCGGCACGCGGGTGCCGTACCCGGGCGTGGCGTTGACCCCGGAGATGCGGGTGTCACCGGCCAGGTAGCCCTGCAGCTCCAGCACGTCCTGCGGGAAGGCGTCGGCGGCGGTCGGGTCGCGGCGCAGCGCCCGCATCGTGCGCTGATCGCTGCCCGGGGCACGTCCCAGGCCGAGGTCGATGCGTCCCGGGAACAGCGTCTCCAGCGTTCCGAACTGCTCGGCGATGGTCAGCGGCGCGTGGTTGGGCAGCATGATGCCGCCCGCGCCGAGCCGGATCCGGCTGGTCTGGGCCGCGACGTGACCGATCAGCACGCTGGTCGCCGAGGACGCGATGGTGGGCATGTTGTGGTGCTCGGCGTACCAGATTCGGTGGTAGCCCCACCGCTCGGCGCGCTGGGCCATGTCGACGCTGGCGGTGAAGCTGTCCACAGCGGTCTCCCCCTCACCGATGTGAGCCAGGTCGAGAACGGAGAGATCCACGGTCACGGCAGCATCAGCCCTTTCACGCACGCACCACGGGCCGGGACCACGCGCCCCGGCCACCCCGGGCAACACCGCAGCGACCGCCGATATTTCCGCCGCCCGCGTGAGCGGCGCCGCACCTCTCAGGCCCTGGGGCCGGTGCTCGCGCGGATGACGAGGTCGGTGGCCAGCTCGACCCGGTTGGTCTCGAACCGTCCGGTGTCGGCGTGACGCAGCAGTGCCCTGGCCGCTTCGGCGGCCATCGTGGCGACGGGCTGGTCGACGGTCGTCAGCGCGGGCGAGATCCATTGCGCCATCGGCACGTTGTCGAACCCGACGACGCTGAGGTCCTCCGGGATGCGCAGCCCGCGCTGCTCGGCGGCGCGGTAGGCGCCCAGGGCCTGCAGGTCGTTGGCGGCGAAGATCGCCGAGGGCGGGTCCGGGAGGGCGAGCAGGTCGGTCGCCGCCTGCTGGCCCCGGTCGAGCGTGAAGTTGCCGTCGGAGATGAGCTCGTCGGTGACCGCGATGCCCGCGCTCATCAGCGCCGAGCGGTAGCCGTCGAGCCGCGCGACGGAGCACTGCAGCTGCGGTGGCCCGCCGATGAAACCGATCCGCTCGTGCCCCAGCGCGACGAGGTGCTCGACGGCGGCGCGGGCACCGCTCCAGTTCGTCGCCCCGACCGAGGCCACCTGCTGATCCGGCTGGCCCAGCGAGTCGATGATGATCACCGGCACGCCGAGGCCGTGCAGCTGCTCGGCGTGCCGCGGACCGAGTTCGGTGACCGCGAGGATGATGCCGTCGGAGCGGCGCGCGGTGAGGTTGTCCAGCCACGCTCGTTCTGTCTTGCGCCCGTCGTGCACGGCCGAGACCACCACGCCCACACCGGCGTCGTGGGTGACGCCCTCGACGCCGCGCACGATCTCCAGCGCCCACTCGTTGTCGAGCGTGTGGAAGACGAGGTCGATGAGCCCGGCGCGACCGCTGCCGTGGTTGGCCCTGCGCGAGTAGTTGTGCCGGGTGATGAGCTTCTCGACCCGTTCGCGGGTGCGGGCGGCGACTTCGGGGCGGCCGTTGAGGACCTTCGAGACGGTCGGGACCGAAACACCGGCCTCCCGCGCGATGTCGCTGATGGTCACGCGGTTCTTCTTGGCCTCCGCCACCGTGCCTCCTCGCTGGACCGCCGCCACCGTACCTGAAAGTTTCGGAGCCTCCGCCCTCGTCATCCCGACACCGTCACCGGTGTGTCGAGGACGCGATCGGGACCCACCTCGCGCACCTCGCCGATCAGGCGGAACTCGCCGGAGAGGCGCGATGTGGCGCTGTCGCCGCCGACGTGGACCTCGATGGTGCCGGGCTCGACGATGCGCCGTCCACGCGCACCGGTGTAGGCGGTCCGGTCCGCGTGCAGCCGGAACGACACCGTGCGGGAGCCGCCTGCGGGCACCGGAACCCGGCCGAACCCGGCGAGCTGGCGGAGCGGACGGGTCACCTGCGCGACCGGGTCGCGCAGGTAGAGCTGCACCACCTCGTCGCCGTCGCGGCTCCCGGTGTTGGTGATCGTGCAGGAGATGTCCACCGCCGCGTCGGTGGGCACCTCCTCGGCGCTGATCGTGAGGTCCGAGTACTCGAAGGTGGTGTAGGACAGGCCGTGACCGAAGGGGAACAGGGCTGTCGGGTCCAGCGAGCTGACCTCGCTCGCCGCGCCTAGGGGAGCGGTCAGGTAGGTGCCGGGGTTTCCGCCCGGGGTGGCCGGGACGGACACCGGCAGCCTGCCCGAGGGGTTCACCTCGCCGGTGAGCGCTCCGGTGAGCGCCGCCGCACCGGCCTCGCCCGGGAAGAACACCTGCACCACGGCCGCGACCCGGTCGGCGAGCTCGCCCAGGGCGTAGGGACGACCGCTGGACACCACCAGCACCACGGGTGTTCCGGTGTCCACCAGTTGTTCCACCAGTGCCTGCTGGTCTCCGGGCAATCGCAGGTCGGCCGCGTCGCAGCCCTCGCCTGAGGTGCCGCGGCCGAACAGGCCGGCCCGGTCGCCGACCACGGCGATGCACAGGTCGGCGGCGGTCGCCGCGGCCCGTGCCGCAGCGAAGTCGGTGCGGCCATCGGGCAGCTCGCACCCCTGGACGTGGTCGACGTGCGCTGCGACGCAGGCGATCTCGTTGCGGAAGGTGGGCAGGTCGATGCCGTGCGGCCAGTCCGGGTAGGACGCGCCGACGTGCGCCGGGAACGAGTAGCAGCCCAGCAGCGCGAACGGGTCGTCGGCGAGCGGGCCCACCAGCGCCACGCTGCCCGGCTCGCGCACCGGCAGCGTGCCGTCGTTGGTGAGCAGCACGACCGACTCCTCGGCGAGACGCCGGGCCAGGTCCCGGTTCCGGGCGGAGTCGAGCTCGCTGGGCCCGGGCGTCTCGGGCGACCAGTCGGGGTCGAGCAACCCCAGCTCGACCTTCTGCCGGAGCACCCTGGTCAGCGCCCGGTCCACCAGCGCTTCGCCGACCTCGCCGGAGCGGACGAGCCGGGCCAGCGGTTCGGCGTAGCAGCGCGCGTTGGGCAGTTCCACGTCGACTCCGGCGCGCAGCGCGGTGGCGCCCGCGGTTCCGGGGTCCTCGGCCACGCCGTGCAGCTCGTGCAGGAACGACACGCCGAAGTAGTCGGCGACGACGGTTCCGGTGAATCCCAGCTCGCCGCGGAGCAGATCGGTCAGCAGCGCTTCGTCGGCAGCCGAGGGCATCCCGTCCACGTCGGTGTAGGAGTGCATCACCGAGCGGGCGCCGCCGAGCCGCAGCGCCATCTCGAACGGCGGCAGGACGACGTCGGCGAACTCGCGCGGTCCCATGCTCACCGGTGCGAGGTTGCGGCCCGCGCGGGAAGCCGAGTATCCCGCGAAGTGCTTGAGAGTGGCCACGATTCCGCTGGATTCCAGCCCGGCGACGTAGGCCGACCCGATGGTGCCGATCAGGTAGGGGTCTTCGCCGATGGTCTCCTCGACCCGCCCCCAGCGCAGGTCCCGGGCCACGTCGAGGACCGGGGCGAGTCCCTGGTGGACACCCGCCGAGCGCATGTCGGCGCCGATGCGGGCGGCCATCTCGCCCACGAGGTCCGGGTCGAACGAGGCGCCCCAGGACAGCGGGACCGGGTAGGCCGTGGCTCCCCACGCGGTGAACCCGGCGAGGCATTCCTCGTGCGCGAGCGCGGGGATCGCGAAGCGGCCGGCGGTGGTGATCTCGCGCTGCAGCCGGGTGAGCGCGGCGGCGCCGCGCGCGGGTTCGACGGGTGCGCTGCCGAACACGCGGGTGAGCTGTCCCAGCCCGTTCTTGATCATCTCGTCCCACGCCGGGGTGTCGTCGGCGAAATCCGCCTGGTGCGGTGCGACTCGCTCTTCCGCGCCCGAGACGTAGATCCACATCCCGACGAGCTGGTTGAGCTTCTCCTCCAGCGTCAGGCGGGCCACCAGGTCGGCGACCCGCTCCTCGGCCGGGAGCTCGGGATCGCGGTAGGGCGGGCGGTCCTCGGTCGGACGCGACTGCGGCATGTGCGGCGACTCCCGTCGTGGTCGGGCGGACGACACCGCCCGAAACAGTTTCGGTCACGGCGTCCCGAAATGGCTTTCGTCGAGCGCCAGAGTGCCACATCGTCCGTCGAGAATGCCGTTGAAACAAGGATCGAGGGTGCAATGATCGCGGGCCGAAATGTTTCGGAAAACTGATGCTTGTCGATCTGCTCGCGGCTGCGGTACCGTCTCGCCGACCGGAACCGGCTGTGACCGCGAGCACACGGCATCCGGCTCTCCGCGAGCTCCGCACCCCTGCGACGGGAGTTGACGATGCGTGGACTGCGACGTCTGAGCGCGGTGGCGGCGGTGCTGGCGGCGGCGCTGACCTCGACCGGCTGCGCCGTGCTCCTCCCGCCGAGCGAAGGCAGCACCGGGGTGATCACGTCGTGGGCGATCAGCGGCGGCGGCGAGGAGGAGCTGATGCCCGGCCAGGGCGAGCGGTTCCAGCAGCGGACCGGGCGGCCGGTGCAGACCCAGTTCTTCCAGAACGACCCGTACAAGAACAAGCTCTGGGTCTCGATGGGCTCGGGCACGCCCCCGGACGCGTTCTTCGGCTGGGGCGGCGGTGCGCTGGAAGAGTTCATCGAGGCCGGCCGGGTCGCCGACCTGGCGCCGGCGATGCGCGAGCACCCCGAGTGGCGGCAGAACTTCCTGCCCAGCGTGATGAGCCCGGTCGACATCGGCGGCGGCACCTACGGCATTCCCGTCGGAGGCATCCAGCCCGTCCTGCTGTACTTCAACGAGGACGTCTACGCCGAGACCGGGCTGCGACCGCCGCGCTCGTGGAACGAGCTGCTCGACCAGGTTCCCCGGCTCCAGGAGGCCGGATACCTGCCGATCGCGTTGGGCGGCGCGGATTCCTGGACCTACCTGATGTGGGAGGAAGCGATCGTCGACCGGGTCGCCGGGCCCGGGGCCTTCCAGGCCGTGCTCGACGGTGAACCCGGCGCGTGGCTCAACCCGGACATCATCAGGGCCAACACGATGTTGCAGAACCTGGTGCGCAGGGGAGCGTTCGGCAACGCCTTCGCCTCCACCAGCGCCGAACTCGGCCAGCAGCGCACCCTGCTGGCCAGCGGACGTGCCGCGATGATGGTCCACCTCGGCTCCGGTTACTCCGATCTCCTCGGCGATGACGAGGACTGGGTCCGCGAAGGGCATCTCGGCTGGGCCCCGTTCCCCGCGGTCGAGGGAGGCAAGGGCGATCCGGCCAACCTCGTCGGCAACCCCACCACCTTCATGTCGGCCACCGCCGGGCCGGACGCCGAAGAGGCCGTGGACTTCCTGCGCCAGGAGCTCTCCAGCGACGCCTTCACCCAGGGCCGCCTGGCGCGCGGTGACGTGCCGCCGGTGACGGGAATCGAAGACCAGCTGCGCGCCTCGGACGACGCCGACTACATGACCTTCGTCTACGACCTGGCCAAGAACGCACCGCACTTCCAGCAGTCCTGGGACCAGGCGCTGCCGCCCGGTCCAGCGCAGAACGTGCTGATCAACCTGCAGAAGCTGTTCCTGGAGCAGATCAGCCCGCAAGAGTTCTCCGAGCTGATGGAGGAGTCCTCGAGATGACCGCCACCGAGCTCCTGCGGCCGGCCACCCCGACCCCGGATCCGAAGCCGCGCCGCTCCACGCGGCACTGGACCGAACCCTCGACCTGGTTCGCCGCGCCCGCGATGCTGTTCTTCGCGGCGTTCGTCATCGCTCCGATCGTCGTCGTCATCGTTCTGTCCATGATGGACTGGAACGGCATCGCCGATCCGCGCTTCAACGCCGGGGAGAACTGGGGCGAGCTGGCCGCGGACTCCGGCATGTGGCACTCCGTGTGGGTGTCGCTGCAGGTGATGGTGCTGAGCTGGGTGGTGCAAACCCCGATCAGCGTCCTGCTCGGCGTCTACGTCGCCGGGCAGCAGCGGTTCCGGGCGGTGCTCGCCGCGCTGTTCTTCCTGCCGCTGGTGCTGTCCTCGACCGGTATCGGGATCGTGTGGCGCAACCTCGTCGACCCCGAGTTCGGGGTGCTGCCCGCCCTCGGGCTTCCCGGGCTGAACCTGCTGGGCGATGCCGACCTCGCGCTGCTCACCCTCATCTTCGTGGTGTCGTGGCAGTTCATCCCGTTCCACACGCTGCTCTACCAGGCCGGGGTCCGGCAGATCCCGGCCCAGCTGCACGAAGCCGCCGAGCTCGACGGAGCGGGTCCGGTGCAGCGGTTCTTCCGGATCACCCTGCCGCAGCTGCGCAACACCCTCGTCACCTCCAGCACCCTGATGCTGGTCGGGTCGCTGACCTACTTCGACCTGTTCTACGTGCTCAGCGAAGGTGGTCCCGGTGATGCCACCAGGATCCTCCCGGTGACCATGTACGTCACCGGTTTCCAGCAGTACCAGCTCGGCTACGCCAGTGCGATCGCGCTGCTGCTCGTGGCGCTGGGCACCGCGCTGTCGCTGGGACTGACCAAGTACTCCGGCTTCGCCCGGATGCGCAGCGATCAGGAGGGCGCGTGATGCTGCGAATCAGAGGTCGGCTACCCGACGCGGTCGCGCTGCTGTGGGCGCTGCTGGTGGCCGTTCCGCTGTACTACGTGGTGGTCACCAGCCTGCGCTCCGAGCAGGCGGCCACCACCGGGAACCCGCTGGCGCTGCCCGGTTCTCCGACGCTGGAGAACTACGGGCTGGTGTTCTCCGACGGCTTCCTCGCGTTCCTGCTCAACAGCGTGCTGACCACGGGTCTCACCGTCGTGGTCGTGCTCGCCACCGCGCTGCCCGCCGCCTACGTGGTGGTGCGCGGCAAGCGGCGGCGGCACCAGTGGTTGTTCCGGATGTTCCTGGCGGGCCTCGCGATCCCGCTGCAGGCCACGATCATCCCGGTGTACGTGATGATCGTGGAAGCGGGGCTCTACGACAGCCTGCTGGCGATCGTCCTGCCCGCGATCGCCTTCGCGATGCCGCTGTCGGTGCTGATCCTCAGCAACTTCCTGCGCGACATCCCCGAGGAGCTCTACGAATCGATGTGCCTGGACGGCGCGGGGCAGTTCCGGGTGCTGGTGAACCTGGTCCTGCCGCTCTCGCGGCCCGCGCTGCTGGCGGTGGGCATCTACCAGGCGCTGCAGGTGTGGAACGGCCTGCTGTTCCCGCTGATCCTCACCCAGCGCGAGGAAACCGCGATGCTGCCGGTGATGCTGTGGCAGTTCCAGGGCCAGTACACGGTGAACGTGCCGGCGATCATGGCCGGTGTGGTGCTCTCGGCGATCCCGGTGCTGGTGCTCTACGTGCTCGGCAGGCGGTTCATGATCGCCGGGCTGACGGCGGGGGCGGGTCGCTGACCCGGCGTCAGCGCGTCCGGGAACGCTCCAGGTACCGCAGCACCGCGGTGTCGGCGCAGGCGGCCGGCCCGCACGATCAGCCCGAGCGGGCCGGCCTCGACCCCCCGAGCGGTCGAGGCCGACCCACGACCGGTCAGGACTTCAGCTCGACCACCTCGACGCCGTAGGGCGCCAGGGTCACCTCCGACACCGCTTCACCGTTGAAGCTCCGCAGCGAGCCCGCGGTGCGCGGAGTCGCGGTCGCTTCGCCCGGGTGCTGGCTCACCAGCCACGCGAAGCGGCGTCCGTCCTCGTGCACGAGGACGTCGGTGAGCACGCGCGGATCGTCGACCACGACCTCCCGGTCGACTCCGGCGATGTCGGCCAGCGCGGCGTAGAGCCGGTGCGCGTCGTCCGGGTTCACCCGCGTGCTGCGGGCCGCGAACAGCTCGACCGGGTAGGTGCACAGCACGGCTTCGCCCTGGCCCGAGGCGTGGCGCAGCAGCGCGGGGTTGCCGTGCGCATCGGTGGCGACGACCTTCGCGCCGTCCGGGACGACCGGCAGGAACGCGCGGCTGTGCTCGTTGCCCGACACCCGGAAGCGCAGGGTGTCACCTTCCTCGATGCCGCCGAAGTCCTCGGTGAAGGTGAAGCGCACCTCGTCGTCGTCGACCTCGTCGACCACGCCGTAGGTGATCTGCTTGCGCACGCCGAAGGTCTCGTCGAAGTAGGGGATCCACGGCTGCCGGTGGTGGCCCACCTCGCCGGCCGTGTAGGACAGGTACAGCACGGCG
This sequence comes from Saccharopolyspora tripterygii, assembly GCF_054778355.1. NCBI lineage: Bacteria > Bacillati > Actinomycetota > Actinomycetes > Pseudonocardiales > Pseudonocardiaceae > Saccharopolyspora > Saccharopolyspora tripterygii. The sequence goes on along the minus strand of NZ_BAAGZP010000029.1, from coordinate 247,203 downwards.
CCCTCGGCGACCCGCTCGCGGAGCCGCTGCCAGGTCGGTCCCTGGATCTGCTTCACGCACGGCAGCAGGTAGAGGTCGCAGTCGGCCTCGACGCCGTCGCGCTCCGGCACGAAACCCACCGGCAGGTCGGCTTCCCGCGCCGCCACGTACGCCTGGTGCAGGGTGTCGAAGATCAGCGGCCGGTCGTCGTCCTGGGTGAAGGGATACCCGCGCTCGAGGTACTCGGTGACCAGCAGCCCGGCCCGGGCCTCGCTGCGTTCGCAGTGCGCGAAGTCGACCTGCTCCAGCACCTCGGCGAACGCGGCCAGTTCCCGCAGCGGCGGTTTCGGCGCTCCGGTGCGGTCGGTGATGCCGAAGTGCATCTCGAACGGGTGGTGCGAGTAGGGGCCCTGGGCGATCAGGTCGTCGTAGTCGGTGTTGTTCCAGGCCACCCAGCCCGTCGAACCCGCCAGCAGCGAGTTGTGCAGCGTCTGCCGGTAGTAGTGCGCGGCGTTGTCCGGCGAGACCTGGTCGCTGGAGAGCCCGAACTCCTCCAGCACCACCGGTTTGCCCGCCACCGCCGACAACTCGCAGATGAACGCGGCGATGAGGTTCTGGCGCACCGGGTCGCTGTCGATCCGGTAGACGTGCGGGCCCACGAAGTCCACCATCGCGCCGGTCTCGCGCACCGAGAACCCGTTGTCGACCCCGGTGACCTCGATGCCCCAGGCGCCGTCGCCCAGCGACACCGGCTGCGTCCCGCCGCCTGCGCGCACGGCCTGCACCATGAGCCGGGACCACGCGCTGACGTGCTCGGTCGGCGCCTTCGGCTCGTGCCGCAGCCTGCCGTAGATCGGCATCTCGTTGCTGAGCAGCCAGCCGGCCACCGCCGGGTGCTCGGCGAACCGCGCGGTCATCTGCTGCACGAACCAGGCCTGCTGGGACACCAGCCAGACGTCGGCGTAGAGGTCCCGGCCGCCGCGCCACTGCGGGTCCCAGTTGTCGCCGGACATGTGGCCGACGATGAAGGTGGGGATCGACGTCATCCCGGTTTCGGTGTGAGCGTCCAGGAAATCCCGGTAGTGCGCGACCTTCTCCTCGTCCACCGTGTCCGGTTCGGGCATGAAGTCGGGCCAGTAGAAGAACGAGCGAGTCTGCCGCAGGCCGTGCGAGTGGAGCACCCGCAGCTCCTCGCGCACGACCTCGGGGGAGTAGTTGCGCCACATCAGCGGGCCACCGGTGCGCGACCAGAAGTTCGCGCCCAGCCACACCTGGGGCTGTCCGTCCACGGTCACTTTTGCGGAATTGCGTCGCATGAGGAACCTTTCGCAGTGGTGGAACCTGCACGGCGTGCGACACCGCGAGGTGCGTCGGAGACCGGTCGCGGATCAGCGGTCCGCGACCGGCCGCGTCACTTGACGGCGCCGGCTGTCAGCCCCTGCGCGAGGTAGCGCTGCAACGCCAGGAACCCGATGACCACCGGGATGCTGACCACCAGGGAAGCGGCCATCACCTCGTTCCAGTACACCGAGGTCTCGGTGGAGTACTCGCGCAGCCCGACCGCCAGCGTTCGCGAGTCGGAGTCGGTCATGATCGACGCGAAGAGCGTTTCGCCCCAGGCCGTCATGAACGCGTAGATGCCGACCGCGGCGATGCCCGGGCGCGCCGCGGGCAGCACGACCCGCCACAGCGCGCCCAGCGGGCTGGCACCGTCGATCAGCGCGGCCTCGTCGAGATCGCGCGGGATGGTGTCGAAGTAGCCGACCATCATCCAGATCGCGAACGGCAGGGAGAAGGTGAGGTAGGTGACGATCAGCCCGAGGTGGCTGCCGTAGAGCTCGATCCCCGTGTAGCGGCCGATCGTGGCGTAGATCAGGTACAGCGGCAGCAGGAACAGGATGCCCGGGAACATCTGCGTGGACAGCACCACGATCCGGAAGCCGTCTCGCCCCCGGAACCGGTACCGGCTCACCGCGTAGGCCGCCAGGATCGCCAGCGCCAGCGACACCAGCGCTGCTCCCAGCGCCACGATCGCGCTGTTGATGAAGTAGTCGGCCAGGTCGATCGTGGACCACATGTCCACGAAGGGCTCGAAGGTGAGCTCCTCGGGGATCCACTGGAACCGGTCTCGCACGGATCCCAGCGGTTTCAGCGCCGAGGTCACCATCACGTACAGCGGCACCAGGGTGAACAGCGTCAGCAGCGTCAGGCCCACGACCCGCAGGACGCGGAACCACCTCGGCTCAGGCATCCTTCATCCTCCGCGATGTGAAGGCCAGGTACCCGGCCGTGACGACCAGCAGGAACAGCAGCAGCAACGTCGACATCGCCGAACCGAGACCGAAGTTCCAGGTGATGAACGAGTTGTTGTAGATGTGGATCGACAGCAGGTTCGCCGCGTTCGGCACCGACTTGTCGAACAGGATGTAGGGGACGTTGAAGTCGTTGAACGTCCACAGGAACAGCACCAGCACCAGCACCTGGTTGACCGGGCGCAGCATCGGCAGCGTGATCGAGCGGAACTGCTGCCACAGCCCGGCGCCGTCCACGGTGGCCGATTCGTAGACGTCGTGCGGGATCGACTGCATGCCCGCCATCAGGACCAGGAACGCGAACGGCCACAACCGCCACGTCGCCGTCGCGACCGTCGCCAGGAACGCGTTGTCGCCCAGCAGCCAGAACGTCTCGCCGTCGGTGAGCCCCAGCCCGCCCAGCGTCGCGTTGAGCATGCCGTCGTCCTGGTCCAGCAGGAACTTCCAGACCATCGCAGCGGTGTAGACCGGTAGCGCGTAGGGCACCAGGAACAGCGTGCGCAGCACCGCGCGGCCCCGGAACGACCGCTGCAGCAGGGTCGCCGCGAAGACGCCGAGCAGCCAGGAGAGCCCGACCGTGAGGATCGAGAAACCGGCCGTCACCGCGAACGAGCGCAGCAGCGTGACGCCGACCGCGCTGTCGAAGTCCAGCGCGAACCGGAAGTTGGCCAGTCCGGCCAGCGGTGCGTTCAACCAGTCCCGCAGGTAGAACTGGGTCAGCTCCAGCACGCTCATGTACAGGCCGCCGAGCATCGGCAGCAGGTGCACCAGCAGCTCGAAGCACAGGGCCGGGGCCACCAGGAGGTAGGGCAGGAGCTTGCGGCTCGGCGTCCACTTGCGTCGCGGCGGAGCCGGAGGTGGCGCCGTAGGCCGGGCGGGGGAAGGGGCAGCGGTACTGGTCATCCTCCGGTACCTCGCATCTTCTGCTCGGCGTCGGCCAGCGCCGCCCGCACGTCGTCGGTGGTGACCTCGCGGCCCGTGGCGATCTCGGCGAACAGGTCGCGCATCGCCGACCCCACCGTGGTCTCAAAGTGCGCCTCGGTGGGGATCATCGGCGCGGGCTCGGAGTAGTTGGCCAGCACGTCGGAGAAGACCTCGTCGCGCTCGGTGTGGAACGCGGGATCGTCGTAGGCGTCGGTGACCACCGGCAGCGTCCCGTACTTCTTGTTCAGCGAGGCCTGGATGTCCTTGCTGGTCAGGAATTCCACGAGCTCCAGAGCCTGCTCGCGCTTGGGGCTGTCGGCGAACACCGCGACGTTGGAGCCCGCCACGTGGCTCAGCGCGGGCGTCCCGCCGGGTGGCAGCGGGTCGGGCGCGGGAAGCCGCACCACGCCGTAGGCGTCGGAGGACATCCCGTTGTCCTCCAGCGTGGGGATCACGCTGTTCTGCGCGATGAGCATCGCGGCGTTGCCGTCGGTGAAGTCCTCTGCGGCGCTGGAGGTGTTGCCCTCCTCGGCGTCGCTGGGGCTGACCACCTCGTGCCTCGACATCAGGTCCAGGTAGCGCTCGACGGCGGTCACCGCACCGGGGGAGTCGAACTCGGGCCCGTTCTCGGTGATCAGGTCGACGCCCTCCCACCGCGCGAACATGAAGGCGAAGTGCGAGTTCTCGGTGTAGCTGGCGCCGGGGAGGGTCAGTCCCCAGCGGTTGCGGGCGGGATCGGTGAGCCGCTGGGCCGCCTCGGTGAACTCGTCCCAGGTGCGGGGTGGCGCCAGGCCGGCTTCGGCGAAGAGCTTCTTGTTGTAGAACACGCCGTAGCTCAGCCCGTACAGCGGCAGCGAGGTCGGGACCTGGCCGGCCATGCCCGTCGAGGACATGCTGCTGTCCAGGAACCGCTCCCGGCCGCCGAAGCGCTGCATCATGGCGTCGTCGAACGGCACGAAAGCGCCGGTGGCCTGCAGCGACGCGGCCCAGGTGTTGCCCAGGTTCACCACGTCGGGCCCGACCCCGGAGGTCGCCGCGCCCAGGATCCGGTTCAGCAGATCGGACCAGCCGATGACCTCGACGTTCACCTCGATGCCCGTTTGGGCGGTGAACTGCGCCAGTTCGTCGTGCAGGATCTCCATGTCCTGCTCGGCGCTCTTGCCCTGGTTGCTGGCCCAGTAGGTGATCGTGTTCGGGTCGTCGGCCGAGCCGGCGCATGCCGTCAGCGTCCCGGCGAGCAGGGTCGCGATCAGCGACACCGCCGCGAGTGAGCGTTTGATCACGAAACGACTCCTCGGCCTCGTCGGACCCGTCGTTGGGCCCGCCGCTCAAACTAGGGACTTAACCGGTTAAGCAGAAGAGTCGGGCGTTTCGGCGTGACCGATTCGTTACTCGTGGTGTTCGCGGGCTGCTCCGGTCGGCGCAGCCGTCACCCGGAGGCCGCGGCCGTGCTCTCGCGCGCGATCAGCTTCCTGGGCTGCAGTCGGGAGTCGTCGGCGATGCCGGTCTCGATGAGCTCCAGCAACATCAGCGCCGCGCTCGCCGCCGCCGCGCCCACGTCGTGCGAGAACGCGGTGATGGCGGGGCGAACCACCCGGCACAGCATCGAGTCGTCCCACGCCAGGACCGAGAGCTCCCCGGGAACCCGCACTCCGAGCTCCTCCGCCCGGGCCACCGAGGCCACCGCCATCACGTCGTTGTCGAAGATGACCGCGGTCGGCGGATCGGGCGCGTCCAGCAGCCGCGCGGTGGCGGCCACGCCTCCGCTCTCCGTGTAGTCGCCGTGGTCGCGCACCAGCGTCACCCCGGGGAACTCCGCCGCCGCCCGGCGCAGTTCGCGCTTCCGGCGGGCCGTGTGCCGCAACTCCTCCGGGCCCTGCACGTGCCCGATCCGGCGGTGGCCCAAGCCGGCCAGGTGACCGATCGCGCTGTCGGCGATGTCGTGCTCGTCGACCCACAGCACCGGGATCCCGGCCATCGGCCGCTCGGTCCCGAAGAACACCGCCGGAACCCGCAACTCCCGCAGCAGAGCGGGTCTCGGGTCCTGCACGCGCAGATCCGTCAGCAGCACCCCGTCGACCCGGCGTTCCGCCCACCACCGGCGGTAGGTCTCCAGCTCCGTGGCCGGATCGGAGGCCAGCGCCAGCTGCAGCGAGAACCCGTGCGCCGAGAGGGTCTGCTCTAGACCGGCGACCACCTGCATGAAGAACGGCTCGGTGCGCAGCACCTCCGGCGACCGCGCGAGCACCACGCCCACGGTGGCGGCCCGGTCGCTGGACAAGGCCCGCGCGGCGCTGCTCGCCCGCCAGCCGAGTTCCGCGGCCACGTCGAGGATCCGGTCGCGCGTCTCGGGCGACACTCCGCCGCGACCGTTCAACGCGTAGGAGACGGCGGCTTTGGACACGCCCACCTCGCGCGCGATGTCGATGATCGTCGGTCGCTTCACGCGCCGCAGTATGCAGGTCCGCACGCGTGCGACGCGAAAACGGGCTCCGCGCCCGCTGATCCGGGCAGGGGCAGCGGTAGCATCCGATCCACCCGATCGCCGACTTCCCGACGGGACGACGCCATGGCCGATTCCGACACGCCGCCCGCCTCCACGGACTTCCCGTGGTTCGAGCGAACCCGGGTCTTCGTCGTGGAAGGCGAGGTGCTCGCTTCCGCCCACCGACCGGCGGAGCCCGACGAGGATCGCTTGTTGCCGCACCGTTCGACCTGCTAGAGCTCGAAGCAGGATCGGGGCGAGCGGAGGGCTGACCGGTGAGCGCAGGGCATTTCGAGGGGCTGGCGGCGGTGGTCACCGGGGGAGGTGCCGGCATCGGGCTGGCCGTGGCGCGGACGCTGGCGGGCCGCGGAGCGACGGTCGCGGCGCTGGACCTGGATCCGGCCGCGGTCCCGGACGGGATCCTCGGGATCAAGTGCGATGTCACCGATGAGGACGCGGTGCGCGAGGCGGTGGAGCGGGCCGTCGAGAGGTGCGGTCACCTGGACGTGCTGGTCAACAACGCGGGCATCGGCGCGCAAGGCACGGTGGAGACCAACTCCTACGACGAGTGGCGACGGGTCTTCGACGTCAACGTCCTGGGCATCGTGCGCACGACTCGGGCCGCGCTGCCGCACCTGCGGAAGTCGCGGTCGGCCTCGATCGTGAACACCTGCTCCATCGCCGCGACCGCGGGTCTGCCCGACCGCGCGGCCTACAGCGCGAGCAAGGGCGCGGTGCTGTCGTTGACGCAGGCGATGGCCGCCGACCACCTCGCCGAGGGGATCCGGGTCAACTGCGTGAACCCGGGAACCGCCGACACGCCGTGGGTTCGACGACTGCTGGCGTCCGCGCCCGATCCGGACGCGGAGCTGTCCGCGCTCAACGCCCGCCAGCCTTCGGGGCGACTCGTCTCGGCCGACGAGGTGGCCGCGGCGATCGCCTACCTGGCCGGTCCTGCGGCCGGGGCCACCACTGGCACGTCGCTGGCCGTGGACGGCGGCATGCAGGGCCTCCGGTTGCGCAAGTGACAGCCCTGGGTGGATCCGGTGTGCGGGTGAGCGCACTGGGATTCGGCGGCGCGGTGATCGGGAACCTCTACCGCGCGGTGCCGGAGGACGTGGCTTCGCAGGCGGTGGCGGAGGCCTGGGACGCGGGGATCCGCTACTTCGACACCGCACCCCACTACGGGCTCGGGCTGGCGGAGCGACGGCTCGGGGAAGCGCTCGCAGGGCGTCCCCGGCACGAGTTCTCGGTGTCGACGAAGGTCGGTAGGATGCTCGACCCGATCGCGAACCCGGCCGGCAAGCGCGACGTCGAAGGCGGTTTCGACGTCCTGGCGGACTTCGCGCGGCGCTGGGACTTCAGCGCCGACGGCGTCCGGCGCTCCCTGGAGTCCAGCGTGGACAGGATGGGTCTCGACCGGGTCGACCTGGTGCTGCTGCATGACCCGGACGAGCACTGGCAGCAGGTCCTCGACGAGGCGTACCCGGCGCTGCACGCCCTGCGCGAGCAGGGCGTCGTCGGCGCGATCGGCGTCGGCATGAACCAGTGGCCGATGCTGCGCCGCTTCGTGACCGACACGGATCTCGACGCCGTGATGCTCGCCGGGCGGTACACGCTGCTGGACGACTCCGGCGAGCCGCTGCTGGCGGAGTGCGCGCGACGTGGTGTGCCGGTGCTGGCGGCGGGAGTGTTCAACGGCGGGTTGCTGGCCACCGACGACCCGGCGGGCAACGCGGTCTACGACTACCGCCCGGCCTCGCCGGAGCTGGTGGCCGAAGCGCAGCGGGTGGGGGAGATCTGCCACGCCCACGGTGTCGCGCTGCCGCAGGCGGCGATCGCCCACGCCGCGCGGCACCCGGCCGTGGCCTCGGTGGTGCTCGGAGCCCGCACGCCGCAGGAGGTCCGCCGCAACGCCGAGCTGTTCCGCGCACCGGTGCCGAACGCCCTGTGGGCCGATCTGGCGGACGGGGACCGGCCGGTCAGAAGAGGATGACGAGCCGGCCGCGGGTGCCGCCGGCTTCGAGCCGCCGGTGGGTCTCGGCGCCCTGCTCGGGCGGGTAGGTGTCGGCCACGCGCAAGGTCACCGCGCCGTCCTCGACCTGCCGGCGCAGCCGGTCGAGCTCGCCGCGCTCCTCGCGATAGTCGGCGACGAGCACCGGGTAGTACCGGATGCCGCGCTCGGCCTCCGCCGTGAAGAAGCGGACGGTGGCGATGCCTCCGCCGTCGCGCACCGCCGGCTCGACCTTGTCGTTGAGCACCGCCGCGTCCACGACGGCGTCGACTCCCTCCGGTGCGATCTCGCGGATGCGGGTGGCGACGTCGTCGCCGCGCTCGACGATCTCGTCGGCGCCGAGGGCGGCCACCAGGTCGCGGTCGCTCGCCTTGGCGTCGGCGATGACCCGGAGACCGTCGGCCTTGGCGAGCTGGATGACGTAGCCGCCGAGGGCCCCGGCGGCACCGGTCACGGCGAGCAGGCTTCCGGGCGGGAGGGCCAGCTGGTCGAGGGCGAGCCGCGCCGTGAGCCCGTTCATCGGCAGCGTCGACGCGGCGGCGTGACCGGCGCCGGACGGCGCGCGGGCGACCGACTCCGCGGGCAGCACGAGGCTCTCGGAGTACGCGCCGTGCCCGCCGGACGGGATGACGATGGCCATCACGTCGTCGCCGACCCGCAGATCGGTGTCGGTGCCCTCGCCGATCTCGTCGACGACACCGGCGGCGTCCATGCCCGGCACGTAGGGCGGCGCGTGCTCGCGGTAGCGGCCGGGCATCCAGCCCGCGCGGCCTGCGGTGTCGGTCGGGTTGACCGCCGCCGCCCGCACCCGGACCCGCACCTCTCCGGGACCGGCGTGCCGCTCCGGCACCTCGTGGACGTTCAGGACCTCCGGACCGCCGAACTCGGCGAAACCCACCACGCGCATGGTGATCACAACCCGCAGCGGTCGCTCGCTATTCCCGAGGTGCCCGCTCGGGTGGCGTCGCGGCGATCGGGCCCGGTCCGGTTATGGTCATGCCCCATGCGGAAGTTTCAGCAGGTGGACGTCTTCACCGACACCCCTTACTACGGCAACCCGGTCGCGGTGGTGCTCGACGCGGAGGGCCTCTCGGACGAGGAGATGCAGCGCTTCGCCGCGTGGACGAACCTGTCGGAGACGACCTTCGTGCTCCCTCCGGTCGCCGACGGTGCCGACTACCGGGTGCGGATCTTCACACCGTCCTCCGAGCTCCCGTTCGCGGGCCACCCGACGCTGGGGACCTGCCACGCGTGGCAGGCGGTTCACGGTGAGCGCGACACGACGGTCCAGGAGTGCGAAGCCGGTCTCGTGACCGTGCGGCGCACGGGCGAGGGGCTGGCGTTCGCCGCTCCGCCGCTGCTGCGCTCCGGGCCGGTGGAACCGGACCTGCTGCGGCGCATCGCAACGGCGCTGGGCGTCGGGCTCGACGAGATCGTCGACGCGCAGTGGGCGGACAACGGGCCAGGCTGGGTCGCCGTGCTGCTCGCCGACGCCGACGCGGTGCTCGCGCTGGACCCGGGTTTCCGGGATGCGCTGCACATCGGTGTCGCCGGCCCGCATCCCGAGGGCGGTCCGGCCCGCTACGAGGTCCGCGCGTTCGCGCCTCTGGGCGGGGGTGGCTGCGTCGAGGACCCGGTCACCGGCAGCCTCAACGCCTCCCTCGCACAATGGTTGCTGGGTTCCGGCCGGACGACGGCCCCCTACACCGCGCGGCAGGGAACGGCCCTCGGCCGCGCGGGTCAGGTCCGCATCGATACCGACGAGCAGGACCGGATCTGGGTCGGAGGCAGCACCGTCACCTGCATCGAGGGCACCGTGGTCATCTGAAACCCGAGCCGGGCTGAGCCGTCCGAGTGGGCGCAGCGCTGTTCGGCTGACACCTCGGCGTTGCCCTGCGATGCTGCGTCGTATCGCGGGACATGAGGAACTTCGGGGCAGATCAGCGATGACCGGGCTGGGCATCGGGGTGCTCGTGGCTGTGCTGGCCGCGGGCCTCTCGGTGTGGTGGTGGGTGGCGCGCCCCGGTGAGCAGCGGCGGGAGGTCTCGCCCGCCGAGCTGGTCGACGTCGCGCCGCCCGCCGTGCCGGGTCTTCGGCCCGGCGGGACGGTGGACCCCGGCCGGTTGTCCTCGGACTGGGGCGCGCAGCAGCAGGCGACCGCCAGCTGGCAGAGCGGTGAGAGCGTCGAGATCGATCGCACCGTGCGCCGCTACGCCGCGCCGCGGTGGGCGGACTGGGCGTTCGGCCGCGTCGATCCGCGCGGTGACGAGCGGTTCGACGACACCCCGCAGCGGTTCCCGGACCGCGCACCGGCCGGTGCCGACGAGGCGCGGTACGTGTGCGGTGAGATCACCGGCAGGCCAGGATCGTGCGACACCTGGTGGGTCGACCTGCGTTACGGGCAGTACCTGGTGCAGGTGCAGGGCACCGGCGTGCCCGGCGCCGACCAGGAGATCCCGCCCTGGCTCGATCAGGAGGTCGCGCGCATCGAGGCGCAGTTCGCGGCCGTTGTTCCCCTCGCGCAGCGGTAGCGTCGCACACCGAAAGCCGGTTCGTCAGCGTCACTTTCGCGGTGTCCGGCCTTCGATCAGGACGGCGAGGCCGTCGATGATGCGGTGCAGGCCGAATTCGTATGCGTGCTGGGGGTTGTGCGCGGCCTGGAGCTCGGTGCCCGCGGCCGAACCGATGCGGGCCGCGTGGGGGTATTCGTCGGGGTCGAAGACCTCCGCCAGCAGCGGTTCGTTGGCGCGCCACCACTGCTCGTCGGTGGTGGCGCTGTCGTGCTGCGCCGCAGCGGCCTGGGCGGCGGCGAGCTCGGCGGAGTGGACGAAGTCGAGCACCAGCGTGAGCGCGGAGTCGATGCGCACGTCGTCCAGCCCGACGTCGAGGAACGCCCCCAGCTCGTGCTCGTACTTGGCCATCAGGCCAGGACCCAGGGGAGGGCGGCTCGTGGAGACCCGCAACGCCCAGGGATGCCGCTGGTAGAGCGCTCGGTTCTGCGCCGCGACCGCCTCGACGCGCTCCCGCCACGGCAGGCCCTCCAGCGGTTCTCGCGGCATCCGCTGGTAGATGCCGTCGAGCATCAGGTCCAGCAGCTCGGCCTTGCCGGGGACGTAGGTGTACATCGACATCGTGGACACCTCGAGCCGCTCGGCGACCCGGCGCATCGTCACCGCCGCGAGGCCGTCGGCGTCGGCCAGCGCGATCGCGGCGTCCACGACCTGATCGATGCTCAGCCCCTTGCGCGGGCCGCGCTGCGGGGCCCGCTCGCCGAGCTTGTGCCGCCACAGCAGTGCGAGGGTCTTGCCGGGGTCTCCGGCGCTGCTGCGCTCAACCACCACGAACCACCTCCGTACCATGTACAGTGTACGTGGTACGGGAAAATGCGCAGAAGGGGGTTCGGGATGCGGATCAAGGCTGCGGCGGTGTCGCTGAACGTTGAGGACGTGGCGGCTTCCAGCCGGTTCCTGGTGGAGCACTTCGGTTTCGACGAGGCGATGGCCGCCGACGGCTTCGCCTCGCTGAACAGGCAGGACTCCGGGGTCAACGTGGTGTTCCTGCGGCGCGGCCTGGCATCGCTGCCCGAGGACCAGCGCGACGACCACGCCGCCGGGTTGATCCTGGCGTTCGAGGTCGACGACCTGGAGGGTGAGCTCGCGCGGCTGCAGGCGGAAGGGGTCGCGATCACCATGCCGCTCACCTCCGAGGAATGGGGCGAACGGGCCTTTCAGGTCCGCGACCCCAACGGCGTGATCGTCCAACTCGTCGACTGGAACGGCTGAGCCGCGCCCTCGGGCACAGAGGTCGTTCCAGTGCTCGTCCCGCCGGGTGCGGAGCGGGAGGGCGTCGAGGGCGGGCGCGGCATATCCTCGCGGGCATGCAGCTAGATCTTTCGGGGCGCACCGCGCTGATCACCGGTTCCACGCAGGGGATCGGGTACTCCATCGCTCAGGGGCTGGCCCGCGCCGGAGCCCGGGTCGCCATCAACGGGCGCACTCCGGAGCGGGTCGAGGAGGCCGTGCGTCAGCTCCAGCAGGACGTTCCCGGCGCGGACGCAGTCGCGGCGGCGGCCGACGTCACCAGCGAGTCCGGTACCGCAGACCTGGCCCGGGCGCTGCCGCAGGTCGACGTGCTGATCAACAACCTCGGCATCTTCGGCGCCCAGCCCGCGATGGAGATCACCGACGACGACTGGCGCCGCTACTTCGAGGTCAACGTGCTCTCCGCGTTGCGCCTCACCCGGGCCTACCTGCCGGGGATGACGAGTGCGGGGTGGGGCCGCGTCCAGTACATCGCCAGCGACTCGGCGGTGGTCATCCCGGCCGAGATGATCCACTACGGGATGTCGAAGACCGCGCTGCTCGCGGCCTCGCGCGGGTTCGCCAAGGAGGCCGCGGGAACCGGGGTGACCGTGAACTCGGTGATCGCCGGGCCGACGCACACCGGTGGTGTGGAGAAGTTCGTCTACGAGCTCGTCGACCCGTCTTTGCCGTGGGACCAGGCGCAGCGCCAATTCATGCTCGAACACCGGCCGCAGTCGCTGCTGCAGCGGCTCATCGAGCCGGAGGAGATCGCGAACATGGTGGTTTACCTCAGCTCGCCGCTGGCCTCGGCGACCACGGGTGCGGCGGTGCGCGTCGACGGCGGTTACGTGGACTCGATCCTGCCCTGATGGCCGTTGCCGGGCTCAGGGTTCGGCGAGCGCACGCGAGATGGCCCGTCCGGCGGCGCGCACGAGTGAGCTGAGCGAGTTCGAGGTGGAACCGCCGTGCCGCACGACCAGCGAGACCGCGGCGACGACCTCGCCGCGGTGGTCGTGCACCGGCGCGGCCACCGACAGCGCGTCGTCGGTGACCTGCCGGTCGCTGACCGAGTACCCGCACGCGCGGGTCTCGGCCAGCATCCGGCGCAGCACCGCCGGATCGGTCACGGTCAGGTCGGTGAAGCGCGGGATCGCCTCGCCGAGGACGTCGTCCTGGATCTCGCGGGGCGCGTGCGCCAGCAGCACCAGCCCGACGCCCGTCGCGGTCATCGCGAACCGCCCGCCCACGCGGGTGCGCACCGGAACGGCTCCGCTGCCCGCGATGCGTTCGACGAAGACCACCTCGCTGCCCTCGCGAATCGCCAGTTGCACGTTCTCCCTGGTCACCGCGGAGAGGTCTTCCATTGTGGGCAGTGCGCGCTCGCGCAGCCCGAGACCGCGCGGTGCCAGCGCGGCCAGTTCCCACAACCGCAGGCCGACCCGGTAGGTGCCGTCCTCGCCGCGTTCCAGGGCGCCCCAGGCCACGAGGTCGCCGAGCATCCGGTAGGCGGTCGACGTCGGAAGTCCCGCCCTGCGGGCGAGTTCGCTGAGCGACAGCGCCGTGCGTTCCGGAGAGAAGGCGTCGAGCAGGTGCAGCGTGCGGCGCACCACCGGGCCGGTCGCTCCGGCCGGACGTCCTCGCCGCTCGGCCATCACAGCCCGATCGTGCGTCTGAGGAATGCGTTCCCGAACTTGCCTGACGGGTCGAAGCGGCGTGCGAGCGAGCGGAAGTCGGCCAGCTTCGGGTACAGCAGGTCCAGGTCGGCGGGCTCGGTGGTGAACAGCTTGCCCCAGTGCGGGCGGCCGCCGAACGGTTCCAGCGCCGCTTCGATGTCCGGCAGCAGCCGCTGCACCGACTGCTGCTGCGGATGCCAGGTGAAGTGGAAGGCCACCGAATCGGAGGCGTGCGCGGGGCTCAGCCACAGGTCGTCGGCGGCGATGGTGCGCACCTCGCCGATGTGCAGCAGCGGAGCCATCTTGTCGGCGAGCGGGTGCAGCGCCGCCAGTGCCGAGGCGCCGTGCTCAGCGGGCACGAAGTACTCGCTCTGCAGCTCGTCACCGTGGCTCGGCGTGAAACCGGGCTTGAAGTGCGGCAACCGCTCGTGCGACGCGCCCGCGACGCCCAGCTGCTCGGTGAGGTTGTCGATCGCGCTGCCGCGCAGCATGTGGGTGGTCGTCGCGGCCGGGTGGGTGCCGCGCGGTGGGGCCGGAACGTCCACGGCCACGCGAGATTTCGCCCAGACCTGCACGACATCGTCGAAGTCGGTGAACACGCTGACGCTGTAGGCCGACGAGGTGATCGCCGCGAAGTCGTTCAGCAGCGAATCCCAGTCCAGGCCGAGGTGCACGGTCGTGGCGACGTCGAAGGCCGGTTGGATCCGCAGTCCGACGCGGGTCACGATGCCCAGCGCGCCGAGATGCACCACGGCGCCGGGGAATTCGGGGTCTTCGGGGCGCAGGCGGACCAGTTCGCCGTCGGCGCGGACGAGGTCCAGCCCGGCCACCGCAGCGCTGAGCGAACCGTTGCGCACGCCGGAACCGTGGGTGCCGGTCGCGGTCGCCCCGGCGATGGTGATGTGGGGCAGCGAAGCCAAGTTGTGCAATGCGTGACCGGAAGCGGCCAGGTGCGCGGCGAGTTCGCCGTAGCGCATGCCCGCCGGAACCCAGGCGACCTCACCGTCGATGTCGACGTCGCGGGGCAGCGCGTCCAGCGAGAGGTGATCCGCCGTGGTGTCGGCGATGTCGTTGAAGCAATGTCGCGAGCCCAGCGCCTTGATCCGCTCGGTCTCGGAGACGATCCGCCGCACTTCGTCGACGCTCGAAGGTCGGTGCGTCCGCTGCGCGCGGTAGGTGAGGTTCTTCGCCCAGTTCGTCGTGCCGGCCACGCGAAGACGTTAACCCGCGAGGGCCCGGCAGCGGTACGGCCTGCGGCCGGACCGCCCCAGGAGGCCTCAGGCGGAGATGTTCGCGGTGAGCTTGCCCAGCGCCGTCCTGAGCTGCTCGACGACCTCCGGGTCGTCGGCCGGGTGGGTCTCGGCGAAGCGGGTCATGGAGCCGGGGATGCTCAGCTTGATCTCGTCGACGACCGAGGCGCCTGCGATGCCCGCGGACTTGCGGGTCTCGTCTTGCGCCCAGACCCCGCCGTACTGGCCGAAGGCGGTGCCGATGACGGCGGTGGGCTTGTCGGACAGCGCGCCCGCGCCGAACGGGCGGGACAGCCAGTCGATCGCGTTCTTCAGCACGGCGGGGATGGTGCCGTTGTACTCGGGCGAGAACAGCAGGAACGCGTCGGACGAACCGGCGACCTCGCGCAGCCGGGTGGCGGCTGCGGGCACGTCGGCCTCGGTGTCGATGTCCTCGTTGTAGAAGGGCAGGTCGCCGAGACCGTCGAAGATCACGATCTCTGCGTCGCTGGGGGCGAGGTCGCGCGCGGCCTCGGCGAGCTGGCGGTTGTGCGAACCGGAGCGGAGGCTGCCGACGAGCGCGAGGATCTTGACGGACATTGGTATCTCTCCAGTTGAGGAGTACGGTGAAGGACAAGCGGACCGTGGTCCGGATCCATTTCTACCACGCAAGCGGACTGCGGTCCAGATAGAGGTGGGAGGCGTTACGCTGTGCGCATGGGTGCTGGCATGCCGCCGATCGAGCCGACCGGAGACGTCTTGCGCGGACCGGCCGAGCTGGACGTGACGGTCTCGGACGGAAGCCGTCGACCGCGCGCCGACGCCGTCCGCAACCGGGCCAAGCTGCTCGACGCCGCGGCCCGCCTGATGAACGGCGGCTGCGGTGCGGCGAACCTGACCATGGACGCCGTCGCCGCCGAGGCCGAAGTCGGCAAGGGCACGGTGTTCCGCCGCTTCGGCGACCGCAACGGACTGCTGCTGGCCCTGCTCGACCACGTCGAGCAGCGACTGCAGGAGGCGTTCCTGTCCGGGCCGCCCCCGCTGGGTCCCGGGGCGCCGGCCATCGAGCGGCTGCGCGCCTTCGGTCCCGCCGTGATGCGCCACGAGCTCGACAACATGGACCTCTACCTGGCCGCGCAGCCACCCGTGGAACGCCGTTGCCAGGTGCCCGCGCGCGGCCTGCGCCGCAGCCACCTGGCGATCCTGCTCCGCCAGAGCGAGGCCACCACCGACATCGAGCTCGCCGCCGAGACGCTGCTGGCCTCGCTCGACACGGCCCTGCTGCACCACCTGGTGGAGCAGCGCGGCTTCAGCCGGTCCCGGCTCGACGCAGGCTGGCAGGACCTGGTGACCAGGCTCGCGACACCCCTGCCGTGATCTTCCGCTGAACGGGAAGCCCGATTTGGCGAATCGGTGTTCGCGGTGCGAACCTCCGGCGGCTCAAGCGTGAAGGGAGTCCGCCGGTGCACGACCCGGGATTCGAGTTGCCGCCCCCAGGGTTCCGCGGGAGTCCGCGATGAGCGCACTGCCCAGGCGCACCTTCCTCGCCGCGGCCGGGCTGGGCGCGCTCGCCGGGGTCGCGGGCTGCGCGCCGGGCGCGCACCGGCCGGTCGCCGCCACCTACCTGACCACCTCCTACGACGACCTGTACCCGGGCGTGGAGATGTTCCTCGGGAAGGCGCGCGAACTCGGCGGATTCGACTTCGACGTGTTCCCCTCCGGGCAGCTGCTCGGAGCCGAGGAGCTCGTCCCCGGCATGTTGCACGGCGTCGCCGACGTGGTCGTGCAGACCAGCTCCTACGTGTCCTCCAGCTTCCCGATCCTCGGCGCGCTCGAACTCCCCTTCACCGCTCACGACTTCGGGCGCTACCTGCGCGCGTGCGACCCCGAGAGCGGTGCGTCGCGGCTGATCAACGAGGAGCTCGGCAGGCAGAACATGCGCGTGCTCGGCGGGATGGCCACCGGGTTCGAATACCTCTGGACCATCGACAAGCCGATTCGCACCCCCGAGGACGTGCGGGGACTGCGGATGCGCGTCGCCGGTGAGATCGAGGGCGAAACCGTCAAGGCGCTGGGCGGTGCGCCGGTGTTCCTCGGTTCGGCCGAGCTCTACCAAGCCCTGGAACGCGGGACGATCGACGGGATGATGAGCTACCTGGGCACCGTGGTCTCCCGCGACCTGCAGGAGATCCTGCGCTACGGCACCGCCGCTCACTTCGGGGCGTACACGGTGGACGCCTACTGCCGCAGCGACTGGTACGACTCGCTCGCCGGGCAGCAGCGCCACGCCCTGGACGAAGCCGGGCGGGTGCTCTTCCACGACGGGACCGCGAAGCTCATCGACGTGCACGAGCACGACTACCTGCCCGCGGTGCGCGCGGCCGGGGTGGAGCTGATCGAGCTCGACGAAGCGCAGCAGAGGCCGTTCCAGGACGCGGCGTCGGCCGTGCACCAGCGATGGCGCGACCTGCTCGGCGACCCGATCGCCGCGCAGCGGGCGCTCGACCTGATCCGCGAAGCCTGAGGAGCGCTGATGCTCGACCACCTCCGCCGCCTCGTGCTGATCGGAACCCGGTCGCTGGCCGTGCTCGCCATGATCACGACCGGGCTGATGATGCTGTCGATCAGCTACGACGTCATCGCCCGCTACGCCTTCCGGGCGCCGACGGACTGGGCCTACCCGCTCAACTCCAGCGCCGTGCTGGCCGTGACCGTGCTGGCGATACCGCACCTGTACGCCACCGGGCACCACATCTCGATGGACCTGGTGCACCGGTCGCTGCCGCCGAAGCTGCGGCGGGTCGCCGACGCGGTGA
This sequence comes from Saccharopolyspora tripterygii, assembly GCF_054778355.1. Taxonomy (NCBI): domain Bacteria; kingdom Bacillati; phylum Actinomycetota; class Actinomycetes; order Pseudonocardiales; family Pseudonocardiaceae; genus Saccharopolyspora; species Saccharopolyspora tripterygii. The sequence goes on along the minus strand of NZ_BAAGZP010000029.1, from coordinate 229,968 downwards.
CCGCGCTCGCCGCCGCGCTGCTCGGACTGGTGCTGGCGGTGACCGGCTTCCAGTCCGTGCTGGTGTCCTACGGCCACGGACTCACCGGCTCCGGGACCTTCAGCGTTCCACTGTGGATACCGGACCTGATCCTCTGCGCCTCCGGCGCGTTCCTGCTGCTGGTCGCGGTGCTCTTCCCGCCGCACGCGGAGCCGGAGCTCGCCGCGACCGCTGCGGGCGCCGACCCCGCGCAGGACGGAGCGAACGCGTGATCCTCTCCCACGGACTGGTCGTCGCGCTGGCGGTCCTCCTGCTGCTGGTGCTCATCGCGATGCGCACGCCGATCTTCATCGCCCTGTCGGTGTCGGGCATCGCCGGTCTGCTGTGCCTCTCGGGGCCGGACGGCCTCAAGCTCGTCCCGCTGGCCATGGGCGCTCAGCTGCAGGAGTACGCGCTGGTGGCCGCGCCGCTCTACATCCTGCTCGGCGAAGCCCTGGCCGTGACCGGGCTCGGGCGCGACCTCTTCGGCGCTGCGCACCGCTGGTTCACTCGGGTTCCCGGCGGGCTCGGGTCCTCGGCGATCGCGTCCTCCACGCTGTTCGGCGCGATGTCGGGGGTCAGCATCTCCTCGGTGGCGCTGATCGGGAAGATGGCCGTGCCCGAGATGCTCTCGCGCGGGTACCGGCCCGGCTTCGCGGCCGGCTCGGTGGCCGCTTCCGGTGCGCTGGCCATGCTCATCCCGCCGAGCCTGATGTTCATCCTCTACGCCTCGGTCACCGGTGAGAGCGTCGCCTCGCTGTTCGCCGGTGGCATCGTGCCGGGTCTGCTGCTGGCGACCCTGATGATCGGGTACGTCGTGGTGCGCGCCAAGCTCAACCCCGACAGCGCGCCGCGCGACGGCGAGCGCTTCAGCTGGCGGGAGCGGTGGGCGGCCATCGGCAAGATCACCCCGGCGCTGGTGCTCATCGTGCTGGTGCTCGGCTCGATCTACACCGGCTTCGCCACGCCCACCGAGGCGGCGGCGATCGGAGCCCTGCTGGCGTTCGCGATGACCGGGCTGGTGTACCGGAAGCTGGGATGGCAGAACCTCAAGCTCATCTTCGCCTCCACCGCCACGGTCTCCGCGGCGATGCTGGCGATCGTCGGGTCGGCGTTCGTGTTCACCCAGATGCTCGTCGTGGCGCGGGTTCCCGAGACGCTCACCGACTTCGTGGTGGGTCTGGACGTGCACCCCTACGTCGTGCTGATCGGGATCATGCTGGTGCTGATCCTGCTCGGATGCCTGGTGGACGCGGCGTCCCTGCTGCTGGTGGTGACGCCGATCCTGGTCCCGGCCATCGAGGAGCTCGGCTTCGACCCGCTGTGGTTCGGCGTGCTGCTGGTGGTGAACCTGGAGATGGCGGTGATCACGCCGCCGGTCGGTCTCAACCTCTACACGATGAAGTCGGTGGTCCCGGAGCTCGACCTCGGCGACATCTTCAGGGGGATCGCCCCGTACCTCGCGATCGAGTTCGCCCTGATCCTCCTCATGATCGCCGTACCGGGCACGGCCACCTACCTCCCCAGCCTCATCACCTGACCCGGCCAGTTCTAGGAGTCATCTCCCGACTTCCCAGTTTTAGTCCAAACCGAGCCATGATCATGTCCGAAATGTCGGCTCAGTTTGGACTAAAACTGGGAAATGCCGGGGACGTCTCGGGTCAGAGCCAGGTTGGGCGGGCTGCTCCTCGGGGGAGGAGGACGTGGCGGTAGTGGCCCGGGGTGGCCGTCATGCGGACCTGGTCGGTGACGCCCTGGTAGTGGCCGAGAGGTGTGTCGGCGGTGAAGGTCTCGGGGTCCAGGTAGCGGTGCTGCTCGTCGATCCCGGCGACCTCGGCCGCGTACTGCCGGTCGAAGACGCCGAGGCTGAGGATCCACAGGGCCGCGCGGGTCAGCGAGACGTGGACCCGCCAGCTGCCGCCCTCGGTGGCGCGGCGGGCCAACGCGCTGCTGATCCCCGCGGTCAGCAGCCACGACACGATGTAGTCGTTGACCACCAGGATCGGTGAGAGCTTGGGCCTGGTGCCGTCGCCCTCCAGGTGCATCATCCCGACGAGGCTGCCCGCGGTCTGGTCGAAACCGACGCGGTCGGCCCACGGACCGCTCTCGCCGTTGAGGGTGGTGGTCGCGTGCACGATCCCCGGTCGCAGCTCCGCGGCTTCGGCCGGCGAGAGCCCGAGCTCGCCGAGGTAGCCGGGGCGCCGGTTGGCGTAGAAGACGTCGGCGCCCGCCAGCAGATCGGCAACGGTCTGCCGGTGCGTCCGGGGATCGACCGTCGCCGAGCGCACGCCGACGTTGGCGCTCATGTAGGCGCCCTCGTGCTCGAACTCGCCCGGTCGCCACAGGTTCAGCACGTCGGCGCCGTGCAGCGCCAGCGCGCGACCGGTCCCGGCCCCGGCGATGACGTGCCCCATCCCGAGCGCGCGGATGCCCGAGAGCGGTTGCTCGGCACCGGGTGCGAGCGGTTCGGGTTCGGCGTCGCCGATGCGCTCGATCTCCACCAGCGGCATGCCGGCGAAGTGCTCGGTGTACTGCGGTTCGGCGAGGATCTCCTCGGCGGTGCGCAGCATCGGCATCACCACGCCCGCCTCGACGCCCGCGTCCTCGAGGTCCCGGGCGTTCCACCGGCCAATCGCCGCCGCGACGGCCTGGGAGTCCTCGGGTGCGTTGAGCAGCTTCTGCGCACCGGCCTTGATCTTCGGGTACGGGTTGAGCGGCATCACCCAGCGGTCGTCGGCGGTGGGGTAGAAGCGGAACCCCAAGGCCTGGTTGGATTCCCCGCCACCGGGATATCCGTTGAGCAGCTCCCACTTGCGGTCGTAGAACGGGCACAGCCGGTGCGGTGCGGACCGCAGGTCGACCTCGATGTCCTGGCCCTCGCCGCCGCGCATCCGCCAGAGCCGCGCGATGGCGGCGGACTTGGCGGCCAGCGTGATCGCCGCCGCGCCGCCCAGCCGCAGCGTGCTGGGCACGACCGGGTCGGCGCCCAGGAAGCGGACCTGGCCACCGGTGTCCGAGGGGCTCATCCCGATCCCGGCCAGGACGTCGGTGAACTCGGCGTGCGCGTCGAAGTCGTCGTCGGTGCGGGGTTTGGCCACCGCTGCGGTGATCCGGTCGGTCAGCGTCACAGGTCGCTCCCGTCTGGGACGTGTTCGGACGTTCGGCCCGGTTACTGCGGAAACTGGGAGGTGGCGAGGAAGATCTGGGAGCTCCACTCGACGATCTCGGACTCGGTGGCGTCCAGCTCGCCGTCGAGCCAGGTGGTCAGCGTCTGGGCGAGCCCGCCGACCAGGAACCCCGACAGCAGCTCCAGCCGGGCGCCGCCCTGCACGCCGTAGACCTGGCGCGCTTGCGTGCCGAGCAGCTGGGTGAACAACCGCGTCGACTCGGTCCGCCGGTGCACGAGCGGGGTGCCGGACAGGAACGGCGAGAACAGCAGCCTGCCGCGTCGCGGATCGTCGGCGATCAGCCGCACGATCCTGGCCAGTCCGGTGCGCACCTTCTCCTCGGGTTCCTCCACCGCGGACACGGCGTCGAGAGCGGTGGTGGCGATCTCGTTGACGACGTGGTCGTAGACGGCGGTCGCCAGCTCGTCGCGGTCGGTGAAGCTCTCGTAGAAGTAGCGGTTGGCCAGCCCGGCCTGGCGGCAGACGCCGCGCACGGTCAGCGCCGCGTCGCCGTCGGGGGAGCCGAGCAGTTCCAGCCCGGACTCGATGAACAGGGCGCGACGCTCGGCCTGGCGGTCCGAGCCCGCGACGCCGCCGTAGACGCGCAGAGGAGTGGTGGCCACCGACCCATCTTGACATCTCGGGCGGCTACTCGTCTCATGTATGTGAGAACGAACGTTTCCAAAAATGTCGCCGGGTGGTCGCGGAGGACGTGCGATGCAGCGAAGCAGCAGCGTGGACGATTCGGTCCTGGGCGCCGGCCTGCTGGCCGGTGCGGCGAACGTGATCATGCAGCTCAGCCACCCCGGTGTCGGCCACGGCGTGGTGGAGAGCCGGGTCGACAGCGGCAACCTGTTCAAGCACCCGGTCAAGCGAACCCGCACCACGATCACCTACATCGCCGTCGCCACGCTGGGCTCCGACGAGGAGCGCAAGGCCTACCGGCGCGCGGTCAACAAGCAGCACGCGCAGGTCCGCTCCACCGACGACAGCCCGGTGTCCTACAACGCGTTCGACCCCGAGCTGCAGCTGTGGGTCGCCGCCTGCCTGTACAGGGGCATCGAGGACATCTACCGCCTCTTCGGCGACGTCTCCGATCCCGACCTCGACGAGGTCTACCGGTCTTCCTCCGCGCTCGGCACGACGCTGCAGGTGCGCGAGGAGAACTGGCCGGCCGACCGCGCCGAGTTCGAGCGGTACTGGAACGAGCAGCTCGACAAGGTGCACATCGACGACACCGTGCGCGAATTCCTGCACGACGTGGCGGCGCTGAAGTTCCTGCCCGCGCCGATCAACGCGGTGTTCGGGCCGTTCAACGTGTTCATGACCACCGGGTTCCTGCCGCCGAGGTTCCGCGAGGAGATGCGCCTGGAGTGGACGACGCGCGACCAGGAGCGGTTCGACCGCATCATCTCGGTCGTCTCGGGCGTGCTCGGCGTGACGCCTCGCCCGCTGCGCCGCTTCCCGTTCAACCTGGCGCTGTGGGACCTGCGGACGCGGATGCGGCGCGGAAAGCCGCTGGCCTGAGCGGGATCCGCGAACTCCGCCGAAAATCCCCCCGCCGACAACCGAACCTGCCGGGCTCGACGCCCGTTGGGTGAGAGGACGACGGTGTCGGCGAGGAGAGGACCTGCGATGTCGCTGCGGGGGAAGAGGTTCGTGGTCCTGCTGGCGGTCGTGGCCGCCGCAGCAGGGGGCGCCACCGCCACGGCCCAGCCCGGACGGCCCGAGACCCGGTGCGCCGCTCCGGACGGCGACAGTGCGGCCACCAGGGTTGAACCCGGCGCCGTCGACCTCGACCCGGCGGCCGTCCGCGACGCCCTCACCTACGCCAACACGCACCTGCGCGCCTCGGTGCAGGTCTTCCGGCACGACTGCCTGGTCGGCACCGGCGCCCTCGACCCCGTCACCCAGAACGTCCCGGTCAACGTGTGGAGCTCCACGAAATCGGTCGTCTCGCTGCTCACCGGGATCGCGAGGGATCGAGGGCAGCTCCAGCTCGACGACCCCATCGACCGGTACCTGCCGCAGGGACCCGGCTGGGGCGATGCCGCGCATCGGGCGATCACCGTCCGGCAGCTGCTCACCCAGACCAGCGGGATCCGCCAGGCGATCGCCAGCGAAGCGGCCACCACCGGCACCGACGTCGACATCGCCCGGGAAGCGCTCGCGCAACCGCTGGTGCGCGAACCGGGCAGCGCGTTCGAGTACAGCCAGCGCGGAGTGGACCTGCTGGCCTTCGTCGTCCAGCGCGCCGTCGGACGCGACCTCCAGGAATTCGCGCAGGAGGCGCTGTTCGCGCCGGTCGGCATCGCCGCGCACGACTACGTCTGGCTCCGCGACCGCTCCGGCAACACCTACGGCTACGCACACCTGTTCATCCCGCCCGAGCGGTTCGCCCGGCTCGGCCTGCTGATGGCCCACGACGGTGAGTGGAACGGCACCAGGGTCGTGTCCGCCGACTACGTCTCGCAGCTCCGGCAACCCACCGCCACCAACGGCTGCTACGGCTTCCTGTTCTGGACCAACGCGGGCAAGCCCTGCACGAGCGCGAACGTGCCGCACGCCCAGACCGTGGACCGGCAGATGATCACCAGCGCTCCCGCCGACCTCTACGCGATGGTCGGCGCCTTCCACCAGAACAACTTCGTCATCCCCAGCCTGGGCATCGTGGTGACCTGGACCGGGCTGCTCGGCGACACCGCGCCGAACGCCGCCGGGATCGCCAGTTCGCTGCCCGCCGACCTGTACCACAACTTCTTCCGGATCCTGCTGCGCGGAATCCGCGACCAGCACGTCCCGGACCCGGGTCCGTACCAGAACCCCCCGTTCGACTTCGACTTCAACCCGATCAACTACGCCGATCCGAGGGTGCTGCTCACGGACCTCGCGCCGCACCCGCAGTGCAACGTGCTCGTCTGCGACGGCACGGTTCCGCTCCGCGGCCTGGCCCAGAACGGCGAGGCGGTCCTGGGCTCGGTCCTCGGCCGGTGACCTCGGCCGCTCGGTCAGGGTTGGGGAAGTTTTCATGAAAACTTCCCCAACCCTGACCGGCAGTGCGGGCCTCCGTCCCGGGGCGAAGCGCGGACTCTCTTCGGGGGATCGTCCTCGCTCGCGGCTGCGATCGGCGGCATGCTGGTGATGGCCTGCGCCGCCCGACCGGCGGCCGTTCCGGGGAGGACGCATGACCATCGCCGAGCAGCCCGCCACCGCGACCATCCACCCGCTGGACCCGATGACCGCGCAGGAGGTGACCCGAGTTCGCGAGGTGCTCGACGAGGCCGGGCTGCTCGGCGAGCACGTCCGGTTCACCTTCGTCGCGCTGGAGGAGCCGGACAAGACCGCAGTGCTGGAGCACCGGCCGGGTCAGGAGGTGGACCGCCGGTTCCGGGCGATCCTGCTGGACCTGGCCACCGGTGCCTCGCACGACACCGTCGTCTCCACATCGCGGTCCACCGTGGACCAAGTCCGACGGCTCGACCCCGCGGTCGACGGGCAACCCCCGATCATCGATTCCGAGTTCGAGCTGGTCGAGGAGATCGTCAACGCCGACGAGCGCTGGACCTCCGCCCTGCGCAAGCGCGGGATCGACCCGGCGACGGTGCGCCCCGCACCGCTGTCGGCCGGGGTGTACGACGAGCCGGGGGAGCGGGGCAAGCGGATCATCCGGTCGCTCGGGTTCCAGCAGTTCCACGCGGCCGACCACCCGTGGGCCCACCCGGTCGACGGCCTGTGCGCCTACATCGACCTCACCGGCCGCGAGGTCACCCGGGTCATCGACCACCGCGAGTTCCCGGTCCCGCAGGAATCCGGCAACTACGACGACCCGGAGGTCACCGGCCCGCAGCGCACGAGCCTCAAGCCCATCGAGATCACCCAGCCCGAAGGCCCCAGCTTCACCGTCGAGGGCAACCGGGTGCGCTGGGAGAACTGGGACGTGCGGCTCGGCTTCAACGAGCGCGAGGGCCTCACGCTGCACCAGCTGTCGTTCCACGAGCGGCCCGTGCTGCACCGCGCGTCGATCGCCGAAATGGTGGTTCCCTACGCCGACCCGTCGCCGGTGCGGTTCTGGCAGAACTACTTCGACTGCGGCGAGTACATGTTCGCCCGCTACACCAACTCGCTGGAACTGGGCTGCGACTGCCTGGGCGAGATCCACTACTTCGACGCCGTGGTCGCCGACGACTTCGGGCTCCCGCGCACCATCCGCAACGGGATCTGTTTGCACGAGGAGGACTTCGGGGTGCTGTGGAAGCACACCGACCTGTTCACCGGCTCGCAGGAGACCCGGCGGCAGCGCAGGCTGGTGATCTCGTTCTTCACCACCGTCGGCAACTACGACTACGGCTTCTACTGGTACCTCTACCTGGACGGCACCATCCAGCTGGAGTGCAAGGCCACCGGCATCACCTTCACCTCGGCCTACCCCGAGGAGGGTCACGACCACGCCAGCCAGATCGGGCCGGGCCTGGGAGCTCCGTTCCACCAGCACCTGTTCTGCGCCAGGCTCGACGTGGCGGTGGACGGCCTGCGCAACGCGGTGGACGAGGTGGAGGCCGAGAGCGTCCCGGTCAGCGACATCAACCCGCGCGGAAACGCCTTCCGCGCCAAGCGAACCCGGCTGACCACCGAACGAGAAGGTGCGCGGCTCGCCGACAACGCCAAGGCCCGCACCTGGCACATCGTCAACCCCGAACGGCAGAACCGCTACGGCGGCAACACCTCCTACGTGCTGCACCCCGAGGGGCAGCCGGTCATGCTCGCCGACCAGTCCTCGTCGGTGCACGCCAGGGGAACGTTCGCCACCAAGCACCTGTGGGTCACCCGCTACGACCCGGACCAGCGCTTCCCCGCGGGCGATCTCGTCAACCAGAACCCGGGTGGCGCCGGCCTGCCCGCCTGGACAGCCGAGGATCGCGACATCGACGGAGAGGACATCGTCGTGTGGCACACCTTCGGCCTGACCCACTTCCCCCGGCCCGAGGACTGGCCGATCATGCCGGTGGACCGCGCGGGATTCGCTCTCAGGCCCGTCGGCTTCTTCGACCGGAACCCCACGCTCGACGTCCCGCGCACGACCGGCTCGCACTGCCGGGAGGACTGACGACCGGGCTCACCGGCCTCGGACCTGCAGGGACCCGAGGAGCTTGGCGGTGGCGCGCTCGATCTCGTCCACCGCCTGTTCGAAGCTCTCGGCGTTGTGGGCGGCGGGCGCCCGGAATCCGGAGATCTTGCGGACGTACTGCAGGGCGGCAGCGCGGACGTCGGCGTCGGTGACCTGCTCGGCGTAGGGCGGGCGGAGGGTCTTGATGCTGCGGCACATGCCGCCATCATCCGCCTGTCCCAGGTCGGTGACCAGCGGTAGCGTGGGCCGGTCACCGAATCCTGGGGAGGGAACATGGCTCTGCCGATCTGCGTCACCTGCGGGATGCAGTACGCAGAACCCCGCGAGGACTGCCCGGTGTGCGAGGACGAGCGCCAGTGGGTCCCGCGCGACGGTCAGCAGTGGACCGACCTCGACGCCCTCCGCGCCGAGCACAGCGCGGTGCTCCGCGAGGAGGGCGATGTGCTGGGCATCGGGTGCGAGCCGAAGTTCGCCATCGGCCAGCGCGCGCTGCTGGTGCGCACCGAGCACGGCAACGTGCTCTGGGACTGCGCGGCCTACCTGGACGACGAGATCGTCAGCGCCATCAACGATCTGGGCGGTCTGATCGGCATCGCGATCAGCCACCCGCACTACTACACGACGATGGTCGAGTGGGCCCGCGCCTTCGACGTGCCCGTCCACCTGCACGAAGCCGACCGGCAGTGGGTGGGCCGCCCGGACCCGGCGATCCGGTTCTGGAGCGGCACAACACACGAGATCGTCCCCGGCTTGACGTTGATCAACCTCGGCGTCCACTTCGCGGGCGGTACGGTCCTGCACCGCGCCGCCGGGAGGGGGTCGCTGTTCAGCGGCGACATCGTCCAGGTCATCCCGGACCGCACGCACGTCGGCTTCATGTACAGCTACCCGAACCTCATCCCGGAACGGCCCTCCGTCGTCCAGCGGGCCGCCGAGCTCCTCGACGAACTCACCTTCGACTCCCTCCACGGGGCCTGGTGGGACACCGTGATCCCCACCGGCGCCCACGAGATCGTCCAGCGCTCGGCGACCCGCTACCTGCGCTTCGTGCGCGAGGAGTGAGGCGCGGGGCTACGCGGGCGCGCGACGCAGCGGCACCGGCTTCCACCAGGTCGCGCTGCGCAGCGCCCACTCCGCGGGGCCGTACCGGAACTTCCCGAGCCACCAGTGGCTGAAGCCGGTCTGCGCGGCGAGCACGCTCAGCGCCAGCACCAGCGCGGTGGACCAGTCGGTGGATTCGCGCAGGCCCAGCGGACCGGACGCGGCGACGACGAGCAACGTGGCCGTGAGGTAGTTCGTCAGCGCCATCCTGCCGAGCGGTTCCACCAGAGCCGCCACCGGCCGGCCGATCCTGGTGCGGATCACGAGCAGGAAGGCCGAGGCGTAGGCGACCGCGCCGAGAACACCGGCCCCCGCGGTGATGCGGGTCGCCAGCGGACCGTCCGGCGGGTACACCAGCTGCGCCCAGACGGCCGCCACGCTCAGCAGCAGCGCGACGCCCAGCACCGCGGCGAGCTGCCCGGGACGGCGGTCGATCGTCCGCGCGATCCCGCTCCGGGCGCAGACCAGCCCCAGCAGGAAGAGCCCCGGGATGCCGAGGATCCCGCCCGAGACCACGGTGAACCCGGCGATGGTGACGAGAGCGCTCGCGGGCAGCAGAACCCAGGTCGGCAACCACGACGCGGGCAGCAGGACCAGCAGCCCGAAGATCGCGTAGGGCAGCAGCGCTTCACCGGGCTGCAGCACGTGGTGGGCGGCGCCGATGAGCCCGAGGACGAGCAGCCTGCGCGCCAGCATCAGGCGCGGGCGGCGGGCGCGTTGCTGAGCGCCCTCCAGGAACAGCGAGAAGCTCAGCCCGAACAGGAACGCGAAGATCGGGAAGAAGTGCTGCTCCACCAGCATCCCGAGGCCGGTCGAGATGAGGTGCGAGGCGCCGCTCTCGGCGCCGTGGGTCATGTGGTTGATCTGCGGGATGTTGACGAGCAGGATGCCGCACAGCGCAAGACCGCGGAGGGCGTCCCACTCGGTGACCCGGCGCGGCGCGGTCCCGCCGGTGTCGTTAGGAGACGGGTGGTTCGGGCTCGAACCGGCGGGGCGGGGAGGTCGTGGATCGGCGGTCCGGGCCGCGCCCGCCCGGGAGGATTCGCTTCCTGAGGTGCTCATGACGACCACGGTGCCTCGCGAGCGCCGCTGCGCGCCTCGGCCCGCGGGACGATCTCGATCAGCCGAAAGTCCGGAATCCGGCCGACCGTCAGCCGGTGTGGTCGGCGGTGACGGCGCCGGTCGACCACGCCCACGCCGCGATCTCCACCCGGTTGCGGGTCCCCAGCTTGGACTGGACGTTGGTCAGGTGGGTCTTGACCGTCCCGAGCGAGACGTACAGCTCGGCGCAGATCTCCTGGTTGGTGCGGCCCACCGCGACCAGCCGCGCCACGTCCAGTTCGCGCTCGGACAGCACCGCGGGCGGCGCCTGCGCCGGACCCGGCGCTTCCTGGGGTTCCAGCCGGTGCAGCAGCCGGACCGTGACCGCCGGGGAGATCAGCGCGTCCCCGCGGTGCGCGGCTTCGACGGCTTCGACCAGCAGCGCGGGGCTGGCGTCCTTGAGCAGGAACCCGCAGGCGCCGTTGCGCAACGCCTGGTGCACGTAGTCGTCCTGGTCGAAAGTGGTCACGACCACCACGCGCATCGGTTCGGTGGTGCCGGGGCCGGCCAGCAGCCGGGTCACCTCCAGGCCGTCGAGCTCCGGCATCCGGATGTCGACCAGGCAGACGTCCGGGCGGAGCCGCCTGGCCAGCTCGACGCACTCGACGCCGTCGGCGGCCTCGCCGACCACCTCGATGTCCGGCCGGGCGTCGAGGATCATCCGGAAACCGCTGCGCACCAGCCGCTGGTCGTCGGCGATGAGCACGCGTGTCGGGGTGTCGCTCACGCCGACGAGTCTGGCACGCCCAGCACGGGGAAGTCGGCGGCGATGCGCCAACCGCCGTCGGGCGTGGCGCCCGCCTCCATCGTGCCGTCCACGGCGGACACCCGTTCGCGCAGGCCGACGACGCCGAAACCGCCGTGGCCGCCCACGGGTGGCGCGGTCCGCTCGGCGGGTGCCGTGTTGGCGACCTCCACCCGCAGCCGGTCGTCGGCCAGGTCGACCCGCACCGACACCACCGCGCCGGGCGCGTGCCGCCGCGCGTTGGTCAACGACTCCTGCACCAGCCGGTGCACGGAGGTCTCCACCTCGGGAGCGAGCCGCGCGCCGCGAGCGGCCGCGGCGATCGACAGCGTCGCGCGCTGGTCGTCGCCGCTGCTGAAATCGCTGACCAGCGCGGCGATCTCGCTGAACAGCTCGCCGTGGCGCCGGGGCGGTCCGTCGACCTCCCGCAGCACCCGGACCAGCCGCCGCATCGAGTCGAGCGTCTCGGCCCCCGCGTCGTGGATGTCGGTCAGGATCGCGTCGATCTGCTCGGGCGCGGTCTCGCGGATCGCGCGCGCCGCGTTGGCCTGCACCACGATCCCGGTGACGTGGTGGGCGACGAAGTCGTGCAGGTCGCGCGCCAGTTCCAGGCGTTCGCCCTGCCGCACCGACTCCACCGCGCGGGCGCGGCGGGAGTCGAGCACGCGCAGGTAGCAGCCGAGGCCGATCACGCCACCTGCGGCGAAGGTGAGCAGGAACGAGAAGCTGAGCAGAGAGGTGAACTCCTCCCGGTCCCAGCTGAAGAGCCGCGCCGGTCCGGTGATGACGGCCAGTCCGAGCGGCAGCGCGACCAGCGGCACCGGGATCCGGCGGCACGCCCGGCCGAGCAGGATCAGCAGGCAGAACGACTCCGTCACGCCCCAGCTGCCTTGAACCCCGGTCGTCAGCAGCATCGTCGCGGTGAGCGCCAGCGAGCCGACCGCGGCGATCCAGGAACGCCGGTTCAGCGAGAGGTACCGGTCGGGGACGAGCAGCAGCAGCGCGGCGGCTGCTCCGGCGACCAGCGGCGGGATCCAGTTGTTGTCCGCGTCGCGGATGCCGTCGGAGGACTCCAGGTCGAGCAACCACACGAACAGCAGCGCCCCGCACAACCCGGCGGTGAGCGCGTGCCGTGCGGGGCGGGGGAGGGCAGCGCCCTCGGCGGGAACCTCGTTGTGCACGTCGAGAGGCTATGACATGCGGATTCCCCACCGGATCAGCCGCGCGGACGAGGTGACGCTGCGGGCATCGGCCACGCGGCCGATGCCCGCTCCGCGCTCAGGCCGCGTCGTGGGCGACGTTGAGGTCGCGATCCTTGGTCTCCGGAGCGATCAGCGAGGCGGCGAAGCTGATGGCCATCATCACCATCATGTAGATCGCGACCGGGACCCACGATCCGCCGAACGCGGCCATCAGGCCCGCGCAGATCAGCGGCGCGACACCACCGCCCAGGACCGCCGAGAACTCACGGCCCAACGCCACGCCCGCGTAGCGGTAGCGGTTGCCGAACAGCTCGGGGAAGTAGCTCATCTGCACCCCGACCGAACCGTGGCAGGCCAGGACGAATCCGAGCACGATCGCCACCGTGATGGCGACCGGGGACCCGGTGTTGAGCGCGACGAAGGTCGGCACGGGCAGCAGCACCAGGGCACCCATGATCGTGGCGTAGACGTTCTTGCGGCCGACCACATCGGACAGCGCGCCGAAGCCGAACGCCGCGATCCCACCGCAGATCGCGCCCAGCAGCAGCACCTTCGGCACGAACGCCTTGTCCACGCCGACGGTCGAGACCAGGTAGGAGGCCATGAACACCTGGTAGGTGTAGGACTGGGCGTTGGAACCGACGTTGAGGAAGAACGCCAGCAGCAGAGGCTTGCGGCCCTTGCGGAACGTTTCGGAGATCGGTGCGCGGGTTTCGCCGACCTGCTCCTTGAGCTCCTGGAACACCGGGCTCTCGTTGAGCTTCCGGCGGATGATCAGCGCGGCGATCGTCACCAGCAGGCTGCTGCCGAACACCAGCCGCCATCCCCAGGTCATCAGCGCTTCCTCTGGAAGCGACTGGGCCAGGATCCAGGCGACGGCGCCGAGCGCGGTGCCCAGCGCGGCACCGGTCATCACCAGCGAGGCCAGCGCACCGCGCTTGCCCCTGCCCGCCGTCTCGGTGAGCAGCGTCGCGCCACCTGCCTGCTCGGCCCCGGCTCCCATGCCCTGGAAGAACCGGCACGCCACCAGCAGGACCGGAGCCAGCAGCCCCACCTGCGAGTAGGTCGGCAGCAGGCCGATGGCCAGCGTGGATCCGCCCATCAGCAGCAGCGTGGCCACCAGCACCCACTTGCGGCCGAGCCGGTCACCGAAGCGGGAGAAGATCAGCCCGCCGAGCGGGCGCGCGGCGAAACCCACCGCGTAGGCGCTGAAGGAGGCCAGGATGCCTGCGATAGGGGAGATGTTGGGGAAGAACAGCTTGCTGAAGATCAGCGCCGACGCCGTGCCGTAGATGACGAAGTCGTACTGCTCCAGCGTCGTGCCGATCAGTCCGGCCCACGCTGCGCGCCGGACGGCCTTGCGGTCCGGTGGCGCCTCGGTGGTCGTGTCCGCTGCGGAACTTCTTTGTTCGCTCATTCGGGTCCACGCAATCTGGTCGTGCTGCGTCAGTTCTGGGCTTGCAGGGCTTCTTCGGTCGCCGCGGCGACCCCGTGGGCGGCGAGCACGTCGACGAACTCCGCGACGCGCGCCTGGAACTCCCGGTGCGCGGCGAGCGCGTCGCCGAGCAGGCCGTCGCGCAGTGCGGCGGCGACGAAATCACCAGTGCCCGAGGCACTGTCGTGAGCGGTGCGGATCCGTTCGGCGGCCGGGTCGGCGAGGGCCGCGGTGTGCTCGGTGGCCCTCGGTGCGGTCGTGCAGCGCAGGTAGGCGGCCACGCACAACGCGAGGTGCTGCGGCATCCGACCGGCCTCCAGGTGCAGCGCGGCAGCTTCGGGCACGCGCTGGGCGAGCTTGGTGGACCCGTCGGAGCCGACCTGGCGCGTGCGGTGGCCCAGCGCGCTGTTGCTCCAGCGCGTGAACAGCTGCTTGGAGTAGTCCTCGAACTCGATGCCGGAGGGCATCGTCAGCGTCGGCAGGTAGTCCTCGCGCATCAGCCGGTCGGCCGCTTCGGCGATGTGCGGGCGCGCGGTGGACTCGGCGATCAGGTCGCAGCCGTCGAGCGCGCCCAGGTAGGCGATCAGCGAGTGGGTGCCGTTGAGCAGCCGCAACTTCATCAGCTCGAAGGGCTCGACGTCGTCGGTGAAGGTGGCTCCGCCGTGCTCCCAGGCCGGGCGTCCCGCGGCGAAGCGGTCCTCGAGCACCCACATGCTGAACGGCTCGGCGGGCACCGGGACCTCGTCGCGCAACCCGAGGCGATCGGCGACGGCCTCGCGGTAGGCGTCGGTGGTGGCGGGCACGATCCGGTCGACCATGCCGTTCGGGAAGGTCACCGAGGTGCGCAGGTAGGCGAGCAGGTCCTCGCGCTCGGCGGCGGGAAGCGCCTCGGCGAACTCGCGCACCAGCTTCCCGGTGAGCTCACCGTTGCCGGTGAGGTTGTCGCAGCTGAGGATCGACACCGGCGAAGCATGCGCGGCGCGGCGCTGCAGCGCGCGGGCGAGCCGGCCGATCGTGGTGCGCGGTGACCCGCCCGCCAGGTCGGCGCGGACACCGGGGTCGTCCAGGTCGAGACCCCGGGTGCGCGGCGAGCAGGTGTAGCCCTTCTCGGTGATCGTCAGGGTGACGATGCGGGTCTCGCGGGCCGCCAGCGCGTCGAGAACCGCGTCCGGGTGGTGCGCCGCGACCAGGACGTCGCTGTGCACGGCAGGCACCCCGACCTCGGTGCGCTCGGGCGAGATCTCCACGACCCCGTAGCGCATCTCCTGCTCGCGCATCGCTTCGGCGACGGTGGCCGAGGAGTTCGCGACGCCGACGATCGCCCACGGCCCCTCGGTGTGCTCCAGCGCGCGGGCGGTGTGCACGGCCTGGTGGGCGCGGTGGAAGTTGCCGAGCCCGAGGTGGACGATGCCGGGCGCGCCCAGCGCGCGGTGGTGCTGCAGCGCGGAGACGGGCGTGGTGGAGGCGTTGAGACGGTGCATGGTGGGCCAATCGACGGACGGGTTCAGC
Organism: Saccharopolyspora tripterygii; assembly: GCF_054778355.1. Taxonomy (NCBI): domain Bacteria; kingdom Bacillati; phylum Actinomycetota; class Actinomycetes; order Pseudonocardiales; family Pseudonocardiaceae; genus Saccharopolyspora; species Saccharopolyspora tripterygii. Next base: position 214,565 of record NZ_BAAGZP010000029.1, on the reverse strand, counting down.
GGGCGGCGGGGGCTGTGGAGTCGCGCACCACGAGCTGCGCGGGCAGCTGGTGGTGGCGTGGAGGCGGCCGGTTCCCGCCCAGGATCGGGCCGAGGAGTTCCACGCTCAGCGCGCCCGCCTTGGACCACGGGATCGAGATGCTGGTCAGCGAGGGACGGGAGACGTCGGTGAGCGCCACGTCGTCGATCCCGATGACGCTGAGGCCGTCGGGCACCTGCACGCCCAGGGCGCGGGCCCCCTTGATCACGCCGAACGCGACGAGATCGTTGTGGGTGATCACGGCGGTGGCGCCGGTGGCCAGCACGCTGGCGGCCACGGCGGTCCCGGACGCGACGGTCTCGGCCTGCCAGCCGAGGACTTCCAGCTCGATTCCCGCTTCGGCGGCCAAGGTTTCGACCAGCTGCACGCGGCGGGGGCTGGACCAGGAGTGCGGTGAGCCGGAGACGAACGCGAGGCGTTCGTGGCCCAGCGCGCAGAGGTAGTCGATGGCCTGGCGGAGGCCCTCGCCCGCGTCGGCGAGCACGCAGTCGACGCCGGAGTGCTCCTGGTTGATCAGCACGGCCGGCGTCGATCCGCACAGCTCGACCAGCTCGTCGGCGGGCAGCCGGGACGAGCACACCGCGATGGCCGCGACCTGGCTGCGCAGGTGGGCGATCGCCTCGCGCTCGCGATTCGGGTCGCGGTCGGTGTCGTGCAGCACGAGGGTCTGCTTGCGGCGCCGCCCTTCGCCCTGCGCCGCCTTGACCAGCGTCCCGTACACCGGGTTGGCGATGTCCGGGACGACCATCGCGACGGTCGATCCGGCGACCTGGGCCTCAGCGGACTTGGTCGCCTGGTAGCCCAGGTCCTGGGCGGCGTCGAGGACCTTGCGCAAGGTGCCCGGTCCGAGCCGCTGCGGATCGCTGAAGGCGCGCGACGCGGTGGACAGGGCGACGTCGGCCCGCTTGGCCACGTCGGTCAAGGTCGGCGCCATCGCCCCTCCGCTCCGTCACGCCCCGGCGGTGCACCGGGTGGAGCAGATATTGACCAACCTTGCGCAAACTTGTCAACTCGCTTGCCGAGCTCACTCGGCCAGCGCGCGGCGCAGCACCTGCCCGACCTCGGCGATCTGCCGCTGCGAGACCTCGGCGGACAGGATCGCCTGCGAGCCGTGGAACGTGCCCGCCCACTGGTGCAGCTCGACCCCGACGCCCGCCTGCAACAGGCGCTGGGCGTACTCCAGGGCCTCGTCGCGCAGCGGGTCGAACTCCGCGGTGGCCACGTAGGCCGGGGGCAGTCCCGACAGGTCGGTGGCTCGGGCCGGTGCCGCGTAGGCCGTGGGCGTTGCCGAACCGAGGTAGTGCCGCCACGTCGTGGCCTGCTTCTCGGAGGTCATCCAGGGCGTGTCGGTGAAGTTGCGGGACGACCAGGACCGCATCCGGTCGTCGAGCTCGGGCTGGTTGAGCAGCTGGAAGCGCAGCGCCGGTCCGTCCTGGTCGCGGGCGCGCAACGCGACGGCCGCCGCCAGGCACGCGCCCGCGCTGTGCCCGCCGACGGCGATGCGCGCCCGGTCGACGCCGAACTCCGCGGCGTGCTCGGCGGTCCACAGCAGCGCGGCGTAGGAGTCGTCCAAGCCGGCGGGGTACGGGTTCTCCGGAGCGAGCCGGTAGCCGACCGAGATCACGGTGGTGCCCGCCAGCTCGGCGATGCGGCCGGCCCACGGGTGCTCCGTGTCGAGGTCGCCCATGACGAAACCGCCGCCGTGCAACCACACCAGCGCGCCCTGGGCCCGTTGGGGCCGGTAGATCCGCACCGGGACGTCGACGTCGCCGGGCACCAGCCGGTCGGTGACCTCCATCCGGGAGGTGTCCGGTGGCGCGGCCGCGGAGGCGAGCTCGGCGAGCCCCTTGCGGGCGGCGGCCGGATCGCTGAGGTCGGCCTGCGGGAACAGCGGGATGAATGCTTCGAGTTCGGGATCCATACCGGTAGCCTTCCCTGCCTCGCGCCGTCGATCAGCCGCCACGCGTCGCGCGTTCCGGCTGACCCGCGCACCGGATGTCGCCTAGTCTGCGAACCATGGAAGCACTGGCCGCGCGGCTCTCGCACCTGGATGCGGAAGCGGGCGGAGCGGTCCGAGTCGTGATGTTCTACGACACGCTGATGCGCAGGAGGGTCGATCTGCCCGCGCTAGTGCGCGCCTCGGCGAACCTCGCCGAGTGCGTCGCCGCCGTGCGCCTCGACGGCAACGCCCGCACCGTCCGCATGGCCCCCGACGGCAGGCCCGCGCCGGAGCCCCCGCTGCTGCCGTCGGCGACCGTGCCGATCACCCTCGACGACGAGCGCGTCGGATGCGTCTGGCTGGAGCGCGCGGGGACCCCGGCGAAGCTCGACGACCTGCTGCTGGACCGGCTCGCGATCGCGGCGGCAGCGGTGGTCGAGCGGCACGGACCGGTGCCCACGACCATAGCCGACCCCGCGTTGGTGGAGCTCGTGATCAGCGCCGGCGTCGACGAGCCGCCCCGCACCCGCGCGCTCAAGCTGCTGGGACTGCCCACCGACCTGCCGCTGCGGGTGGCCGCGATCCGCAGCACGCGTCACCTCGACCAGGTCGCGGCCGCGCTCTGCCCGACGCGACCGGTGAAAGCCGCGACGCTGGGCGACATCGGCGTCGTGCTCGCGACCACGGTGGACGCGCATCGCCTCCCACCGGACGTGCGGGCGGGAATCGGCGCGGACGAGAGCGTCGACCGGTCCTGGTGTCAGGCACGCACCGCGCTGCGCTTCACCGCCCCGCACCGTCCCGTGGTGCACCACCGCGACCTGGGCGCCGCAGCGCTTCTCGAACACGCGACGCCGGAAGCGTTGCGGGCCAACGGAGATGTCGCCGCGATCGAGCGGCTCGCCGCCGATCCCGACGACCTGGCCACCCTCGACGCCTACTGCGCGACCGGATCCCGCCGGCGCGCCGCCGAACTGCTGCACCTGCACCACAGCAGCGTCGCCAGGCGGATCGAACGCCTCGGCACCGAGCTGGGCATGGAACTCACCGAGTCCTCCGGACTCGTCCGAGCCACGCTCGCGCTCACCGCCTGGCGACTGACCTCGGGGTGAGCCCCCGCCCACGCCGCACCGCAACTCCTAGGAGCTGTTGATGAGTTGTTTTGCTTGGCGGTGCGGGTAGCGGAAACCCCCGAACGGGAAAGCGCAGCGTCTTCGTGGACTCCGTGCGCCGCTCCTGATGTCTTCCGCTTACCCCGGGGTGGACATCGGCGTCGGCGGCGTACTCGCCACGAAGGCGCTGGCGAACCCGCGGCGGTGCAGGCTGAGTCCCACACCTGAAACAGCGGCTCCGCCGCAATCCTCAAGAACTCCTAGTCGAGGGTCGAGCCTGGTTGGCCGAGGGCTTCGCCGAGGCGGAGCCGGTAGAGGCGGGTCGGGCGGCCGCGCCGGGTGGGCTGCGCGCTCCCCTCGGAGGTGACGAGCTCGGCGGTCCCGAGCTTGCGGATCAGCCGCCTGCCGCTCGGATCGGTGATGCCCAGGAGCGTGGCGAGCTCGCTGGGGGAGACCGCGCGGCCGCGCAGCTCGCGCTCCAGCGCCACCAGGCGCGACAGGGTGGTGGCGCTCAGGCCGACCTCCCGCGCCAGGCTCTCCAGCTCGGTGCTGTGATCTCGGTAGGCGAATTCGGCGCGACGACCCGACCCGCCGATCGGCCCGATGATCACCCCGCTGTCGTGGATGACGAATCCGCACGAGTTCGGTTCGGCCTCGGCCCGCACCGCGGCGCGCTCGGCGAGCGCGATCCCGGCCCGCACCGAAGCACCCAACCCGAAACCGGCGGCGACGCGCACGTCCATGCTCCGCTCGGCCTGCTGCAACGCCGGCACCACCTGCCAGTCCGAGGTCGCGCGTTCCAGCAGCGCCTTGTGGGCGAACACGACCAACCCGCGCTTGCCCCGGTTCTCCAACCAGGACCCGGCCAATTGCGGGTCCTGCAGCAGGAGTTCGCGTAAGCCCGCCCGGGCGCGCTCGACGTCGTCACCATCGCGGACGTGGAACACGCCCGCGGCGAATCGCGCACCGTCGGCCTGGCCGGAGCTCACGTGCAGCAGCAGGTCCTGCAGCTCGCCGCGCACCGAATCCGCGGTCAGGTCGGCGTCGACCACTGGCGCCTCGGCGCGCAGCGCTTCGGCGACCGCCTGGCGCGGCGTGATCACCACCCCGCCGTTGCGCAGCGCCGTGCGGTGGTGCGCCAGGATCTCCTCGACCGGCTGCCCCGACGCGTAGGGGAGGGCGGAGTGCCGGAGGCCCAGGGACCCGGTGACCTCCTGGATGACGTCGGGTTCGAACGTGTCGATGCTGGCTCGCCGGTGCTCCGGGAAGTCGTTGCGCATCCTGGCCACCGCCAGCGCGAGCTCGAGCGCGCCCGGCCGGGTCACCGTCACCGGCAGTCCGTCCGGGAGCCGACCGCGCACGACCTCGTAGGAACCCGGACCGACCAGCAGGCCGTTCATCCCCGGCGAGGACAGCAGCTCCTCCAGCCGGTCGCCTGCCTGGTCGCTGTCACGCCACACGCCCCAGCGCAGGGTTGCGCCGGTGATGGTGCTCGCGGCCTGGCGGAAGACGTCTTGGTGCCGCGCGTGCACCAACACGCCGATCACCACGCTCATGTCGCCACCTGGATTCAGTTCGCTGACGAAACTTCACCAGGATTGCGCGATCAGTGTTCGCGGTCAACGCGATCGTGCTAGTCGGTGATGATTCGGATGCGGTCGGCGTGATCGAGACGATAGCCGACTCCGCGCACCGTCGTGATGAGATCCAGCTCAGGGCCCAGCTTGTTGCGGATCCGCCGGACGTGGACGTCGACCGTGCGAGTCCTGGGCTCGCTGGAGAAGTCCCACACGGCCGCGAGCAGCGTGTTGCGGTGGTGCACCCGTCCGGGATTGCGCGCGAGGAACACCAGCAGGTCGAACTCCAGCCGGGTGAACCCGATCCGGGTGCCGTCCTGGCGGATGATCTGCCTGGCGGCCACGAGGATTCGCAGCTTCGGCGGATCGGCCGCCTCGGTGTCCACCGTGGACTGCGCCGGGATCGTTTCGCGCAGCTCGGCGTTGCGGGTCAGTATGCTCTCCAGAAGACCCAGGTCTTCGCGGGTGACGACGAATCGGGCGGTGACTTCGACGAGACCGGCGTCCTCCGGCGCGAAGTCCGCTGGTGTCGGGTCCAGCGTCATGGCACGTTTCTCCATTGCTGCGGGGTGTGAACGGGCGGGAGCGGTAGAGCTCAACCGCGCGGACACGCAGCGGAGGCGACCCACAGCAGGTCGATGTGCGCACGCTGCACCAGCAGCGGTCCCGTTGCCATGCCACCAGATGCAATCAGGAGCGGTGACGCCAGTCAAAAGCGCCCGCGCAGTGGGAACGACCAGGTCAGCGTTGGAACCAGCGCCGCACGCGCGACTTCGGCCTGGTCGGCGCGGGCTGCGGTTCAGGTTCAGCGGACAGGGGAGCGACGCGCTGGGCCCGCCAGCCCTCGACGAGGGCGTCCACGTCGACGGGTGCCACGGCCACCTGCGGCCCCTCCGGGGCGCGCAGGTGCTCCACGATGCGCCGGTTGAGCTCGGCCGCGACGTCGCGCACCGCCTGCTCGGTCGTCAGGTCGGCGACGGTCTCGGGAAGCTCGCCGACCTCGCGCCGCAAGCGCAGGGAAGTGGGCAGCAGCGCGCTACCGGAGAGACCTTCGCGGCGCAGCTGCTCCTTGATCCACCACTGCTCCTCCAGCGGAGCACCGGCACCGGGCAACGGCTTGCCCGCACCGGGAAGGTCGTCGAACTCGCCGCGCTCCTGGGCGGTGCGGATCTGCCGGTCCACCCACGACTCGAAGGTGACCCCGGGAGGCTTGCGCTCGGCCATGTCGCGATTGTCCAGCACCGACGTGCTCAGCCGCCACCCCCGGCGGCCGTCACCGGCTGCGGCGGAGGAAACCGTTGAGCAGCGCCGCCTGCCCGGCGTGCTGCAGGTCGTCGGCGATCACGCTCACCAGCCGAACGCCGAGGGTGACCGGCGGTGACCAGCTGGCGTCGATCACCTCGTCCAGGTCGGCGTCGCCGAGTCCGGTGACGAACCGCAGGGTCTGCTCGTGCACGGCGTCGTAGTAGCCGGTCAGCAGCTCAGCGGAGGCCCGCACCGACTCCACCTGGTCGGAGTCGTGGCCGTAGCCGGTGTCCTCCTCGTCCAGCGGCAGCTCGAAGCGGGTCGCCCAGTTCTGCACCAGCCACACCTGCTCGGTTTCGGCGACGTCGGCGATGTGGTCGTCCTGCACCCGCGCGAGGTGCCACAGCAACCAGGCGATCGAGTTGCTCTCGGGATCGATGCGGTGCGCCAGGGCCTCCTCGTCGAGGCCCTCGACCGCGTCGTGCACGACCCCCTGAATCCGGCTGAACGCATCGACGAGCACATCGGCGCTGGTCATCCGGTTCCGCTCCTCACGTACGGCGGCACGAGCTTGGGCACACGGTACGACCCATCACCTCGCGCGGCAGTGGAGCGGCCACGGCGTGTTCCGTTTTCACCGGCGCCGGGGGACCGCGATGCGGTCGAGGTCCGAGGCCACCACGATCGTGCCGTCGAAGACCTCCGCGGCCTCGTCGTGGAACCGGCGAGGATCGGTGTAGCGCTGGGAGAAGTGGGTCAGCACCAGGCACCGCACACCGCTCTCGGCCGCGACCCGCGCCGCCTGCTTCGCGGTGAGGTGCCGGTACCGCTCGGCGAGGTCGGCGTCCTGGTCGAGGAAGGTCGACTCGATGACCAGCATGTCGGCGTTCTCGGCTAGCGCGAACACGTTGTCGCACAGCCGGGTGTCCATCACGAAGGCGAAGCGCTGCCCGGCGCGCACCTCGCTGACCTCTCGCGGATCCACCGTCCGCCCGCCGACTCGCACCGACTCACCGCGCTGCACCCGGCCGATGTCGGATCCCCGCACGCCCCACCGCGCCAGCGCCTCGGGCAGCATCCTGCGGCCGTCGGGCTCCTCCAGCCGGTAGCCGAACGCATCGATCCGGTGATCCAGCCGCATCGCGCGCAGCGTGCCGAACTCGTCCCGTGCGATCTCGCCGCCACCGGTGATCGGGTGCTCGTCGAGCTGCACCGCGTCGTCGTGCGCGGAGGCGTGGCGCAGGTGGTGGAAGTGCTCGGCGCCGGAAGCGGGGTAGTGCGCGTGCACCGCGCCGCGCACCCGGTCGGAGGCCATCCGGTGCACCACCCCGGGCACGCCCAGGCAGTGATCGCCGTGGAAGTGCGTGAGGCACAGGTGGTCGACGTCGTTGGAGCTGACGCCGGCGAACGTCATCTGCCGCTGCGTGCCCTCGCCGGGGTCGAACAGGAGCCCCTGCCCGTCCCAGCGCAGCAGGTAGCCGTTGTGGTTGCGGGTACGGGTCGGCGCCTGGCTGGCCGTGCCGAGCACGACGAGTTCCCGGTTGGACACGTCCGGCACCCTATGCGCCGGACCGGCGTCCGCGGAGCCGAACTCAATCTTCGGGCGGGTGTGGACGACCGGATTTCACCTCCGATTCCTCGTCGCGTTCCGCCGCGTCCTCCAGCGCCCGGGTCTCCTCGGGCGGGTCGGGGCGCAGCAGGCTGCCCGGCACGGAGTGGCCCGCGGCGCCGAGCTGGTTCATCTTCTTCGGTACCGGCGCGCCCTGGTAGTCCAGCGGCTCGGGGTGGCCGTGCTCGTCGACCGGGCCGAGCGGCTGGTGGATCTCGATGAACTCGCCGTGCGGCAACCGCTTGATGATGCCGGTCTCGACGCCGTGGTCGAGCACTTCGAGGTCGCTGCGCTCCAGGCCGAGGCAGATCCGGTAGGTCACGTAGTAGGCCAGCGGAGGCGCCACGAGCAACGCGATGCGCCCGGCCCAGGTCATCATGTTCAGCGACAGCCCGAACTGGAAGGCCACCACGTCGTTCATCCCGGAGATCAGCACGACGACGAAGAACGCGATCGCCATCGCGCCCAGCGAGGTGCGCACCGGGTTGTCGCGGGGCCGCTGGAGCAGGTTGTGGTGGGCGTCGTCGCCGCTCAGCTTGCGCTCGAGCATCGGGTAGATCGCGGCGATGGTGAACACCAGCCCCATGCCCAGGATCAGCGGGAAGAACGGCGCCGGGATCGTGAACGGGCCCAGGTAGACCTCCCACGGCGGCCACAGGCGTCCCATCCCGTCGGTCCACATCATGTACCAGTCGGGCTGCGAGGCGGAGGACACCTGCGAGGCGACGTAGGGGCCGAAGTTCCAGATCCCGTTGATCTGGAAGATGCCGCTCATGACGGCCAGCACACCGGTGACGATCAGGAAGAACCCGGTGGCCTTCACCGCGAACGCCGGCATGATGCGAACGCCGATGACGTTGGACTCGGTCCGCCGCGGGCCCGGGTACTGGGTGTGCTTCTGGTACCAGACGATCGCCAGGTGCACCGCCACCAGCGCGAGGATGATCCCGGGCAGCAAGAAGATGTGGAAGAGGTAGAACCGCTGGATGATCTCGGTCCCCGGGAACTCCGCGCCGAACAGCAGCCAGTGCAGCCACGTGCCGATGACCGGGATGGACAGCAGGATGCCGGAGGCGATCCGCAGGCCCGTACCGGAGAGCAGGTCGTCGGGCAGCGAGTAGCCGATGAACCCCTCGAACATCCCGAGCACGAACAGGCTGATGCCGATGAGCCAGTTGGTCTCGCGCGGTCGCCGGAACGCGCCGGTGAAGAAGATCCGGAACATGTGCGCGACGATCGCCGCCATGAAGATCAGCGCGCCCCAGTGGTGCAGCTGGCGCGCGAACAAGCCGCCGCGCACCTCGAAGGAGATGTCGAGCGTGCTCTCGAACGCCCGCGACATCTCGACGCCGCGCAGGTTGGCGAACCGGCCGTCGTAGACGACCTCCGACATCGACGGGTCGAAGAAGAAGGCCAGGTAGGTGCCGGTGAGAAGCAGCACGATGAAGCTGTACAGCGCGATCTCGCCGAGCAGGAAACCCCAGTTGGTGGGGAAGACCTTGTTCAGCTGCCGTCGTATCCCTGGTGCCGCGCGGAAGCGCTGGTCGAGCCCGTCGGCGCCGTCGGCCACCGAACGGGACAGCCTGCTCTCCGACCGCGTCGGCTGGGTCAGCTTGCTCATGTCGACTCCAGGCATCGCCGGAATTCAGACATTGCCAACCCAGGTTACTGCTCCCCGCGCTGCGCAGCAGGTGTCAGCGTGCTACTTGGCGTGGAACAGAGCCTCGAAGAACGTCGTCAGCGACGTCACGACCGTGGTGAGGGCGCCGAAAACGGTGGTGACCGCGTTGCGCACGGCTTCGGCGGCCGAGACCGGGTCCCGCACCAGCAGTGAGCCGCAGACCAGCACCACGAGAATCACGATCACGGTCACGGCTTTGCGGTTCATGCTTTTAAGCCTCCGTCGGTCCGCCCGGCGCGCCGCAGGAACCCTACCTCGCTCATCCGCCACTCCCGTCACACAACCGGGTCACGCGTGTCACGTCTGGGACACGCTTGCCGGCCCTGGGGCGGCGGGGCGGTGTGACCTGCTACGAGGTGACGGGGCGAGCGGCGAGTCGTGTGGTCACCGGCGGTCGGCGCTGAGAGGCTTCGCGCGTGCAGGACGAGATCGCTGACGGACGTTCCATCCGCCGCTGGCGTCGGCGGCTCGCCGACGAGCGCGAGGAAGCCCGCGTCTACCGGAGCCTGGCGGACCGCCGCAGCGGCGAGGAGCGCGACATCCTCCTCGGGCTGGCCGAGGCCGAGGAGCGCCACGCCCGCTACTGGGAGGACCTGCTCGGCGATGAGATCGGCCCGCGCAGGCGGGGGCATTTCCGGATGCGGCTCCTGGTCGCGCTGGCCCGTCGCTTCGGGTCGGTGTTCGTGCTCGCCCTCGCGCAGCGTGCGGAGAGCCGTTCGCCCTACCACTACGACCAGGACGTCCCCCAGTCGATGGCGGCCGACGAGCGCATCCACGAGGAGGTCGTGCGCGCCTTGGCGGCTCGCGGGCGGGCCCGGGTCTCGGGGTCGTTCCGCGCGGCGGTCTTCGGAGCCAACGACGGCCTGGTCAGCAACCTCGCTCTCGTGCTGGGCGTGATCGGCGGGAACCTGCCGACCAGCGTCGTCCTGCTGACCGGGCTTTCCGGCCTGCTGGCGGGCGCCCTGTCGATGGGGGCGGGGGAGTACATCTCGGTCCGCTCCCAGCGGGAGCTCCTCGCGGCCGCGACGCCTGATCCTCAGGCGCGCGCGGTCGTGCCGCACCTGGACGTCGACGCCAACGAGCTGGCCCTGGTCTACCGGGCCAGGGGCATGGACGAGGACGAGGCGCAGGACCGCGCTGACGCGTTGCTGCGGCGCTTCCAGCCGAACCCGCCTGCCCCGAAGGAGGATTCCGCGGCCTCCTCCGGAACCGCGCGTGAGTCGAGTGCCGCGGGCGATTCCGGTGAGCACGAGGTCGTGGGATCCGGCTTGAACGCGGCGGTGTCGAGCTTCGTGTTCTTCGGCTCCGGCGCGCTGATCCCGGTGCTGCCCTTCCTGTTCGGGCTCAGCGGGGTGCCGGCGGTCGTGCTCGCCGTGGTGCTCGTCGGTCTGGCGCTGATGCTCACCGGTGCGACTGTCGGCGTCCTGTCCGGAGCGGCGCCGCTGCCGCGCGCCCTGCGCCAGCTGGCGATCGGCCTGGGGGCGGCCGCGGTGACCTACCTGCTCGGCGTTCTGTTCGGCGCGACCGCGGGGTGACGCCGCTTCCTGGCCCGTTCCGGCCCTGCGGCGAGGTGCGCGCGTTGATACTTCCCGGGTGACGACGCAGAAGTACATGTTCAACACGGCGGAGGACGGCGAGTACCTGCGCCTGCTCGGTCAGGCGCAGCTGTGGGACCGGCTGACCTTCCGCAGGCTCGAGGGCCTGGGCGTCGGCGAGGGTTCCCGATGCCTGGAGGTGGGTGCGGGCCCCGGGACGGTGGTGCGCTGGCTCGCCGACCGCGTCGGCTCGACGGGACGTGTGGTCGCCACGGATCTCCAACCGAACTGGCTGCGCGCCGTCGAGGCCCCGAACGTCGAAGCCCTCGAGCACGACATCGGCACCGAGCCGCTGGGTTCGGAGGCCTACGACGTGATCAACCTCCGCCTGGTCCTCATGCACCAGGCCGATGAGCAGGCGGTGCTGCGCAAGCTCGTCGACGCGCTCGTGCCGGGCGGCCGGCTGCTGGTGGAGGAGTACGACATGCGCAGCCTTCCGGTGTGCCACCCGCCGGACGACACCTGGCACACCGTCGCCGGGGCCTCGGTCGAGCTCGTCGACAGGGCGGGTGCGGACGTGCAGCTGGGCATCAAGCTGCAGGGGCTGCTGGAGGGCGCGGGCCTGCTCGACGTGGACGCCGAGGCCGTGGCGTTCCCCCGGCGCGTCCCGGACATCCAGGCATGGCGCCGGCAGTTCGTCGAGGTCGGCCCCCGCCTCGTCGAGGGTGGCTGGGCGACCGTCGAGCAGGTCGACAGCGTCATCGCGCTCTTCGACGATCCGGACTGCGAGCTCGTCGTCTACGGCCCCACCCTCGTCTCGGTCACCGGCCGCAAACCGGAGTGATGCGCGCCGTGAAGGCGCGGTGAAAGGCCGCGCGCGGACTCTGCGGCGATGACGACTCAGCACTACATCTTCAACACGGCCGAGGACGGTGAGCACGAGCGGCTGCGGGTCCAGGCGGAGATGTGCGACCGGCTGACGCGCCGCCGGATTCAGGAGATCGGGATCGGCGAGGGGTGGTCCTGCCTGGAGGTGGGTGGCGGGATCGGGACGGTGACGAGGTGGCTCACCGGTCAGGCCGGGAGCACCGGCCGCGTCGTGGCCACGGACCTCGAACCCCACTGGCTGCGGGAGTTGGACGCGGACAACCTCGAGGTCCTCCGCCACGACGTGTCGGCAGATCCGCTCGGGGAAGCCGAGTTCGACCTGATCACCGTGCGGCTGGTGCTCGTGCACCTTCAGGATCCCCGCGCGGTTCTGGACAAGCTCATCACGGCCCTCAAACCCGGTGGCACCCTGCTGGTGGAGGAGTGCGACCTGAGCACGATGCCGCTGTCGGACCCGCCGGACGACACCTGGCACGAGGTCATCAGCGCGCTGGTCTCCCTGTTGGCGAGCATGGGTCCAGACCCGTACCTGGGGCGGAGGCTGACGCGCATGATGCTCGACGCGGGCCTTCACGACGTGGACTCCGAGGTGGTGGCCTATCCGCGACTCATGCCCGAGAGCCCCAGCCTGCAGGTGCAGGTCGTGAAGATGCGGGACCCGCTGATCGAATCGGGGCGCGTGAGCCAGGGCGCCGTCGACGAGCTTATCGCCCGGTTCGGCGACCCCACCTGCGATCTCGTGCTCCACAACAGCACGATCCACTCGGTCTGCGGGCGAAAGCCCCGCTGATACTGCACGCGCGAGAGCTACGAGGAATGCCTCCTGATCGCGCGAGAACTGGGCGCAGACCTGGGCCACCCGGCTGACGGGTGTCCAACCGGCGGCCGGTGGACACTCGCCGGAGTCAGCGGTCCAGTCTGGACATGCCGTCCGGGTGGTAGCGCTCGCCCGCCGCTGTGCCCGGCGGGAACTGGGCGGAAAGCTTCGCGACGAGGTCCGGTGCGAGGTCGAGGTCGGCGGCCTGGACGTTCGCGCGGACGCGGTCGAGGTTGCGGCTGCCCGGGATCGGCAGGACCTCGTTCCCCTGCGCCAGCAGCCACGCCAGCGCCAGCTGCGCCGGGGTGACGCCCAGGGCGTCGGCGTGGTCCCGCAGCGGCCGGGTGAGCTCGATGTTGCGCTGCAGGCTTCCCTCCTGGAAGCGCGGGTAGCGCTGGCTGCGGACCTCCAGGTTCTCCACGTCGGAGACGCTGGTGAAGGCGCCGGTGAGCACGCCGCGCCCCAGCGGGGAGTAGGCGACCAGGCTCACGCCCAGCTCGCGCACCGCAGGCAGGACCTCGGCTTCGAGATCGCGGGTGAACAGCGAGTACTCCTGCTGCACGGCGGTGATCGGGTGGACCGCGTGCGCCCGGCGCAGCGTGGCGGCGCTGATCTCCGAGAGCCCCACGTAGCGGATCTTGCCCTCGGCCACGAGCTCGCCCATCGCGCCCACGGTGTCCTCGATGGGCGTGGTGCGGTCCAGCCGGTGCAGGTAGTAGAGGTCGATGTGATCGGTGCCCAGCCGCGACAGGCTGGCCTCGACCGCCTGGCGGACGTACTCGGGCCTGCCGCCGCCGGTGTCCTGGTTCGCGCCGAACTTGGTGGCCAGCACGACCTCGTCGCGCCGGTCGGCCAGCAGGGAGCTGATCAGCTTCTCGTTGTGGCCGTCGCCGTAGACGTCGGCGGTGTCGAGGAAGTTCACCCCGAGGTCGAGCAGGTCGTTCAGCAGCTGCCGGGACGCGGCGTCGTCGGCGGTGCCGTACACGCCGGACAGACCCATCGCGCCGTAACCGATGGCGCTGACCTCGGGACCGCCTCGGCCGAGTCGGCGACGCGGGGGAATCGTGGGCACGGATCGGCTCCTGATCGGGTAGGGGGTGATCGCGGCCAGCCTAGTCGCGGCCGCCGCGGGTGCTCGTCGTGCGGAAGAGGTGCTCAGAGCTCGAAACCCGCTCGGCGCTCGGCGGGCACCAGGTCGAGGTAGTCGGAGTGCTTGGCGATCCAGCCGCGCACGTAGGGGCAGAACGGCAGGACGCGCAGCTCGCGGTTCCTTGCCTCGTCCAGCGCCGCGCGCACCAGCTTGCCCGCCAGGCCCTGGCCGCTGAAGCGGTCGTCGACCTCGGTGTGGGTGAACGAGATCTGGCCGGTCTTGAGCTTGTACTCGGCGAAACCCGCGAGTTCGCCGTCCACGCGGATCTCGAACCGGTCGGCGTCGGGGTTGTCCTTGATCTCGGGCTCGGTGCTCACTGACGTGCTCCCGTCGACGAGTGGATGATGCTTCAACCATGATTGTGCACGCGCGCCGTCGGTGGAGGAGCCTGAGGACGAACCCGATGTGCTGTCGGCGGTGCCGCCCGCGGGCGCGTCCGGAACCGGTCGTGATCAATCCGCCGTCGCCGTCGGCGGAGCACCGTCGTAGAGTCCGGGGAAAGTGTTCCGATGAAAGGATCAGTTGATGAGCAAGGGCTTGGAGATCCGCCTCGCGTCCCGTCCGCAGGGGCTGCCGACGATGGAGAACTTCGACTTCGTCGAGGTGGAGGCTTCGCAGCCGGGTGAGGGCGAAGTCCTGGTGCGCAACCTGGTCATGAGCGTCGACCCGTACATGCGCGGCCGGATGAACGAGGGCAAGTCCTACGTGCCGCCCTTCGAGGTCGGCAAGGCCCTCCAGGGCGGTGCCGTCGGCGAGGTCGTCACCAGCAACGCCGAGGGCTACGAGCCCGGCGACCTCGTGCTGCACATGCTGGGCTGGCGCGACTACGCGGTGGTGCCCACCAAGCACGCCACCAAGGTCGACGCGAACGTCGCGCCGCCGAGCGCCTACCTCTACGTGCTCGGCATGCCCGGCATGACCGCCTACGCCGGTCTGGTCGACGTCGCCGAGCAGAAGGAGGGCGACGTCGTGTTCGTCTCCGGCGCCGCCGGAGCCGTCGGCTCGCTGGTCGGCCAGATCGCCAAGCTGCGCGGCGCCAAGAAGGTGATCGGCAGCGCGGGTTCGGCCGAGAAGGTCAAGTACCTGCTCGACGAGGTCGGCTTCGACGCGGCGTTCAACTACAACGACGGCCCGGTCCGCAAGCAGCTCGCCGAGGCCGCTCCCGACGGAATCGACGTGTACTTCGACAACGTCGGCGGTGAACACCTCGAAGCCGCGATCTTCGCGTTCAACGACTTCGGCCGCGCCGCCGAGTGCGGGATGATCTCGCAGTACAACAACGAGAGCCCGCAGCCCGGCCCGCGGAACCTGATGATGATCGTGCAGAAGCGGTTGAAGGTGCAGGGCTTCATCGTGGGCGACCACGCGCACGTCAAGGACGCGTTCTTCAACGAGGTCGGGACCTGGCTGGCCGAAGGCAAGATCAACTACCGCGAGACGGTCGTCGAGGGCCTGCGCAACGCCCCGGACGCGTTCCTCGGCCTGATGCGCGGTGACAACACCGGCAAGATGCTGGTCAAGATCGCCTGATCACCCTCACTGGGCGGGGTGGTCGCGCAGCCACTCCGCCCAGGTGGTCCGGCCGTGCCGGTCGTTCGGGCAGGTCAAGTCGGATGCGATGCGCCGCAGGCGTTTCGGCGCCGGGACGTGGAAGGTCCGAAGGTTCGCGCCACGCGCGTCCCGCCAGCTGCGCACCACCTGGTCCAGCGTCAGCACCTCGGGCCCGCCGAAGTCCGCGCGCCGCCCCGCGGGGCCCTCGGCCACGCATCGGGCGAGGTGGTCGGCGAAATCGCGGTCGTCCACCGGCTGGGTGGGAAGCGACCCCGGCAGCGGGACGGCGGGCAGCCGGGCCGCGCGCCCGAGCATCCGGTCCAGCAGCCAGTGGAACTGGGTGGCGCGCGCGATCGACCACGGCACGTCGGCCACGCCGACCAGCTCCTCGGCCGTGTGCTTGAGCCGCAGGTAGGGTAGCGGCGGCCGGTCGATGCCGACGATCGAGACGTAGAGGAAGTGCCCGGCGCCGTTCGACGTCGCGGCCTCGATCAGCCGTGACGTGCCGTCGACGTCGACCTCGGGAGGGCTGCTCCAGAAGTCCGCCGGGTGGAGGTACCCGCGCTGGGCGGACGGTGACGAGGTCGCCGCGTGCACCACGGTCCCCGCCCCCGCCACGAGCTCGTCGACGCCGGCGCCGGTGGCCAGATCTCCCAGCACCCACTGGACTTCGGTGTCCGTGCCCGGGTGCCGGGTGAGCACCCGCACGCGGTGCGTGGGTTTGAGCAGGCGTACCAGCTGACGTCCCAGGTGGCCGGTGCCACCGGTGATCGCGACCGTGTCCATGGGCCGGCACCTCCTGGGATCGACGATCCCACCGGTGGCCGCGCCCGCGAGCGGCGTCAGCGCCCCAGCAGCGGATCCGTGAGGCCGTCCACCACGCCGCCGACCAGCGGCAGCAGGCCCGGCTGGGAGGGCTTGCTCGGTTCGGTCGTCTCGTCCGGTTGCGAGGGCTGCGTGGGCTCCGAGGTCGGGGGCGCCGTCGTCTCGCTCGGTTCGGGGGGCGCGGTCGTCTCGGAGGGCTGCGAGGGTTCCGTGCTCGGCTGGCTCGGAACGGGCGTGCTGGTCACCGGCGGCGAGCTCGGCTGCTCGGACGTCGTCGGCGGGGTGGGCTCGCGCGTGGCGGAGGGCTCGGTCGAGGAGGTGAGGGCCACCGGCTCGGGCTCGGCGATCGCCTGCGTCGTCGGTGCGGGCGGCGGCGCGCCTGGCAGCGACGGGGGAGTGGAGGGGCTCTGCTCCGGGAGCGTCAGCTGCGGCAGGTACTGCCTGGCCGGAGCTGCGCCCTGGGCTCGTGCGGCGTTGGCGGTCCCGGGTGCCGCGACCTCGTCCGCGCGGGTCTGCGAGTAGTGCGCGCTGGTGATCGCGATGACCGCGAGAACCGCTGCGGTCGTGTACCCGAGCACCGGTGCGGTGTACCGCGCGACGGCACCGCGGCGGTGGCGCCCACGCCGGGATCGCGCCAACGACGACCTGCCCACTGCAACTCACCCCACTGTCGGATGATCCGTTCTGACCAAGGCCGCTCACCCGAAAGAGTGAGGGCCGGTCGAACCCTACGTCACGAGCACGCCCACTCGCCAGCACCGCCCCGCCACTCGGCGGCGAGGTCGTTCGCCCGGTGGCGGGGCGATGTTCGGCTCGCGGACGCGAGGCGTGCCCTGTTCGGAGCGCTATGTTGCCGTCGAGGCGAACGAGAGGTGCGACGTGAATCTGCTCGACGACCCCGACGACGCGCTGCCCACCGATCGCGACGGGGCGACCCTCGTCGGTCGGCTGCACGATCCGCAGGAGGCCGGCCCGGCGGTCGTCGCGCTGCGCGGCGACGAGCTCGTCGACCTCACCGGCGTGACGCCGACACTTGCCGACCTGCTCGAACACCACGATGCCGTCGGGTTGGCGCGCGGTGGCCCCGGCCGCAAGAGCTGGCCGTGGGAGGAGGTGCTGGCCGAAACCCTCAGCGGCGGACCGGGACCGAAGCTGCTGGCGCCCGCGGACCTGCAGGTGCTCAAGGCGGCGGGCGTCACCTTCGTCCAGAGCATGCTGGAGCGGGTCATCGAGGAGCGTGCCGCCGGCGACGTGACCCGGTCGGCGGAGATCCGCGAGCTGGTCGAATCAGCGATCGGCGGCACTCTCGCGGCCGTGCGGCCGGGCTCGGCCGAGGCTCGCGCGGTGAAGGAAGTGCTGGTGCGCGACGGACTGTGGTCGCAGTACCTGGAGGTCGGGCTGGGACCGGACCCGGAGATCTTCACGAAAGCGCCGCTGCTGTCGGCGGTGGGCACCGGTGCCGACGTCGGCATCGCGGAGGGCTCGGACTGGAACAACCCCGAGCCCGAGGTGGCGCTGGCGATCCGCAGCGACGGGACGATCGTGGGGGCGACGCTCGGCAACGACGTGAACCTGCGCGACGTCGAAGGTCGCAGCGCCCTGCTGCTGCCCAAGGCCAAGGACAACAACGCCTCGGCGGCGCTCGGACCGTTCCTGCGGCTCTTCGACGACGGTTTCGGGCTGGACGACGTGCGGGGTCTGGACGTGCGGCTGGAGGTCCGCGGTGAGGACGGGTTCGTGCTCGACGGGCGCAGCTCCATGCGGGAGATCAGCCGGGACCCCGAGGACCTGGCCGCCGCCGCGCTCGGGCGGCACCACCAGTACCCGGACGGGCTGATCCTCTACACCGGAACCCTCTTCGCCCCCACCGAGGACCGCGGCGCGCCCGGCAAGGGCTTCACCCACCAGGTCGGTGACGTGGTGCGGATTTCCACCCCGAAGCTCGGCACCCTCGCCAACCGGGTCGACCGCAGCGAGCGGTGTCCGCAGTGGACCTTCGGCGTGCGCTCCCTGCTCGCCAACCTGGTCCACCGCGGACTGCTCTAACTCCCCCTGGGGCCACCGCGGTCGAACGCCCGCGGTGGGACGACCGCGCTCAGTGGTGGTCGGACAGGCGAGCGTTGCGCTTCACCTGCACGGCCAGATCCTTGAGCCCCCGCCGGGTGCTCATCGACCCGGTGCCGTCCAGCGCGTCGGTGAACATCACGAACCCCAGAACCAGAACCAGCAGCATTGCCACGACGACGACGAACACTTTTCCTCCCCTTCTCGATTGCGCTATCGAGCTCTCGCAATCCCTCGTTACTACTGGGACGCGCTTCACCCGCTAAGGTGGCGCAAGATCACCCAAATGTGATGCACAACACTGAGAGTGGTCGCGTCATGTCGCGTGCCAACGGGTGCATAGGATCGTTCGCGGAGGCCCGAACGGCGGCCTCCTGAGCACTGCGACGAGGACTAACCTGGAGACATGGCGAGCACCCCGCCCGCGCCGGCATCGCGACCCAACGCGGCGCAATGGGTCTGGTACGCCTTCGGCGGCAAGCTGCCGGACCGGTGCGCCGAGTGGGTGCTGCACGACGTCACCTGCCGCACCTGGGTCCTGCGCCACCTCGCCCGCGCCCTGACCCAGCTCGCCCCGCTCTGCGCCGTGCTGATGCTGCTGCCCGGTCCGATGTGGATCCGGTTGAGCTCGCTGGTCCTCGGTCTCCTGGTGGGGTTGTTCTACTCGGTCTGCTACATGGGCGAGACCGGCGAGCACCGAGCCATCAAGCACGGCTTCCCACCCGGCGTCGCCCGCGACACCCGGACCCTGCGCCGGGACGTCGATCGCGCCAACAAGCACGGCGTCGGTTACCGCCCCTGGTGGGAGTGAGCCGCGCGCGCGAGAACTCGCTGTGACGCCGCGTGATCTCCCGGTGATGCGGGTGCTCAGTACTCGGCCTACGTTCGGTTCACCCCGCCCGGGATCCGGCGGGGGAGTCCGAGCGAGGAGGGCCGCCCGATGTCACACGTCGTTCGCGCAGCGCTCGTGCAGGCCAAGTGGACCGGGGACACCGGGAGCATGGTCGAGGTCCACGAGGAGCACGCCAGGAGCGCGGCAGCGCGGGGCGCCCGGATCATCGGCTTCCAGGAGATGTTCAACGCGCCCTACTTCTGCCAGGTCCAGGACGACGAGCACCACCGCTGGGCCGAGCCGGTGCCCGACGGACCGACCGTGGAACGGATGCGGGCGCTCGCCCGCGAGCTGTCGATGGTCGTCGTGGTGCCGATCTTCGAGGTCGACGGACCCGGCTTCTACTACAACACCGCCGCGGTGATCGACGCCGACGGCAGCTACCTCGGCAAGTACCGCAAGCACCACCTGCCGCACCTGCCCGGGTTCTGGGAGAAGTACTACTTCCGCCCCGGCAACCTCGGATGGCCGGTCTTCGACACCGCCGTGGGCCGCGTCGGCGTCTACATCTGCTACGACCGGCACTTCCCGGAGGGCTGGCGCGCGTTCGGCCTAGCGGGGGCGCAGATCGTCTACAACCCCTCGGCGACCAGCCGCGGGCTGTCGTCGTACCTGTGGAAGCTCGAACAACCCGCCGCGGCCGTGGCCAACGAGTACTTCGTCGCGGCCATCAACCGAGTCGGCGTCGAGGAGTACGGCGACAACGACTTCTACGGCACCAGCTACTTCGTCGACCCCTACGGCCAGTTCGTCGGCGATCCCGCAGGCGACGCCGACGAGGAGCTGCTGGTCCGGGACCTGGACCTGGAGGTCATCAACGAGGTCCGCCGCAAGTGGGCCTTCTACCGGGACCGCCGCCCCGACGCCTACGGCCCGCTGACCCGGCCCTGAAGGAGTGCCGCGATGAGCAGAACAGTCATCCGAGGCGGCCTGGTGATCACCGCGACCGAGGAGGTCCGGGCCGACGTCCTCATCGAGGACGAGACGATCGCCGCCGTAGCCGCGCCCGGTGTGGCGCAGGAGTGGACCGCCGACGTGGTCCTCGACGCCACCGACCGCTACGTGATCCCCGGCGGGGTGGACGCCCACACCCACATGGAGATGCCGTTCGGCGGCACCTTCGCCGCCGACACCTTCGAGACCGGCACGCGCGCAGCGGCTTTCGGCGGGACCACCACCATCATCGACTTCGCGATCCAGCCCGTCGGCGGCACGCTGCGCGAGGGCGTCGAGGCGTGGCACGCCAAGGCCGACGACCAGTGCGCCATCGACTACGGCTTCCACGGCATCCTCTCCGACGTCGGAGACGGCGTGCTCAAGGAGATGGACGCGCTCGTGGGCGAGGGCATCACCAGCTTCAAGATGTTCATGGCCTACCCGGGCGTGTTCTACAGCGACGACGGGCAGATCCTGCGCGCCATGCAGCAGGCCGGTGACAACGGCGCGCTGATCATGATGCACGCCGAGAACGGCATCGCGATCGACGTGCTGGTCCGCCAGGCGCTGGAAGCCGGCCGAACCGGTCCCGAGCAGCACGGCCGCGTGCGCCACCCGCTGCTGGAGGCCGAGGCGACCCACCGCGCGATCCAGCTGTCCAGAGTGGCCGGTTCGCCGCTGTACGTGGTGCACGTGTCGGCCACCGAATCGGTCGCCGAGATCACCCGCGCCCGCCACGAGGGCTTCCCCGTCTTCGGCGAGACCTGCCCGCAGTACCTGTTCCTGACCGTCGACGAGCTCGACGCCCCGGAGTTCGAAGGCGCGAAGTACGTCTGCTCCACACCGCTGCGACCGGCCGAGCACCAGGCATCGCTGTGGCGGGCGCTGCGCACCGACGACATGTCGGTGGTCTCCACCGACCACTGCCCGTTCTGCTTCGCCGGGCAGAAGGAGCTGGGGCGCGAGGACTTCTCCAAGATCCCCAACGGCATCCCCGGCGTGGAGAACCGGCTGGACCTGCTTCACGACGCCGTCGTCGCCGGCCGGATCAGCCGCCGCCGCTGGGTGGAGCTGGCGAGCACGGCACCGGCCCGGATGTTCGGGCTGCACCCGCGCAAGGGCACCATCGCGCCCGGCGCGGACGCCGACATCGTGCTCTACGACCCGGCCGCCGAGCAGATCCTCTCGGCCGAAACGCACCACATGAACGTCGACTACAACGCCTACGAGGGCAGGTGGGTCACCGGCCGCGCCCGCACGGTCCTCTCGCGCGGCGAGGTCGTCGTCGACGACGGCGACTACCGGGGACGCCCGGGCAGAGGCCGGTTCCTGCGGCGCGAGACCTGCGGCTACCTGACCTAGGGCTTCGTCGGGATGTGGCGGAGCCGCATCCTCTTCCGTGGGGTGGGGGAAGTTTTCATGAAAACTTCCCCACCTACACGACATGCAGCAGGACCACCGAGACGCAGAGCAAGTCCTCGACATTTCTCAGGGGAGTGGCCATGGAGTTCGGAGTCGTCCTGCAGACCGACCCGCCGGCGTCCGAGGTGGTGCGGCGGATGCAGCAGGCCGAGGAGCTCGGCTTCACCCACGGCTGGACGTTCGACTCGTGCGTGCTCTGGCAGGAACCGTTCGTGATCTACAGCCGCGTCCTGGCCGCCACCGAGCGCTTGCGGGTCGGCACGATGGTCACCAACCCCAGCACCCGCGACTGGACGGTCACCGCGTCGCTGTTCGCCACCCTCAACGACATGTACGGCCCGCGGACCGTCTGCGGCATCGGACGCGGTGACTCGGCCGTGCGCGTCACCGGCGGGAATCCGGCCACGCTCGCCACGCTGGCCGAGGCGATGGCGGTGATCAAGGACCTCGCCGAAGGACGCGAGGCGTCACCGGGCGGCACGCCCGTCCGGCTCCCGTGGGTCCGCGACGGGCACCTGCCGGTGTGGATGGGCGCCTACGGGCCGAAGGCCCTGGAACTGGCGGGCGGTCAGGCCGATGGGTTCATCCTGCAGCTCGCCGACCCGGACCTGACCCGGTGGATGGTCGAGCACGTGCGCGACGCCGCGCGACGAGCCGGGCGCGACCCGAGCGAGATCACCATCTGCGCGGCAGCACCGGCCTACGTCGGCGACGACCTCGCGCACGCTCGCGATCAGTGCCGCTGGTTCGGCGGCATGGTCGGCAACCACGTCGCCGACCTGGTGGCCCGCTACGGCGACACCGGCAAGTCCGTGCCCGCCGCGCTCACCGACTACATCAAAGGCCGCGACGGCTACGACTACTCGCACCACGGCCGGGCAGGCAACGCCAGCACCGACTTCGTGCCGGACGAGATCGTGGACCGGTTCTGCCTGATCGGGCCCGCGACCGCGCACCGGGAGCGGCTCGCCGAGCTCCGTGAGGCCGGTGTCGACCAGTTCGCCGTCTACGCCATGCACGACGCGATCGACGAGACGCTGCGCGCCTACGGGGACGAGGTGATCGGCTCCCGTCCTTGACCGGCTCCGCGACCGGCGGGCGCGGCGGCGATCACACCCCGGCCGGTTTGTAGAGTTCCGCTCGGTTCAGCGGTCCCGCGCTGCGGGTGGAACGAGGAAGGTTTGCCATGCGGCAGGGACTGGGCGCCAAGCTGGGCATCGGCTGGCGACTGCACGGCGACGGCGGAACGCCTCGCCCCGGCGACGCCGTCGCGCCGGACGAGCGGCTCTCCTGGGGCCGGACCATCGGCCTCGGCGCGCAGCACGTGGTGGCGATGTTCGGGGCGACCTTCGTCTTCCCGGTCCTGATGGGGCTGGACCCGAACCTGGCGATCATGGTCTCCGGCGTGGCCACGATCCTGTTCCTGCTCATCGTGCAGGGCAAGATCCCCAGCTACCTCGGCTCCAGCGCCTCGTTCGTGGGCGCGGTGACCGTCATCCGCGCCGGCGGCGGGGACAGCTCCGCGGTCACCGGCGCGATCCTGATCTGCGCGCTCGTGCTCGGTGCCGTCGGGCTTCTCGTGCACTTCCTCGGCACCCGGGCGATCCACCGGATCCTGCCCCCGGCGGTGTCCGGCGCCGTGGTGATGCTGATCGGGTTCAACCTCGCGCCCGTGGTCGCCGAGACCTACTGGCCGCAGGACCAGTGGGTCGCGCTGCTGACCATGATGATCGTGCTGGCGGCCAGCGTGCTGCTGCGCGGCTTCTGGGGGCGCATCGCCGTGTTCCTCGGCCTGGCCTCCGGGTACGCGCTGTCGTGGGCGTTCGACGTCGCCTTCGGACCGATTACCGCGCCCGACGCGGACGGCAACGTCAGCACTCACCCGCGGCTGGATTTCAGCGGCGTCGCCGACGCGCCCTGGTTCGGGCTGCCGCAGTTCCACGCGCCGTCGTTCGACCTGGCGGCGATCGTCGTCGTGCTCCCGGCCGTGATCGCGCTGATCGCGGAGAACACCGGTCACGTCAAGGCGGTCGAGCAGATGACCGGCAGCAGGCTCGACGGCAGCCTCGGCCGCGCGATCTTCGCCGACGGCTTCGCCAGCGCCCTCTCCAGCGCCGTAGGCGGCCCACCGACGACCACCTACGCCGAGAACATCGGCGTCATGGCCGCCACCAGGGTCTACTCCACCGCCGCCTACTGGGTGGCGGCGATCGTGGCCATCGCCTTCGGGCTGTGCCCGAAGTTCGGCGCGGTCATCGCCGCCACACCAGGCGGAGTGCTGGGCGGCATCACCGTGGTGCTGTACGGGATGATCGGCCTGCTAGGCGCCAAGATCTGGGTGGAGAGCCGCGTCGACTTCGCCGATCCGGTCAACCTGCTGCCGCTGGCGGCCGGGCTCGTCGCCGGCATCGGCGGGGTGTCCCTGCAGATCACCCCGTCGTTCGAGTTCAGCGGCATCGCCCTGGGCACGCTGGTCACGCTCATCGGCTACCACGTGCTCCGCGCGGCCCGCGCGCGCAGGAGCTGACTCAGTCCTCGCGCTCGGGGGTGCGGATCACGACCTCCTGTGCGGTGATCGGCCTGCCGGGCAGCGGACGGCTGTTCTCGGCGCGCAGCCCGTCGAGCAGCACCGCGATGTAGCGGGCGGGGGCGAGGTTGCGCAGCTCCTCGGGCAGCGACTGCATGCCCTGCAGCGCCAGCGAGCTCAGCACCGCGATGTCGCCGGTGCTGATGTCCTCGCGCAGGGCACCGTCCGCCTGGGCGCGCCTGACCAAGCCGTCCACCAGCAGCAGGAACTCGTTGTTCACCGCTTCGGTGTTGGGATCGGAGTTGATGATCGCCCGGGCCCTGGCGGACAGCACGGTCAGCCGGACCACGGTGCGCAGCGCCATGCCGCGGTGCATGATCTGGCTCAGCGCACGCCACGCGTCGGGCTCCTGCTCGATGGTGGCGCGGGTGTCCTGCAAAACCGTGTCGAACGCGTCGTGGGCGACGGCACGGATCAGCGAGTCGCGGTCGGGGAAGCGCCGGTAGAGCGTGCCGACCCCGACACCGGCGGTGCGGGCGACCTCCTCCATGGGCACCTCGGTTCCGCGTTCGGTGAACACGGCCTGAGCGGCGGTGATGATCCGGTCCCGGTTCCGGCGTGCGTCTGCGCGCAGTCGCGGCGTCGTTTCGGTGGTCATGATCCTCGATTCGGCCCTGGTGTGCTTCCGGCGGATTGTCGCACGCCGGGTACTCCGTTAAGGGGATGCGCGACATCCATTTTCCCAGGCGGCAGGAAGTTTCGCCCTACCTGCGGCGTTGAGGTCACCAGCGGTCGCGAGACGGCCGCCGTGATCGACTGTTCGAGTGTCACGCAGATTACAACTGCCCGGTTTGGGTAAAAGCGAAACGCGGTCGTACTATTGGTGCGTACCGGGTTATTACCCAAACCTCCTTCCGATCGACCTGCCTCGGCGGGTATCTGTGCGTGCGCGCGTTCGGGAGGCGGGGCGGACAGTGGAGAGGAGGCAAGTTAAGTGGCAACGGTGTGGGTGGCCCTGGCGGCCGAAGCGATCGTTCTTCTGGGCGCGGCCGGAGCGCTGGCCAGCTGGGCACGGCGTTCCAACGACGCTCCGGACCCGATCGTCGAGCCCGCCGGGCAGATCGCCTGAAGGTAAGCGCGCGCACGGGCTTGCTCCCGCTCGGGAACAAGCCCGTGGAGCTTTTCCATCGTTCTCGCGAACGCATTCGTTACGCGTTTTCCGGCGCAATTTCACGCCGCTTCTCCGCGACCGGATTTCGGCTCCCCGGTGAATTGCGGAAGAATTGATCTCGACTCCGCGCCCGGTGGCGTGGCGCACTGCTGTGCGCCCGGTCGCTGATCGCCCGATAGGCTGGTGACCACCAACGACCGGCACCACCGATCGGGAAGGCATCCGTGACCTCACGAAGCACGCCCAACAGCCCTGACCCCTCGACGACGCGTCCTGCGGGACGGGGGAGCGGGCGAGGCGGCGGATCGGTGCTGCACAACTACCGGACCTTCCTCCAGCGCGCGGTGAGCAAGCCCGGCCAGGTCGGCGCGGTCGCCCCCAGCTCGCCGCACCTGGCCCGCGAGATGGGGTCGGTGATCCCGCGCACCGGCAATCCCGTGGTCGTGGAGCTGGGGCCGGGAACCGGGGCCCTGAGCTCGGCCATCGCCAACCGGCTGCCCGCGGGCGGCCGTCACGTGGCGATCGAGCTGGACTCGGGCATGGTCGCGCACCTCAACCGGGAGCTGCCGTGGCTGGAGGTCATCCAGGGCGATGCCACGCACCTGGGCTCGCTGCTGTCGGCGGCCGGCATCGACCGGGTGGACGCGGTCGTCAGCGGCCTGCCGTGGTCGATCTTCCCCGCGAACCTGCAGCACGACATCCTGCAGCAGGTCGGCGCGGTGCTGACCCCCGGCGGAGCGTTCACGACCTTCGCCTACCTGCACGCACTGGGCATGTCGGGCGCCCGCCAGTTCCGCCGCCGCCTCGACGTCAGCTTCGACGAGGTCCTCACCACCCGCACGGTCTGGCGCAACATGCCCCCGGCCAGGACTTACGTCTGCCGCAGGCCCAACATCGCCTGAACCGGCAGAACCCCCGGCACTCGTCAGGCAACCGGCGAAGCCGGTTTCTCCGTGCCCCACCAAAGCAACTCGCACCGCCGCGGGTTCTGAGCGGTGTCGTGGCGAGCACGCCTCGACGCCGTGTACTGGCATACATCAGTCGGGCGCGCGGAGTCCACGACGCCGGTCAGGTTCCGCTGCCCGCGCCGCTACGCAGAACGACCACAGAGTCTTGTCGGTGAACAGAAGAGCAGGCCCGGCGGAAGCTTGTGGCTTCCACCGGGCCTGCTCTCAAAGGTCCTGCCGGGGTCGGCAGGGGATCAGGAGCGGATCATCTTGCGCAGCACGTACTGCAGGATGCCGCCGTTGCGGTAGTAGTCCGCCTCACCGGGGGTGTCGATGCGGACCTTGGCGTCGAACTCCACCATCGAGCCGTCGGCCTTGGCAGCGGTGACCTTCACGGTCTCCGGGGTCTCACCGTCGTTGAGCTTGGTGATGCCGGAGAAGTCGAAGGTCTCGGTGCCGTCCAGGCCCAGCGACTTGGCCGTGGAGCCCTCCGGGAACTGCAGCGGGATGACGCCCATGCCGATGAGGTTCGAGCGGTGGATGCGCTCGAAGGACTCGGCGATGACGGCGCGCACGCCCAGCAGGCGGGTGCCCTTGGCGGCCCAGTCGCGGGACGAACCGGAGCCGTACTCCTTGCCGCCCAGCACGACCAGCGGGGTGTCCTGCGCGGCGTAGTTCTGCGCGGCGTCGTAGATGAACGCCTGCGGAGCGCCTTCCTGGGTGAAGTCCCGGGTGTAGCCGCCCTGCACGTCGTCCAGCAGCAGGTTGCGCAGCCGGATGTTGGCGAAGGTCCCGCGGATCATGACCTCGTGGTTGCCGCGGCGGGAACCGTAGGAGTTGAAGTCCTTGCGGTCGATGCCGTGGTCGGAGAGGTACTTGCCCGCGGGGGAGTCCGGCTTGATGGCACCGGCCGGGGAGATGTGGTCGGTGGTGACCGAGTCGCCCAGCAGCGCCAGCACGCGGGCACCGGAGATGTCGGTGACCGGCGAGGGCTCCATCGCCATGCCGTCGAAGTACGGGGGCTTGCGCACGTAGGTGCTCTCGGCGTCCCACTCGAAGGTCTCGCCCTCCGGGGTGGGGAGGGAGCGCCAGCGCTCGTCGCCCTTGAAGACGTCCGCGTAGTCCTTGGTGAACATCTCCTGGGTGATCGCCGAGTCGATGGTCTCCTGGACCTCTTGCGGCGTCGGCCAGATCTCCTTGAGGAACACCGGCTTGCCGTCGGTGTCGTGACCCAGCGGGTCGGTCTCGAAGTCGAAGTCCATCGTCCCGGCGAGGGCGTAGGCGATGACCAGCGGCGGCGAGGCCAGGTAGTTCATCTTGACGTCGGGGTTGATCCGGCCCTCGAAGTTCCGGTTGCCCGACAGCACGGAGGTGACCGACAGGTCGTTGCGCTGCACCGCGGCGGAGATCTCCTCCGGCAGCGGGCCGGAGTTGCCGATGCAGGTGGTGCAGCCGTAGCCGACCAGGTGGAAGCCCAGCTTCTCCAGGTACGGCCAGAGACCGGCCTTCTCGTAGTAGTCGGTGACGACCTGCGAGCCCGGCGCCATCGAGGTCTTGACCCAGGGCTTGCGGGTGAGGCCCTTGTCGACGGCGTTGCGGGCGAGCAGCGCCGCACCGAGCATGACCGACGGGTTCGAGGTGTTGGTGCAGGAGGTGATCGAGGCGATCACCACGGCACCGTGGTCGAGCTCGAACTCGCCCAGCTCGTCCGAGGACACCGTGATCGGGTTCGTCGAGCGGCCGGAGGCGCCGTCGGCGGCCGAGACCAGGCGCGGCTTGTCACCCTCGCCGTGGTGGGTCACCGAAACCGGGTCGCTGGCGGGGAAGGACTCCTCACCGGCCTCGTCCAGCGCCGCGTCGTCGGCGTTCTGCGTCTGCACGTAGTCGGTGAGCGACTTGCGGAACGACGGCTTGGCGTCGGAGACCTCGATGCGGTCCTGCGGGCGCTTCGGGCCGGCGATGGACGGCACGACCGTGGACAGGTCGAGCTCGAGGTACTCGGAGTACTCCGGCTCGCGGTCGGCGTCGTGCCAGAGGCCCTGCTCCTTGGCGTAGGCCTCGACCAGGGCGACCTGGTCGGCCGGACGGCCGGTGAGCTTGAGGTAGCGCAGGGTCTCGTCGTCGATCGGGAAGATCGCGGCGGTGGAGCCGAACTCCGGGCTCATGTTGCCGATGGTGGCGCGGTTGGCCAGCGGCACGGAGGCCACACCCGAGCCGTAGAACTCGACAAACTTGCCGACGACGCCGTGCTTGCGCAGCATCTCGGTGATCGTGAGCACCACGTCGGTGGCGGTGGCGCCGGCCGGGATCTCGCCGGTGAGCTTGAAGCCGACCACGCGCGGGATGAGCATCGACACGGGCTGGCCGAGCATCGCGGCCTCCGCCTCGATGCCGCCGACGCCCCAGCCGAGCACGCCCAGGCCGTTGACCATGGTGGTGTGCGAGTCGGTGCCGACGCAGGAGTCGGGGTAGGCCTGGCCGTTGCGCGACATGACGGTGCGGGCCAGGTGCTCGATGTTGACCTGGTGCACGATGCCGGTGCCCGGGGGGACGACCTTGAACTCGTCGAAGGCGCCCTGGCCCCAGCGCAGGAACTGGTAGCGCTCCTTGTTGCGGCCGTACTCGAACTCGACGTTGCGCTCGAAGGCGTCGGGCTTGCCGAACACGTCGATGATCACCGAGTGGTCGATGACCAGCTCGGCCGGCGCCAGCGGGTTGACCTTGGAGGTGTCGCCGCCGAGGTCGGCGACGGCCTCACGCATGGTGGCGAGGTCAACGACGCAGGGGACGCCGGTGAAGTCCTGCATGATCACCCGGGCGGGGGTGAACTGGATTTCGGTGGCGGGTTCCGCCTTGGAATCCCAGCCGGCCAGCGCGCGCACGTGGTCGGCGGTGATGTTGGCACCGTCTTCGGTGCGCAGCAGGTTCTCCAGGAGGATCTTGAGGCTGTAGGGCAGCCGCTCGGCACCTTCGACGGCGCTGAGCCGGAACACCTCGTAAGAGGCGTCGCCGACGTTCAGCGTGCCGCGTGCGCCGAAGCTGTCCTTGCTCGCAGGTGCAGTCACGTTCAACTCCATCTCGCGACGGGCGCAAGTTCGGGAACGAATGCGAGTCTCGCGCACGTCAGCTGAGCGTGCGCGGGGACTCGCGCTCTTCACCGCTAACAGTACGCGCGTCCTGTAAAGGCGTTCAACAAAGGGTTGCCTGAGTGTCGGGAGCTTCTGCCGGTTTCGTTAAAAACGTCGAGTGTTTCCGGTCTGGAACACCGCGTTTCCGATCGCGATCAAGCTTCGGGAGCCGATTCTTCGCCGCCGCGGCAAACTCCGCATGGCTCGAGCGGTCCACCGGCGAGGTGTGGCACGTGCGTACCGGAGTGATCGACCGGCGTGCTTCGATGTGCCGGTGCGCTTGCTGACCCGTGATCCCCGTGCCGCCGGTGTGGCGGTCGCCGTGGCCTCCGCGATCTTCTTCGGCGGATCGGGCCCGTTCGCCAAACCGCTCATCACCGCGGGGCTGAGCCCGCTGCACGTGGCCTGGCTGCGGTTGGCCGGCGGCGCTCTGGTGATGCTGCCGCTGGCCCTCCGGCACGTCTCCGCCCTGCGCCGCGCGCCGGGACTGATCATCGGTTATGGGCTGTTCGCCGTCGCGGGCGTGCAGGTCTCCTACTTCGCCGCGATCGCCACCGTGCCGGTCGGGGTCGCGCTGCTGATCGAGTTCCTGGGACCGGTGCTGGTGCTGGGCTGGATCCGGTTCGTCCGCAGAGCGCCGGTGAGCCGGTCCGCGGTGACCGGGGTGCTGCTGGCGGTGGTCGGGCTCGCCTTCGTCGTCGAGCTGTTCTCCGGGCTCAGCTTCAACCCGCTCGGACTGCTGCTGAGCCTGGGCGCCGCCGCCTGCCAGGCGACCTACTTCCTGCTGTCGGACTCGGCCGAGGACGTGAACCCCTTCGCGCTGGCCGGGTTCGGGCTGCTGGTGGGCGCTGCGGCGGTCACCGCGCTCGCGCGCCCCTGGGAGATCGACTTCGCGCTGCTGGCCGGTTCGGTGGACCTCGCCGGCCACCAGGTCCCGGCCCTCGGTGCGGTGGCCTGGGTCGTGCTGGGAAGCACCGTGCTGGCCTACCTCACCGGGATCGTCGCAGTGCGCAGGCTGTCGCCGCAGATCGCCGGGGCGGTGGCGTTCCTCGAACCCGTCGTCGCCACGGTGCTGGCGTGGGTGCTGCTGTCCGAGGAGCTGGGCCCGGCGCAGCTGATCGGTGGTGCGCTGATTCTCGTCGGCGCCTACGTCGCGCAACGCGCCGCTCCCGCCGACCGCACTGCCGGAGCCGTGAGCACGCCTGCGGGCTGAGCGCTCAGGCGGTGCGCGTCGCGGACTTGACGAGGTGCACGACCAGCCGTTCGAGCAGGGCGATCGCGACGCCGGTGAAGATCGTGGTCAGGAACGTGGGCATGTCGGGCTCGCATCCTCTTCGGTGGTGCTTCGACGCCTCCGACTGTCCGGCGACCGGGTTAGGCCTGCTTCGAACCGAGGTGGCCAGGAGGTGAACCCGCACCCAAATCTGCAGGTCCGGGTGCGGTGGCGCGCCCCTCCCGCCACAACTGCCACACCCGCACCGCCAGCGCCACCGCGACCGAGGCGCTCAGCGCGACGGCCCACTGGTGGGGCAGCAGCGGACTGCTGCCGAAGAAGTGGCTGACCCCGGGAACCTGCACCAGGGCGAGCAGCACCAGCACCGAACCGGCGGCCGCGAGCACGACCAGCGGTGTGCGCCCGCGCGAGGTCACCGTCTGCGCCAGCTGCGCCGAGACCAGCGCGACGAGTCCGGCGGTGCGCGCCTGCGACGCGGTGGCCAGCGGCCGGGTGAGCAACCAGGCCAGCCCGGCCGCGGTCGCGGTGGCCACCGCCCGCGCGCCGACCTCGCGTGCCAGCGCCGCGCCCAGCGAGGCGTCCGGTCCTTCGGCGAGCAGCCGCTCCGGCGTGCGGTCGGCCGGCGGGCGCACGGCGATCGCGATGGTGGGCAGCACGTCGGTGAGCATGTTGACCACCAGCAGCTGCCGGGCGTTGAGCGCGGCGGTCGGGCTCAGCAGGCCGGTTCCCAGGGCGTAGCCGATCTCCCCGAGGTTGCCGCCCAGCAGCACCGCCAGGGCTTCGCGCACCGAGGTCCACATGCCGCGGCCTTCCACGATGCCGTCGGTGAGCGTCTCGATGCGGTCGTCGGCGACCACGAGATCCGCCGCATCGCGCGCGGCGGGCGTCGCGCGCGAGCCGAACGCGATGCCCACGTGCGCCAGGTTGATCGCCGGCACGTCGTTGGCGCCGTCGCCGGTCATGGCCACCACGCGGCCCGCGTCGCGCAGGCAGCGCACGATCCGCGCCTTCTGCGCCGGGCTGACGCGGGCGAACACCGAGACCTTCGGGGCTTCACCCGCGAGCTGCTCGTCGTCGAGCTCGTCGAGCTCGGCTCCGGTGAGAACCCGCTTGCCGCCCAGCATCCCGAGCTCCGCGGCGATCGCCTCGGCGGTGCTCGGGTGGTCCCCGGTGATCATGATCACGTCGACGCCCGCGCGGTCGAGCTGCTCGACGGCTTCCGCAGCGCTGGCGTGCACCGGGTCGGCCAGCCCGAGAAGCCCGACCAGCTCCAGCTCGTCGACCTCGTTCTCGGCCAACGCGAAGTCGTCCGGGACGTGGCGTTCGGCGACGGCGAGCAGCCGGAAACCGCGCAGCGCCAGCCGTTCCACCTCCGCGTCCAGATCGGCGCGGGCTTCCTCGTCGAAGGGGCCCGAGGAACCGTTGCGCCGCCAGCGGGTGCAGCGGTCCAGCACCACCTCGGGCGCGCCCTTGACCGACAGCAGCCGGGGCGAGTGCACCGCGTGGAAACCGCGCGAGGGTTCGAAGGGGAGCTCTGCCAGCACGTTTCCGCCGGGTTCGAGGCCGAGCTCGCGCGCGCCGTCGAGCACCGCGCGGTCCGTCGGGTGCGGCAGCGGCTGGTCGTCCTGCGGCCGGGGGTTCGCCCGGAGGGCGGCGGCCACGACCTCCAGGTGCGGGCGCTGCAGGTCCTCGACGCCGCGCGAGCCGCGTCCGTCGGAGACCTCGCCGAGCGCGATCCTGCCCTGCGTGAGGGTGCCGGTCTTGTCGAAGCACAGCGCGTCGACGCGACCCAGCGCCTCGATCGTCGCGGGGCTGCGGACCAGCACGCCGCGCCGGGACATCCGGCGCGCGGCGGCGAGTTCGGCGAGCGTCGCGACGAACGGCAGGCCCTCGGGCACGGCGGCCACCGCGAGCCCGACCGAGCGCGCCACCGTCCTGCCGACCGGAACGCCGCGCAGGAGGTCGGCGGCGAACAGCAGCGCACCCGCTCCGACCGAGACCGGCAGAACCTTCTCGGTCAACTCCGCCAGCCGGGTCTCCACACCGGTCGCGGTATCGGCCCCGGTGGCCTGAGCCGTGGTCCACCCGAGCTCGGTGTGGGCGCCGACCGCCACCGCCACGGCGACGCCGGTGCCGCTGGCGACGACCGTGCCCTGGTAGAGCATGCAGGTGCGGTCGGCGATCGCCGGGGCGGTGGCGGCGGCGACGTCCTTGGTCACCAGCTGCGATTCGCCGGTCAGCCCCGACTCGTCGATTTCCAGCGATTCCGCCGACAGCACGCGGCAGTCGGCGGGAATCCCGTCGCCGGCCCGGAGCTCGATCACGTCGCCGGGCACGAGCTGGTCGGCCGGGACGATCTCGATGCGCCCCTCGCGGCGCAGACGCGCGGGCGTGCGCCCTTCGGCCAGCAGCCTGCCGAGCTCGCGGTCGGTGGCCGCGCGCTGCACGCCGTCGATCAGCGCGCTGATCAGCAGCACGCCGCAGATCAGCACGGCGTCGATGACCGATCCCAGACCGGCCGAGATGACGGCACCGGCGCCGAGCACCGGTGTGATCGGGGTGATGAGGCCCTCGACGGTCGCCCCGAGCACGCCCACCGGAGCGCGCCCGTCGTCCTGCGGCCGGTGCCGTTCGGCCGCTGCCTGTTCAGACAGCCCGCGCTCGGAACTTTCCAACGTGGACAGCACTGCCGAGGCCGGCATCGCGTGCCACGGCGTGCGTTCGCGCGGCAGGGGTGGCGGCCGGTTGGCGGCGCGCATCGCCGACCAGGTTCCGGTGGCACAGGCGAAAAGCGTGGCCGCGTGCACGGGCATCGATGCCCGCGCGGGGGCTCCGGCGGCAGGGCCGAACGCGGCGAACAGAGCTCCGAGGAACGCGCCCGCCGCCGAGATCGCCGCGGCGTACCTGCTGGCGGTGCGCGCGTGCTCGGCAGAACCGAGCAGCGCGTGCAGAGCCGAGGGGTGCGGGCAGATCACGTCCGCTGCCCAGCCCACGCAGTCCGTTGTGGACAGACCGATGCCGAGGTCGGCGGCGGCCAGGCCGGTTCCGCAGTCGTGCGAGAGGACGGCGACGACCGCCCCGTCCCGCTGCAGGTCGCGCACCGGGTCGGCCAGGTCGCGGCCGCCCGGGAGCGCGCCGTCCAGCGGCAGCCTCCGGTCGAGGCTTGCGTTCTCGCCACCGACCAGTACCCGTTCGGCGACGCCGCGCGCGGTGTCGACCAGGGCTTCGGCAAGCGGGTCGAGCTCGTCGGCGACGGTCACCAGAGCGACCGCCCGTCCCTCGTGAACGAGCGCGAGAACCGTGGCGCCGCGCGCTCTCTCGGCCTCCGCGATCCGGCGGGTCCGGCTCGGGTGAGATCCGGTGAGCGGCGCGACCGACCAGCTCCCGCTGCTGCGCGCGGCCGTGAGGTCAGCGGGATCGACGAGCTCACCGGCCCGTGCGAACAGCGCGGCGGAATCCTCGTCATCGTCGAGCGCGATCACCGAGTCGACCACTCGACGGCCGGTCAGCAAGGTCGGGGCGTCGAAGACGATGGTGTCGACCCGGTCCAGCAGCCGCAGCGAGTCCGGTTCCAGCACGAGCGCACCGCGGGAGGCCAACGTCGTGCTCAGTGACGTCGCGAAGGCCTCGCGCCCGGCCGAGGCGGGCTTGGGGACAGCCGCCAGCAGGGCGGCCAGCCCTCGCTGCGGTGCGCGGGACAGCGCGTACACGGCGGCGGCTCCGCCGAGCGCGGCGCCGCCCGAGGCGTTGGCCACGCGTTCCACCGGGCCATCGGGAACCGGTCGCGGCCGTGCGGGGTCCGCGAGAGCGGGGCAGCCGTGCGGGAGAGCGTCCTCCCAGTCCTGCCAGGCCAGGTGACGGGCGAGGGTTTCGCGCGCGGTGAGAAAACGTCCGCACAGATCGGTCATCGCCCCCAGCGGCCGTCCCGCCATCCCTTGCCCGGCCGCGCCGCCGAGAGCAAGCGCCACGTCCAGCGGCGCGCGGCCGACGACGCGCTGCGCGCTGCCGCGCAGCCACGGCACCACGTCCACGAGCGACACCGCGGCGGGCACCAGCGGGGAGACCACCCGCGCGGGGATGAGGGCGCCCAGGCTCGCGTAGCCGAGACCGAGGACGCCGAGAGCGAACGCCCCGGCATCGCGCACCACT
The DNA here is from genome assembly GCF_054778355.1 of Saccharopolyspora tripterygii. Lineage (NCBI taxonomy): Bacteria > Bacillati > Actinomycetota > Actinomycetes > Pseudonocardiales > Pseudonocardiaceae > Saccharopolyspora > Saccharopolyspora tripterygii. The sequence goes on along the minus strand of NZ_BAAGZP010000029.1, from coordinate 180,127 downwards.
GCTTCGGAGTTGCCCGGGTGCCGTTCGCTGCGGCCGGCGATCGAGTGATCGCCCAACCCGTAACCGGACTCGACCTCGCCGATGACCCTGATCGGCTCGTCGAGCCCCGGCAGATCGGGTCCGTGCTCGATCACCACCCGCCCGAGCACGCCGTTGACCTCGGCGCGGCGGACTCCGGCGAGCTCGCCCAACCGGCGCTCCACCTCGCGCGCGGCCGCCGCGCTGTCGGGCAGGTGCACGCCGCGCATCTCCAGGTGGCTTCGCTCCCGGCCTCGCCACACGCGGCGATCGACGGGGGAGGAGGTGAGGGTGCGAGCAGCTCGGAGGACAGGTGCGGCGACGTCGGCGGATCGTGCCAGCAGCCAGCGCAGCGGCATCAACGCTCCTCGGCTGTCAGGCCTGCTCGTGGTCCTGGTTCGCGCTGCGGCGCACCACGGCAGCGCCGATGCCGATGGCGGCGGCGACGGGCCACTCGATCACGCTCAGCGCGGCAGCCGCGGTGAGCCCGCTGTAGAACAGCAGCTGATCGCGGGAGGGCAGCGCGGAGCGCACGGCGGTGACCGTCGAGGTGAGGTTCTCCCGCCCGGGCAGCTCGGGCAGGTCGGGAAGCGAGATCTGGGCCGTGCGCAGCTGCGCCGTCACGTAGGGAACGGGGATCGAAGCACCAGACGACTTCGGCGCCGGCTTGGCCGTGGCGGATTTCGTCGAGGAAGACCTGGTGGTGGCAGCGGCGCTCGTCGAGGACCGGGTGGTCTTGGCGGTCGACGACCGCTTCGCCGTCGACCGGCTCGACGGCTTGGCGGCTGAAGCCTTGGTCGCCGATGTCGTGGTGGAGCCGCTCCGCCGCTGGCCCGACCCCGTGCGACCGCGTTGCGCGCTCCCAGAACTGGTGGTGGGCATGGCGATGGCCTCCTCTGCTGCGTGACGACCAGCTCAGGTTACGACGAACGGAGCAGTCGCGTTCGGTGAGCGAGGACGACGGTCCGGTCAGGCGGCGAAGACGTCGTCGCGCACCGCGCGGCGGTAGCGCCGCGCGATCAGGTCCACGACCGCCGGGTGCGCTCCAATCGGATCGGCGACCCCGGCGACCGGCAGCCGCGCGAGCGTGCGGTGGAACAGGCCGGGCGCCAGCAGGTACGGCGAGAGGAACTCGTCCGCGCGGCACACTTGCTCGGTCGCCGGGGCCGCCGTGCTGATGTAGCTGGGGTTGAGCCACTGCCCGCAGCGGCGGCCGAGGTCGCGCGCCGCGGCGCGCACGTCGGTGAGCGCGCGATCGTCGGAGGACCCGGCGGCGGAGAGCAGGACCCGGCGCCCGGGACGCCAGCCCGCTTCGCGCAACCGGTCGACCAGCGCGTCGGTGATCTCGGGAGCGGGACCGAGCGGGCCGGTGATGGCCACGTCGGTGCGACCGGTGGAGGTGATCTGCTCGGGCAGGTCGGTGCGCACGTGGTAGCCGGCGGCCAGGAACGCAGGCACCGCCACGACGGGGCCAGGGATCCGGGCCAGCGCTTCGGCCACCGTCGGACCGATGACGTCGACGTAGCCGACGTGCACGGGCGCGCCCGCGCGCGTCGCGGCCGCCGCCGCCAGCGCTTCGATCACCCGCGGCCCTTCGGGGGCGCGGGTTCCGTGGGCCACCAGCAACAGCGACGGGTTCACGGCAACGGGTCGGCGCATCTCGGAGAATCCCCCATCGGTTCCAGCGGAAGTCGGTATCCGCGCTTGATCACGGTCTGCACCAGCTGCGGGGCGCCCAGCGCCGAGCGCAGCCGTGCCACCGCCTGCTCGACGGCGTGCACGTCGGCGGATCCTCCGGCGCACTGGAGGGCGTCGGCCAGCGCGACCCGGGACACGACCCGTCCGGGCCGTTCGGCCAGCGCCCGCAGCAACGTCCGCCCCTGCGGGGACAGCTGTTTGAGCTCGCCGTCGAGCACGGCTGCGTGTCCGCGCAGCTGGAGGCTGTGCCCGGCGACCGGCAACGTCGGCGAGCGCAGCGGCAACGCCTCGCACAGCGTCCGCACCAGCGCGCCGATCCGGAAGCGCTCCGGGATCACCGCCGGCACGCCGTGGTCGGCCAGCGGTGCGTGCGTCACCGGACCCACGCAGGCCGCCAGCACGGGACCGCGCAGCGCGGCCAGCAGCGGCTCCCGGCACCCGCGCTCGCCCGCCAGCGACAGCAGGCTCGCCGCCGCCGGTGCGCTGGTGAAGGTCACCGCGTCGATCTGTTGCGCGCACACCGACGCGAGCAGGTTCTCCAGCGCGGTGAGGTCGGCGGGCGCCGTCCACCGGTACACCGGCACCTCGATGACCTGCGCACCGGCGTGCTCCAGCGCTTCGACGAAGTCCGGTAGCGGTGTCCCGTGCAGCTGCACCGCGATCCGCGTCCCGTCCAGCGGTGCGCCGAGCAGGTGTTCCAGGAGCTCCGCCGAGGACTCCGAGGTCGGTGACCACGGATCGGGCAGCCCGGCCGCCCGCACCGCGCCACGTGCCTTCGGGCCGCGGGCCAGCGGGCGGGCCGAGCTCAGCGCCGCCAGCAGGGCTTCGCCCACGCCCCACCCGTCGGCGGCCTCGATCCAGCCGCGGAAACCGATGCCGGTCGTGGCGACCACGGCGTCGGGCGGGTCGGCGAGGCACTCGTCGGTGACCCGCCGAAGCTCGGTGTCGTCGGCCAGCGGCAGGATCCGCAGCGCCGGGCCGTGCACGACGCGGGCGCCGCGCCGTTCGAGCAGCGAGCCGAGCTCGTCGGCCCGGCGGGCGGCGGTCACCGCGACCGTGTACCCGGTGAGTTCGTCCCTCAAGGAAGCGCGACCTCCACGAACGCCTCGCGCCGCCGCACCCGGAACACCGGCAGGCGGGCTTCCGGGTCGTCCAGGCACAGTCCGGTGCGCAGCGAGAACACCTGCTTGAGCATGGGGGAGGCCACGGTCGGTTCCCCTCCGCGATCACCGACGATGCCGCGGCTGATCACCCCGGCCCCGCAGAACGGATCGACGTTGCCCACCGCGAACAGCTCGTCGTCATGGGTGCGGAACAGCGCGACCGAGTTGTCGCCGACCAGCGCCGGCATCCCGTGTTCGGGTGCCAGCAGGTCGAGTGCGCAGATCTGGTGCCAGTTCACGAGTGGACCTCCTCGTTGCGGGGGCTGATCGAGGGCATCGGCAGACCGACCGGGCCGGGCCGGATCTGACCGCGCTCGGAGATGAAGCGGATGGTGGGATCCGGTGCCTCCGGAGCGTTGACGAAGGACACGAACCGCGAGAGCTTGCCCGGATCTGACAGCACCCCGGCCCACTCGTCGGAGTAGGTGTCGACGTGGCGCTGCATCGCGGCCTCCAGCTCGGCGCCGATGCCGAGCGAGTCTTCGACGACGACCTCCTTGAGGTGCTCCAGCCCGCCGTCGAGGGATTCGACCCAGGCGGACGTGCGCTGCAGCCGGTCGGCTGTGCGCACGTAGAACATGAGGAACCGGTCGATGAGCCGGATCAGCCGCTCGTCGTCGAGGTCGGCGGCCAGCAGCTCGGCGTGGCGCGGGCTGAACCCGCCGTTGCCGCCGACGTAGAGGTTCCAGCCCTCGTCGGTGGCGATGACGCCGAAGTCCTTCCCGCGGGCCTCCGCGCACTCGCGGGCGCAGCCCGACACCGCCGACTTGAGCTTGTGCGGTGAGCGCAGGCCCCGGTAGCGCAGCTCCAGCCGGATCGCCATGCTCACCGAGTCCTGCACGCCGTAGCGGCACCAGTCGTCGCCGACGCAGGACTTCACCGTCCGCAGCGCCTTGCCGTAGGCGTGCCCGGACTCGAACCCGGCGTCGACCAGCCGCGTCCAGATCTGGGGCAGCTGCTCCACCCGCGCGCCGAAGAGGTCGATGCGCTGACCACCGGTGATCTTGGTGTAGAGCCCGAACTCCTTGGCCACTTCGCCGAGCACGATGAGCTTGTCGGGGGTGATCTCGCCGCCGGGCACCCGGGGCACCACCGAGTAGGTGCCGTTGCGCTGGATGTTGGCGAGGAACCGGTCGTTGGTGTCCTGCAGGGCCGCCTGCTCGCCGTCGAGGATGTGGCCGTTGCCGAGGCTGGCCAGGATCGAGGCCACGGCGGGTTTGCAGATGTCGCAGCCGCGACCGGAACCGTGCTTGGCGATCAGCTCGGAGAACGACCCGGCCCCGGTCGCACGGACGATCTCGAAGAGCTCGGCCCGGGACTGGCCGAAGTGCTCGCACAGCGCCTTGGAGGTCACCACGCCGCATTCGCCCAGCAGCCTCCCCAGCATCGGCACGCACGATCCGCAGCTGGTCCCGGCCCTGGTGCAGGACTTGACCTCCGCGACACCGGTGAGCCCGTGCTCGGCGATGGCGCTGGTGATCCGCCCCTTGGTGACGTTGTTGCACGAGCACACCGCGGCGTCGTCCGGCAGCGCGCCTGAATCGGTGCCCGACCCGGCGGGCAGCAGCAGTTGCTCGGGCGGCGCCGGGAGCTGCCGGCCGACCAGCGGGCGCAGCACCGAGTAGGCGCCGGCGTCGCCGACCAGGACGCCGCCGAGCAGCACCTGCGCGTCGTCGGAGAGCACGAGCTTGGCGTAGGTCCCGGCGGCGTTGTTGGCGTAGACGACTTCCAGCGCGCCCTCGGCGGTGCCGTGGGCGTCGCCGAAGCTGGCCACGTCGACGCCGAGGAGCTTGAGCTTCGTCGACATGTCGGCACCGGGGAAAGTTCCCCCGCCCAGCTCCAGGAGCTGATCGGCGACGCCCTCGGCCATGGCGTAGCCGGGCGCGACCAGCCCGTAGCAGCGGCCCTCGACGGCCGCGCACTCGCCGATCGCCCACACCCGGTCGGCACCGGTCCGGCACGCTTCGTCGACCAGGAACCCGCCGCGCTCGCCGCGCGCCACACCGGCTGTCTCGGCGAGCTCGTCGCGAGGCCGAACACCGGCGGAGAACACGACCAGGTCGGTGTCGATGACGGTGCCGTCGTCCAGGGTCACCCCGGTGACGTGCTCCTCGCCGTCGACGGAGCGCGTCGCGGCACCGGTGTGCACGGTCAGCCCCAGCTCCTCGACCAGCGCTCGCAGCACCTGCCCGCCGCCCTCGTCGACCTGCAGCGGCATCAGCCGCGGCGCCATCTCCACCACGTGCGGGCGCATTCCCAGCAGCCGCAACGCGTTCGCGGCTTCCAGACCCAGCAGGCCGCCGCCGATGACCACACCGTCGGCGCCTCCGGTCGCGGCGTCGCGGATGGCGTCCAGATCTTCCAGGGTGCGGTAGACGAAGGTGCCCTGGAGGCGATGTCCGGGCACCGGCGGGACGAACGGCGTCGACCCGGTGGCCAGCACCAGCGCGTCGTAGCCCAGCGACTCACCTCCCGCCAGCGCGACCACCCGGGCTTCGGTGTCCACATCGGACACCCGAGTGCCCGGCCGCAGCTCGACCAGCGGGTCGTCGAGGACGTCTTGCCCGGTCAGGCTCAGGTGCTCGGCGCTCTTGTCGTCCAGGTAGGACGACAGCGCGACTCGGTCGTAAGCGGGACGGGGTTCCTCGCCGAGCACGACGATCCGCCAGGTGCCGGCCTCGTCGCGCTGACGGAGCGATTCGACGAGCCGGTGGCCGACCATCCCGTGGCCGACGACGACGAGCGTGCGAGTCATGCCGCGCCCTTCCTCTCTGGTTCGATGCGATCGGCCAGCGCGCTGCACAGCAGGCCGACGTCGTCGACGCAGCCGCCGCACCCGGTGGTCGCGCGCGTGGCTCCGGCCAGCGCGTCGACCGAGCGGGCACCGCTGTGCCACGCGCTGATCAGGGACTTCTTGGTGACGTTGGAGCAGCGGCACAGCACCGCGTCCTCGGGCAGCTCCACCGGTCCACCCGGCACGGCGGCAGGAGTGCCCAGCAGCAGCGACAACCGGTCGGCGGGCATCGGCAGGCCCCGCTCGTGCAACCGGCCGATCGCGGGGATCGCGGCGGGCAACCCCAGCAGCACCGCGCCGGAGACCCGTCCGGAGCGCAGCGCGAGCGCGGCGTAGCGGCCCCGCGCCGTGTCGGAGAACGTGACGATCTCGGCGTCGGCGGAACCCAGCGCGCGCGTCGCACCGAGGGAGGCGAGGTCGAGGCCGCGCGTCCTGAGCCGGGTCACCACCTCGGATCCGGTGTAGCGAGCGCCGCCTCCGGTGAGGTGCTCGGCCAGCACCTCCGCCTGCTCCCAGGCCGAGGTGATCAGGCCGGTCGCCGCGCCCCGGTGCTCCGCGCAATCGCCCAGGGCGTGGATGTGCGGATCGCTGGTGCGCAGCTGATCGTCGACCACGACACCGCGGTTGACCGACACACCGGCGCGCTGCGCGAGGCGGACCTCCGGCCACACGCCGGTGCAGGCCACCACGACATCGGCCGCGACCTCGGAACCGTCGGTGAGCTTCAGCGTCCCGGCTCGGTGCGCGCGGGCCTTCACCCCGAGCCGGACGTCGGCACCCGACGCGCGCACCCGCTCGGCCAGTATCCGGCCGGAGGTGTCGTCGAGGTGGCGCTCCATCAGGTGCGCCCCGCGGTGCACCACGGTCACCTGACGTCCGCGATCCCGCAGCGCCAGGGCCACTTCCACCCCGAGCACGCCGCCGCCGAGGACGCTGACAGGACCCGGGGTGCGCTCCAGACGAGCGCAATCGGCGAGCGTGCGCAGCGGGGTGAGCCGATCGGGAGCCAACCCGATGATCTCCGGCAGCAGCGGCCGCGCACCGGTGGCCAGGACCAGCGCGTCGTAGCCGAACTCGCGGCCGCCCTCGGTGCGCACGACGCGCCGCACCCGGTCGATGCCGGTCACCGGGCAGCCCAGCAGCACCTCGGCGTCGACGTCGGGCAGCGCCACCGCGGACGGGGGCAACGAACCGTCGAGCACCGAGCCGAGCAGGACGCGGTTGTAAGCGGCGTGCCGTTCGGCGCCCAGCACGGTGATCTGCCCGTCGTGGCCGTGCGCTCGCAGCTTCTCCACCAGCCGGTGCGCGGCCGGGCCGTTGCCGACCACGACCACCCGGCCCGCCACGGGGTTCAGCGCGCTCACGGCGACACCACCTCCCGGTGGGGTTCGATGCGCACCGCGCTGACCTTGAACTCGGGCATCCTGCTGCGCGGGTCCAGCGCGTCGCCGGTGATCAGGTTGGCGCGCCCGTCGCCGGGGAAGTGGAACGGCAGGAAGACGGTGTCGGTGCGCATCGTGGGAACCACCCGCACCTCGGCGATCGCGGTGCCGCGCGCCGAGGTGACCCTCGCCAGCACCCCGTGCGCCAGACCCGCGCGGGACGCGGTGTCGGGGTGGACCTCCACGAACGCGGCGGGCGACGCGTCGTTGAGCTCGGCGACGCGCCTCGTCTGCGCCCCCGACTGGTACTGGGCCAGCACCCGCCCGGTGGTCGCCGTCAGCGGGAACAGCTCCGTCGGCAGCTCACCGGCGTCGCGGTGCTCGACCGCGGCGAACCGGGCCCGCCCGCCGGGGTGGGCGAAACGCTCCAGGAACAGCCTCGGGGTCCCGGGGTGCCGCACGTCCGGGCACGGCCAGTGCAGCGCTTCGCCCGCGTCGAGCCGCTCGTAGCTGATGCCCGCGTAATCGGCTTTGCCGCCGGCCGAGGCGCGGCGCAGCTCCTCGAAGACCTCGCGCGGCCGGGTCGGGTAGCGGTGGCCCGGCTCGCCCAGTCGGGTCGCGAGGCCGTGCAGCACCTCCAGGTCGCTGCGCGCGTGCCCCGGGGCCTGCCGCAACGGCCGCCGCCGTAGGAGGCGGCCCTCCAGGTTGGTCATGGTGCCCTCCTCCTCGGCCCACTGGGTCACCGGCAGCACCACGTCGGCCAGCTCGGTGGTCTCCGACGGCACGAAATCGGCCACCACAAGCAGGTCCAGCGACCTCAGCCGATCGGCCACATGCGCGGCTCGGGGCGCCGAGACCACCGGGTTGGAGCCGAACACCAGCAGCGCGCTCGGACCGCCCTCGGTGCCCAGCGCGTCGAGCAGCTCGTAGGCCGAGCGGCCCGGACCCGGCAGCACCTCCGGTGGCACGCCCCAGACCTCGGCGACGTGCTCGCGCGCGGACTGGTCGGTGATCATCCGGTAGCCGGGCAGCTGATCGGCCTTCTGGCCGTGCTCCCGGCCGCCCTGCCCGTTGCCCTGACCGGTCAGGCAGCCGTAGCCGCGACCGAGCCGTCCCGGAAGTCCCAGCGCGAGCGCGAGGTTGATGAACCCGGAGACCACGTCCACACCCGTGCTGTGCTGCTCGGCGCCACGCCCGGTGAGCACGTAGGCGCTGTCGGCGCTCGCGAGCATCCGCACCGCCTCGCGCTGGTCGGCCACCGGAACCCCGGTCACCCGCTCGGCTCGCTCCGGCCACCAGGACATCGCCCGACGCCACGCGGCGTCGAACCCGTCGGTGCGGTCGCGGACGAAGTCGTCGTCGACGTGGCCGTCGACCACCGCGACGTGCAGCAGTCCCAGCGCCAGCGCCAGATCCGTGCCCGGCAGCGGCTGCAGGTGCAGCGCGGCCCGCTCGGCGGTCGCCGTCCTGCGCGGATCCACCACGATCAGCTCCGGGGAGCGCAGGTGCTGCATCAGCGGCGGCATGGTCTCCGCCGGGTTGGCCCCGGCCAGCAGCACCACGTCCGCGCCGCCCAGGTCGGTCACCGGGAACGGCAGCCCGCGGTCCAGGCCGAACGCGGCCGTCCCGGCGGCGGCCGCCGAGGACATGCAGAACCGGCCGTTGTAGTCGATCTGGCTCGTGCCCAGCGCGAGCCGCGCGAACTTGCCCAGCAGGTAGGCCTTCTCGTTGGTCAGGCCTCCGCCGCCGAACACCCCGACCGAGTCCGGACCGCGCTCGCGCCGAGCTCGGGCGAGGCCGGAGGCGACGGTGTCGAGCGCCGCGTCCCAGGAGGACGGCACGAGCTCCCCGCCCCGGCGCACCTGCGGCAGGCGCAGCCGGTCGGGGACCTCCAGCAGGGCGGGTGCGGTCCAGCCCTTCTGGCAGAGCCCACCTCGGTTGACCGGGAAGTCCGTCGGCCGCACCGACACCGCGCTGCGCTCCTGCGCGAGCCGGGTGCCGCACTGCAAGGCGCAGTACGGGCAGTGGGTGTTCACGGCGCGAAGCTCAGGCACGACCGGCCTCCGCGGTCCGCTCCCGGGCGAGCGCCGCCGGTTCCTGCCCCGGCCCGCGCGCGCCGCGCAGGTACACCCGCCAGGTCACCAGGACGCACACCGCGTAGTAGCCGAGGAACACGGCCAGAGCGCCGTCACCGCTGGCCGCCGCGCCGCCGTAGGAAGCGCGGAACGCCAGGTTGATGCCCACGCCGCCCAGCGCGCCGATCGCACCGGCGATCCCGATGACCGCACCCGAGTACCGCCGCGCCTTCGCGAAGGCCGCCTCGGCCTCGCCGCCCGCGGTGATCTCGCGCTCGGCCTCCTCGGCGAACACCGCGGGGATCATCTTGTAGGTCGAGCCGTTGCCCAGGCCGGTCAGCAGGAACAGCGCGATGAACGCCGTCACGTACAGCGCGAACGAACCCCACGCGGAGGCCACCAGCAGCACCGCCGTCCCGGCCGCCATCAGCGCGAAGCTCCACAGCGTCACCCGCGCACCGCCGAATCGGTCGGCCAGCAGGCCGCCCAGCGGCCGCGACAGCGACCCCACCAGCGGACCGAGGAACGTCCAGCTCGCCGCCTGCAGCGGCGTGAAGCCGAACTCCGTCTGCAGCACCAGCCCGAACGCGAAGCTGTAGCCGATGAACGACCCGAAGGTGCCCACGTACAACGCCGAGATCCACCAGGTGTGCCTGGTGCCGCAGGCCTCCCGCAGCGCGCCCGGAGCGGCCCTGATGCTGTCGACGTTGTCCATGCCCAGCGCCGCGCACACCGCTGCCACCGCGATCAACGGCAGGTAGATCGCGGCCACGTATGCCGGATGGGTGTTGCCCGCGAAGGCGATCACGAGGAGCCCGATCACCTGGATCGCCGCCACGCCGAGGTTGCCACCACCGGCGTTGAGCCCCAGCGCCCAGCCCTGGAGCCGCTGCGGGAAGAAGGTCGTGATGTTGGCCATCGACGAGGCGAAGTTCCCGCCGCCCACGCCGGCCGCGGCACCGATCAGCACGAACACCCACAGCGGAGTGCCCGGCTGCTGCACGAAGTGCAGGGCCAGCACCGTCGGCACCAGCAGCAGAGCCGAGCTGACGATCGTCCAGTTCCGGCCGCCGAAGCGGGTCACCGCCGCCGCGTAGGGCAGGCGCAGCACGGCGCCCACCAGGTTCGGCGTGATCACCAGCAGGAACTTCTCCGACGCGGTGAACGGCAGGCCGATGTCGGGACCCATGAACAGCACCAGGACCGACCAGATGCTCCAGACGGAGAACCCGATGTGCTCGGAGAGGATCGAGAAGATCAGGTTGCGGCGCGCGATGCGCTTGCCGGTGGACTCCCAGAGGACCTCGTTCTCCGGGTCCCAGCCCTCGATCCAGCGGCCTCTCGCCGATCGTGCGTTCGTCGTCAACGCGGCTCCTCTCAACGGGTTGCTCCGAAGGTAGGAACCGGCTGTTTCCGCCTTGCTCGTCGCGCGTTACCGCGAAGCAAAACGCTCTTCACAGGACCGGCCCGGCGCCGGTCAGGAACTCGGTGACCGGCAACACACGGCGGCCCGGTGCGCCGAGCGGCGTCGCGTCCGTGGCACCTTGTGGAGGTGACGCAACGAGGCTCGGAGGCCGACGACACCGCGACGTGGCAGCGCGCCCGACAACTCTTCGGCGCCGCCCGGCGCATCACCGCGCTCACCGGCGCGGGCGTGTCCACCGCGTCCGGCATTCCCGACTTCCGGGGGCCGGAGGGCGTGTGGACCCGCAACCCGCAGGCCGCCCGGCTCAGCGACATCGACAGCTACCTCGCCGACGAGGACGTCCGGGCGCAGGCCTGGCGCGCGCGAGCCGAGAACCCCGCATGGCACGCCGAACCCAACGCCGCGCACCAGGCGTTCGTCGACCTGGAGGCCTCGGGCCGGTTGGGCGCGCTGCTCACCCAGAACATCGACGAACTGCACCAGCGCGCCGGTCTGAGCCGCGACCGCGTCCTGGAGCTGCACGGCACGATGCGCCGCACTGTCTGCGTGCACTGCGGCGCCTCCGGCGACATGCGCAAGGTGCTGCAGCGGGTCGCCGACGGCGAGCGCGACCCGGATTGCCGGTCGTGCGGCGGAATCCTCAAGTCGGCGACGGTGTTCTTCGGCCAGACGCTCGACGGCGAGGTGCTGCGGGAGGCGCGGCGCGCGTCGCTGGACTGCGACCTGTTCGTCGCCGCGGGCACTTCCTTGTCGGTGTACCCGGCGGCGGCCTTCGCGGAGATGGCCGCCAAGGCGGGCGCGAAGCTGATCATCTGCAACGCAGAGCCGACCCCTTACGACGAGATCGCCGACGCGGTGCTGCGCGGCCCGCTCACCGAGGTGCTGCCCGGTCTCGCCCACGCGCCGCTGATCGACTCCGACGAGCCGCTGCGAACCTGGGGTGATCCCAGCACCTGGGATCAGATGTGACACGAGTGGTTGACGTTGCAAGAGAAACGTCCGTTTCGTGTGGTGCGAATGAGGCGCTGATGCAAAACTCCGGCTAATTGTGACTCCGTTCGGTCTAAGTTCCTGTACCGAACGGGTGCATCTGCTGGAGGTGACGGGTGTTGTCCACGAATCGAGGCGCGCGCAGGATCGGCGTGCTGGTGCTGCTCTGCGCGGTCGGTTTGGGCGCCACCGGCACCGGTGCGGCCGTCCCGCCGCCCCCGCCGAACCCCAGCGATGCCGAGATCCAGGCGGGCAAGACCGACGCGCAGCGCACCGCGGGCCAGGCCGGTGAGCTCGCCAACCGGCTCGCCGAGGCCGAATCCCGCCTCGTGGGCTTGCAGTCCCAGGTCGAGGTGCAGATGGAGGGCGCGAACAAGGCCCGCGTCGATCTCCAGCGCGCGGAGGACGACTACGGCCGCTCGCGCACCGCCGCCGATGCCGCCGCCGCGGACGCGCGCGTCGCGGCCGAGCGGATCGAATCGCAGCGCCACCGGCTCGACCAGTTCGCCGCCAGCAGCTACCGCCAGGGCAGCAAGCTCGGCTCGATCACCGCCTACGCCGGTGCCCGGAACCCGGAGGAGATGCTCGAACGGGCCTCCCTGCTCGACGCCATCAGCGACTCGCAGCTCGACGTCCTCGAGGATCTCGAGAAGGCGCGCATCGAGAAGGTCAACAAGGATTCGATGACCCGGGCCGCGCTGGAGGAGGCCGAGGCCAAGCGCCAGGCCGCCGACGAAGCGCGGGCGGCCGCCGAAGCCGCCCAGCAGGCGGCGATCCAGGCGCGGGCGCAGCAGGTGACGCAGGCCGAAGGGCTGCAGGCCGATCGCGACTCGGTGCAGGCGGAGCTCGATTCGGCCCGCTCGCGAGTGTCCGGGCTGCAGGCCCAGCGCGCCGATTACGAGGACTGGCAGGACGAGAAGGCCCAGGAGGAGCAGGCGGCGGCCAGCGCCCGCCCGGTCGCCGATCACCAGGCCGGGAGCAGCGAGCCGTCCTCCTCCGGTGACGTCGAGGCCGTGGTGTCGCGGGCGCTGTCCCAGCTGGGGATGCCCTACGCGTGGGGCGGCGGCAACTCGCGAGGGCCGACCCGCGGCATCCGGGACGGGGGAGTGGCCGATTCCTACGGCGACTACGCCAAGATCGGCTTCGACTGCTCGGGGCTGATGATCTACGCGTTCGCCGGTGCCGGCGTCTCGCTCGACCACTACAGCGGCTACCAGGCGCAGTCGGGCAAGCGGGTCCCGCTGTCGCAGATGCAGCGCGGCGACATGCTGTTCTGGAACGACGGCGGCTCCATCCACCACGTCGCGCTCTACCTGGGCAACGGGAAGATGGTCGAGGCGCCGTACTCGGGTTCGCGGGTGCGCGTGGCGCCCGTTCGCTACGGCGGCATCTACCCCTACGCGGTGCGCCCGCTCTGACGGCCCGGCTGGTCGGGGCCTTTCGCGGGCTGCAAGCATGGCGACGTGGCGGATTTCGCGGCGGTGCTGCTGGCCGGGGGTGGAGCGCGGCGGCTCGGCGGCGTGGACAAGGTGATGCTGCCGGTGGGCGGCCGGACGCTGCTGGACCGCACGATCGACGCCGTGGCCGGAGCGGATCCCGTCGTGGTGGTCGGTCCTGAGCGGCCGACGGCCACGCCCGTCCGCTGGACCGCTGAGGAGCCGGCCGGGGGAGGGCCGCTCGCGGCGGTCGACGCCGGACTGCGCCTCATCGGCGACACCGGCGGGCTCGTGGCGGTCCTGGCCGCCGATCACCCCCACCTCACCCCGGGCACCCTCGTGCGCCTGCGGGCCGCGCTGACCGATCAGCCGACGGCCGGGGGAGCGGTGCTGGCTGATCCCGGTGGCAGGGCGCAATGGCTGATCGGCCTCTGGCGGGTGCGGGCGCTGCGGGATTCGATGCCATCGGAAGTCCGGAGCCGCCCGGTGCGGGCGCTCTTCGCGCCGCTGGACCCGCTGCGGATTCCCGCCACCACACCTGAGGTGTCCGATGTGGACACGCCGGGGGACCTGCGCAGAGCGCGCACGCCGGAATCCTGAGATCGTCCCCGGAGCCCCGTCGGACAGGCGCGTCGGCTAAATACTTAATAACATCTATGACTTCAGTGTTAACTGAAATTAATGCCGTTCGGCCAGGCCTCACGACCAGCCCGGAGAACGAAAGCGGTTCGGCTTCACAGCGGTCATACCGGTGATGAGGTTGGGTGGGGTTCGATGCGCCCCCTCGTGCGCGGGGAGTCAGCGGCGTGCCAGGATCTTGATCGGCCGGAAGCGGCCGCATCGACGAGGAGGCTGGGAGAAGTGACCGAGGCTGGCAACGGTGAGAGCGGGGGCGCCGGAGCCGCTGCGGCGCGTCCAGCAGGTCAGGCGGGAGCGTCGAGCACCCCGGCGCGCGACGCGCAGCTGCTCGAGCGCACCGTCTTCGAAGTCAAGCGCGTCATCGTCGGCCAGGACCGCCTGGTCGAGCGGATGCTGACCGGTCTGCTGGCCAAGGGGCACATCCTGCTCGAAGGCGTGCCCGGTGTCGCCAAGACCCTCGCGGTGGAGACCTTCGCCCGCGTGGTCGGCGGCTCGTTCTCCCGCCTGCAGTTCACCCCGGACCTGGTGCCGGCCGACATCCTCGGTACCCGCATCTACCGGCAGGGCAGCGAGCGCTTCGACGTCGAGCTCGGCCCCGTGCTGGCGAACTTCGTGCTCGCCGACGAGATCAACCGCGCGCCCGCCAAGGTGCAGTCGGCGCTGCTGGAGGTCATGGCCGAGCGGCACGTGTCCATCGGCGGGCAGAGCTTCCCGATGCCCGCGCCGTTCCTGGTGCTGGCCACCCAGAACCCCATCGAGAACGAGGGCGTCTACCCGCTGCCGGAAGCCCAGCGCGACCGCTTCCTGTTCAAGCTCCCGGTCGAATACCCGACCGCGGAGGAGGAGCGCGAGATCATCTACCGGATGGGCGTGGCCCCGCCCGAGCCCAACGGGGTACTCAGCCCCGAGGAGCTGATCCGGCTGCAGGACGTCGCCGCGGGCGTGTTCGTGCACCACGCGCTGGTCGACTACGTGGTGCGGCTCGTGGTGGCCACCCGGATGCCCAACGATCACGGGCTGGCCGACATCGCGGGCTGGGTCTCCTACGGCGCCTCCCCGCGAGCCAGCCTCGGGATCATCGCCGCCGCCCGCGCCCTGGCGCTGGTGCGCGGCCGCGACTACGTGCTGCCGCAGGACGTGGTCGACGTCGTGCCGGACGTGCTGCGCCACCGGCTGGTGCTGTCCTACGACGCGCTCGCCGACGGCATCCCGGTCGAGCACATCGTGGCCCGGGTGCTGCAGACGGTTCCGCTGCCGCAGGTCTCCGCTCGTCCGCAGGGCGGTCCGCAGCAGCCGGCGCCGGTCGGTCCCGCCGGGCAGCCCGGCTACGGCCAGCCGCCGATGCCACCGCACCAGTGAGGGGAGGGGCAGACGTGGCGGTACCCGCGGACTCCGGCGGTGACCGCCCGGCCTGGGCACCACCGGCCCTGGAGACCGGGCGCATGGAGGTCGCGCTGCGCGCCCTCGAACTCACCGTTCGCGGGCGGCTCGACGGTCTCCTGCAGGGCAACCACCTCGGTCTGGTGCCCGGACCGGGCAGCGAACCGGGGGAGGCCCGCAGCTACCAGCCCGGCGACGACGTGCGGCGGATGGACTGGGCGGTCACCGCGCGCATGGCCGAGCCGCACATCCGGCAGACGGTCGCCGACCGCGAGTTGGAGACGTGGGTGGCGATGGACCTCTCGCCGAGCCTCGACTTCGGCACGGCCGCCTGCGACAAGCGGGAGCTGGCGGTCGCCGCGCTCGCCGCGGTGATGTTCTTGACCAGCGGTGGTGGCAACCGGATCGGCGCTGTGGTGGACAACGGGACCGGGCAGCACCGGCTGCCCGCGCGCGGTGGTGCCGCCTACGCGCGGGCGTTGCTGAAGAAGGTCGCCGAGACCCCGCGGGCCCCGGAGGGAACCCGCGGTGATCTCCCGGGGCTGCTGGAATCCCTGCGGCGCCCGCCGCGCCGCAGGGGGCTGGCCGTGGTTGTCTCCGACTTCCTCGGCGGCACCGAGTGGCAGCGCGCACTGCGCGGACTCGGCGCCCGGCACTCGCTGCTGGCGATCGAGGTGATCGACCCGCGGGACGTGGAGCTGCCCGACGTGGGCACGGTCCTGCTGTCCGACCCGGAGACGGGCAAGCGCCGCGAGGTGCACACGACTCCGGTGCTGCGCAAGGAGTTCGCCGCTGCGGCGGCCGCGCACCGGGAGGACGTGGCGAGGGTCCTGCGCAGGGCCGGGTGCGCTCACCTGGTGCTGCGCACCGATTCCGACTGGATCGCCGATGTCGTGCGGTTCGTGATGGCCCGCAAGCGCGGTTGGTCCGGCGGAGGAGCTGGGTGATGTTGAGTCTGACCGGGTTCACCACGCCGTGGTGGTTCCTGCTGCTGTTCCTCGTCGCCGGTCTGGTCGCCGGGTACGTGTGGGCGATGCGCCGCGGGCGGCGGGACACGCTGAAGTTCTCCAACCTGGAGGTGCTGGACCGGGTCGCCTCCAGCAAGCAGGGCTGGTGGAAGCACGTGCCGCCGGCGCTGCTTGGGGTGGCGCTGATCTTCCTGACGGTGGCGTTGTCGGGTCCGACCGCGGAGCAGCGGATCCCGCGCAACCGGGCCACGGTCATGCTGACCGTGGACGTGTCGCTGTCGATGAAGGCCACCGACGTCGAGCCGAACCGGTTGGAGGCGGCGAAGGTCGCGGCCAAGGAGTTCGCCGACAAGCTGACGCCGGGCATCAACCTCGGTCTGGTGTCCTTCGCCGGGACGGCGACGGTGCTGGTCATGCCGACCACCGATCGGTCCAGCGTCAAGCAGGCGATCGACACCCTGAAGCTGGCCGAGGCGACCGCGACGGGCGACGGCATCAACGCGTCGATGCAGGCCATCGACTCGTTCGGCAAGATGGTCGGCGGTCCGGCCGGTGCGCCTCCGGCGCGGATCGTGCTGATGGCCGATGGCGGGCAGACCATTCCGCGCGAGATGGACGCGCCCCGCGGCGCTTATACGAAGGCCGGCGAGGCGAAGAAGTCGGGCGTGCCGATCTCGACGATCTCCTTCGGCACCAAGCACGGCTCGATCGAGATCGAGGGCGAGCAGGAGTGGGTCGAGGTCGACGACGACGCGATGCAGGAGATCGCGCGCCTGTCCGGCGGTGAGTTCCACAAGGCTTCCAGCGCTGAACAGCTGCGCGAGGTCTACGAGACCCTCGGCGAGCAGATCGGCTACGAGACCAAGCACACAGACGCCAGCAAGTCGTGGCTGGTGCTGGGTACTCTCTGCGCGATCATCGCGGCCGGGATCTCCCTGTTCGCCGGTCGAAGACTGCCTTGAGGGCGGGCGCGCCCGTCCCTACGACGACGGGAGCAGCGTCGCCTTGAGCACGGCAGCTCGTTTCTTGTGGGAATTCGTCAAGTCGCCGACCACGACCGCCGCCGTGGGCCCGAGTTCGCGGGCCCTGGCGGAGCAGATGGTGGCCCCGATCCCGCTGACCGGTGATCCGGTGGTGGTGGAGCTGGGGCCGGGCACGGGGGCGTTCACCGAGGTGATCCAGCGGAGCCTGGGCGGTCGCGGGATGCACCTGGCGGTGGAGCTCAACGAGGGGTGGGCGGCGGATCTGGGTCGCCGGTTCCCCGGGGTGGAGTCGGTGTGCGGTGACGCGCGCAGCGTTCCGGATCTGCTGGCCGAGCGCGGCCTGGGCGAGGCCGATGTCGTGGTCAGCGGGCTGCCGTGGGTGGCGCACGCGTCAGTGGGCGGTGTGCCGCTGGTGGAGCTGCTGGCGGGTTCGATGGCTCCGGACGGCGTCTTCACGCAGTTCGCCTACACCTGGACCCGGTGGGCGCCGCCGGCGCGCAGGCAGCACGCGGATCTGAAGGCGACCTTCGAGGAGACGGTGGTCAGCCGGACGGTGTGGCGCAACCTGCCGCCCGCGGTGGTGTACCTGGCCCGGCGGCCGCGTCGCGCGTAGCCGCGGGCCGCCTGTGGCGGTGTTAGTTTGCTGGGATGCCTGCTGATGCTGTGGTGACGGGGCTCGACGAGTTACCGCTGCTGGTGGAGCTGGGGACGGCGCTGCTGTTCTCCAGCCTCATCGGTCTGGAGCGGGAGATTCGCGCCAAGAGCGCCGGGCTGCGCACCCACGCGCTGGTCGGGGTGGGCGCGGGTCTGTTCATGCTGGTGTCCAAGTACGCCTTCGGCGATCTGCTGGTGTTCGACCGGGTGTCGCTGGACCCGTCGCGGGTGGCGGCGCAGATCGTCTCGGGCATCGGGTTCATCGGCGGTGGCCTGATCTTCGTGCGGCGGGACGCCGTGCGGGGTCTGACCACGGCGGCGTCGGTGTGGCTGGTGGCCGCCGTGGGGATGGCCTGCGGCGGGGGACTGGTGCTGCTGGCGGCCGCGACGACGGGCGTGCACTTCCTGGTGGCGATCGGGTTTCCGTACCTGCTGCGGTTCGCCCGGCCGGGGTTGCGGGAGCCGCAGGTGATGCGGGTCGGCTACCTGGACGGGTACGGGGTGCTGCGCAACGTGCTGACGATGTGCACGAGTCGTGGGTGGACGCTGCTGGACCTGCAGGTCGAGCGTGAGGATTCCGACGACGAGCAGCGCACGGCGGTGGTGGCGCTGCGGCTGCGCGGGAAGAGCCCGGTGGCGGCGCTGGTCGAGGAGATCAGCTCGTTGCCGGGGGTGTTGCACGCGGCGGCCGGGGAGTCGGCCGAGGGCGGGTTCTGACGGAGGGCGGTGCCGGGCCCGCGGGCCCGGCACCGGCGGATCACTCCGCCTCCGCCTCCGCGTCCTTCTTCACCTCGTCCATGTCGAGCCCGCGGGCCTGGCCCACGAGGTCTTCGAAGACGTTCTCGGGCAGGGCGCCCGGCTGCTGGAAGACCAGGACCTTGTCCCGGATGATCGCCAGCGTCGGGATCGACTGGACGTCGAAGGCGGCGGCGAGCTCGGGCTGGTCTTCGGTGTCGACCTTGGCGAAGACGATGTCGTCGTGGGTTTCCGAGCCCTTCTCGAAGACCGGCGCGAACTGCTTGCACGGGCCGCACCAGGAGGCCCAGAAGTCGATGATGACGAACTTGTCGTCGCCGACGACCTCGTCGAAGTTGTCCTTGGTCAGTTCCACCGTGGCCATGGGATACCTCTTCGCAGTGGTGGGCAGTATTCGGGCAACGTCGGCCGCGGGACCGCGCATTCCCCCAGGTACGTGTTGGGTGCACCACGCTCGTGGTGATCACCGCGAGCGTGGTGGGCCACGGTACTGGCCGTGGGGCCGGTCCGGCGTGCACGGGGTGCCTCGGTGTGTAGGCACGCCACCAGAATGGGGCACTTTTTATGTGCGGAGTCGATGAGCGGTGGTGCTCGCCGAGCGGATAATGTCGCGGCTGAAACGAATCTTGACGTGTTCGATGGGAGATCCACAGTGGCACGGTCCGTACTGGTGACCGGCGGTAACCGCGGCATCGGCCTGGCGATCGCGAGGGCGTTCGAGGCCGCCGGGGACAAGGTCGCGGTCACGCACCGCGGATCGGGTGCGCCTGAGGGCTTGTTCGGCGTGCAGTGCGACGTCACCGATCCGGACCAGGTCGCTGCGGCCTTCGACGAGGTGGAGGACGCGCACGGGCGGGTGGAGGTGCTGGTGGCCAACGCCGGCATCACCGACGACACGCTGCTGCTGCGGATGAGCGAGGAGCAGTTCGGTCGGGTCATCGACGCGAACCTGGCGGGTTCCTACCGGGTGGCCAAGCGCGCGGCCAGCAGCATGCTGCGCAACCGGTGGGGCCGGATGATCTTCATCTCCTCGGTGGTGGGTCTGTCCGGTGGGCCTGGTCAGGTCAACTACGCGGCGAGCAAGGCGGGTCTGGTGGGCATGTCCCGCTCGATCGCCCGGGAGCTCGGTTCGCGCAAGATCACCGCGAACGTGGTGGCGCCGGGTTACGTCGCCACGGACATGACCGAGGAGCTGTCCGAGGAGCGCAAGAAGGAGATCCTCGCCCAGGTCCCGCTGTCGCGGATGGCCGACCCGGAGGAGGTCGCGGGCGCGGTGCGCTGGTTGGCCTCCGACGAGGCCGGTTACATCACCGGTGCGGTGATCCCGGTCGACGGCGGTCTTGGGATGGGTCACTGACGGCCCTGCTGCGGGTACGAGGACGTTCCGGCACGGCGCTGGTGCCGGTGACCACGGGTGCGCAGGCGCCCGGCATGTGATTTCGAAGGGGTTTTCTCGTGAGCGGATTGCTCGAAGGCAAGCGGATCCTGGTCACCGGGGTGATCACCGACGCGTCGATCGCGTTCCACGCGGCCAAGGCCGCGCAGGAGCAGGGCGCTGAGGTGGTGCTGACCGGTTTCGGCCGGTTGAGCCTGGTGGAGCGGATCGCCAACCGGCTCCCGAAGCCGGCGCCGGTGCTGGAGCTGGACGTCACCAACGCCGAGCACCTGGAGACCTTGCCGGAGCGGGTGCGCCAGCACGTGAGCGGCCTGGACGGGGTGCTGCACTCGATCGGCTACGCGCCGCCGTCGTGCCTGGGCGAGCCGTTCCTGGACGCGCCGTGGGAGGACGTGGCCACCGGGGTGGAGATCTCGGCGTACTCGTTGAAGTCGTTGAGCACCGCGGTGCTGCCGCTGATGGGCGAGGGCGGCTCGATCGTGGGCATGGACTTCGACGCCCGCGTGGCGTGGCCGGCCTACAACTGGATGGGCGTGGCGAAGGCGGCGCTGGAGTCGACGTCGCGGTACCTGGCGCGCGAGCTGGGGCCGAAGGGCGTCCGGGTGAACCTGGTGTCGGCGGGGCCGGTGCGCACGATGGCGGCCAAGTCCATCCCGGGCTTCTCCGAGCTGGAGGCGGGCTGGGGCGACCGGGCTCCGCTGGGCTGGGACGTCAACGACCCGACGCCGGTGGCGAAGTCGATCTGCGCGGTGCTGTCGGATTGGCTGCCCGCGACGACCGGCTCGATGATCATGGTCGACGGCGGTGTCCACTCGCTCGGGATCTGATCCCGGCGAAGGCGCTGCGACGGGGTGGTGGTTCCGCTGGGAACCGCCACCCCGTTCGTCGTCCGCGGAGGCACTTCCCGGTTTTAGTCCAAACTGAGCCGACATTTTGGACATGATCATGGCTCGGTTTTGACTAGAACCGGGAGATGTCGGGGATCGGGGACCGCGAGTGGGTTCACATCGCGTGCGCCCCGGTTGCGCGGTGGTGTTCGCGCGGCGCGATGATGGCGCGGTGAGCTTTGACGCGTTGCTGTTCTTGTCATTCGGGGGGCCGGAGGGCCCGGAGGAAGTGCGGCCGTTCCTGGAGAACGTGACTCGGGGCAGGGGAGTGCCGCCGGAGCGCCTCGACGAGGTGGCCGAGCACTACCTGCACTTCGGCGGGGTGTCGCCGATCAACCGGTTGAACCAGGACATCATGGCCGCGCTGCGCGCCGAGCTGGCGGCGCAGGGCCGGGATCTGCCGGTCTACTTCGGCAACCGCAACTGGCACCCGATGATCGAGGACACCGTCGCGCAGATGGCCGAGGACGGGGTCGAGCGGGCGCTGGTGTTCGCCACCTCGGCGTGGGGCGGGTACTCGGGCTGCAAGCAGTACCACGAGGACATCGCGCGGGCGCGGGAGTCGGTCGGGCAGCGGGCCCCGGAGCTGGTGAAGCTCCGGCAGTTCTTCGACCACCCGCTGTTCGTCGAGGCCAACGCCGACGCGGTGCGCGCGGCCTACGAGCGTTTGGGGCAGCGCGACGAGCAGCCGCGGCTGGTGTTCACCGCCCACTCCATCCCGTTGCGCGCCGACGAGCAGCCGGGTGCCGACGGTCTGCCGCGCTGGTACTCGCGTCAGGTGGCCGAGGCCTCCCGGCTGGTGGCCGAGCGGGTGGGCGTGGACGCCTACGACGTGGTGTGGCAGTCGCGTTCGGGGCCGCCGCAGGTGCCGTGGCTGGAGCCGGACGTCTGCGATCACCTGGAGGACCTGCACGCCAAGGGCGTGGGATCGGTGGTGGTCAGCCCGATCGGTTTCGTCTCCGACCACCTCGAGGTGATCTGGGACCTGGACAACGAGGCCGAGGAAGCGGCCGCCGAGATGGGGATGGGCTTCGCCCGCGCGGCCACGGCGGGCACCGATCCGCGGTTCGCGAAGATGATCGTGGAGCTGATCGCGGAGCACACGGAGGACGCTCCGGTGTGCAAGCTCTCGGAGATGCTGGCCGCGGGTTCGACGGCCAACGGCCGGCTCTGCGCTCCGGGCTGCTGCTGAACCGCGCCACGTGAGGAGGGGGCGTTCCCGAGCCGGGAACGCCCCACTCCTCACGTGGGTCAGGAGCTGGTGGCCTGGTCGGCCAGGACGCGCACCATCTCGGCGATCGAGGCGCGGCGGGCGGCGCGCACGGCGTCGAAGAGGGGCCGCAGCGCGTCGGTGCGGGCGCGGATGGCCGAGGCCGACAGCGCGCCGCCGGGGGAGTCGTCGGTGGCCACCCACAGGATCGCTTCGACCTCGGTGGCCCGCTGCAGGATGCGCAGCGTGCGCTGGGGGATGGTCTCCGGCCAGTCCGGGGCGGGTTTGTCGGCGATGGTCCGGGCGATCTCCTCGCGCACGCCGGGGCGCTGCTTGGCGACGCCGAGGTCGATGAGGACGGTGGCGGCTTCGCGCATCGCGGAGGCCATGCCGTGTTCGGCTTCGCCGATGGGCATGTGCTCGGCGGGCGGCATCTCGCCGGTGTCGAACACGGTCCAGCGCCGGACGCCGTCGGCGATGCGCTCGGGCACCAGGCCCAGTTCGGCTTCGGGCAGCACGGCTGCTTCACCGACGCGCATCGCGAGCTTCGAGAAGGCGGTGGCTCCGCCGAGTCCGCGGACGTCGCCCGGCACGGGCAGCGCCAGTTCGCCGGTGGAGACACCGGCCTTGCGCAGGGCTGCGAGCAGCAGGGCGGGGCCGGCGGGCGCGTCGTGGGGGCCGGGCAGGTCCAGGCGTGCGGCGAGCTCGTCGTCGGCAGCGCGGAACTCCTGCACCTCGCCCCAGGTCTGCACGGCATCGAGCACGTCGTCGGAGGCGGCAGCACCGTGCAGCCAGGCGGACGACCAGACAATCAGAGTGGCGCTTGGGCATGGCACGTCGCTAGAGGGTACGGATCGAAAACCGTTGCCGCGTCCGGGGGGAGGTGGGGTGTGACGCCGCCCATGAGTCGGGTGCGCGGTGATCGTCCGGCGTGGCGGCGCCCTCAGCCGCCACGATCGGATTACGGTGTTGATCGTGCGGTCGGTTGATTATGGACGGGACATCCTCTCGGGCTCGCGGCGCAAGAAGGTGCCCGAGGTCCCCGCTGAACCGGGTCTGGTGGTGGAGGACGCGGCCAGCGGTTTCTGCGGTGCGGTGCTGAGGGTGGAGAAGGGCAACGTCGTGCTGGAGGACCGGCACGGCAAGCAGCGGCTGTTCCCGATGCGCCCGGCGGCGTTCCTGCACGAGGGCAAGCCCGCGACGCTGGTTCCGACCGCCGCGGTGCCGGAGGCGGCGCCGAGGCAGTCGGCCTCGGGTTCGGTGAGGGTCGAGGGCTTGCGGGCCCGCACGGCCCGGGGGAGCCGGATCTGGGTCGAGGGCCTGCACGACGCGGAGCTGGTGGAGCGGATCTGGGGTCATGACCTGCGGGTGGAAGGCGTGGTCGTGGAGCCGTTGCACGGCGTGGACGATCTGCCGGGTCTGCTGGCGGAGTTCGGGCCGGAGCCGGGCAGGCGGGTCGGCGTGCTGGTCGACCACCTGGTGCCCGGTAGCAAGGAGTCCCGCCTCGTCGAGGGCATCTCCGACGAGCACGTCATGATCACCGGCCATCCCTACGTGGACGTGTGGGAAGCGGTGAAGCCCGCCGCGGTGGGGATCCGGGAGTGGCCGACGGTGCCGCGCGGGCAGGACTGGAAGCAGGGGGTGTGCTCCCGCCTGGGTTGGGGCGAGCCGGCGGAGGGCTGGCGGCGCGTGCTGGCCGGGGCCACCAGCTTCCGGGACGTCGAGGCGCCGCTGCTGTCGGCGGTCGAGCAGCTGATCGATTTCGTGACCGTCCCGGAGTGAGGCGGTCACGCCTTGATCACGTGGCCGCGAATGCCGGGAATACCTGGGGCGGGCGTGCCACGATGGGGACATGACTCCTGCGCTGCTGTGGCTGATCGCCGGGGTGCTGCTGATCGGCGCCGAGGTGCTCTCCGGCGATTTCGTGCTGGTCATGGTCGGTGCCGCGGCTCTGGGGGCCGCCGGTAGCTCGGCGCTCGGGATGCCCCTGGGCGTGGACGTCGCGGTGTTCGCGGTGCTGGCGCTGGGGCTGGTGCTGATGGCTCGGCCGGCGTTGAAGCGGCGGATGACCGAGCAGCGGGAGCTCAAGACGAACGTGGACGCGCTCGTGGGCAAGCAGGCGCGGGTGGAGTCCACAGTGGATGGGCAGGGTGGCCGGGTCAGCATCGAGGGCCAGCTGTGGTCGGCGAGGTCGCTGGACGACACCCAGGTAATCGAGGTCGGTCGCACGGTCACCGTCATGGAGATCGCGGGCGCCACTGCGGTGGTGTGGGCCGAGCCCTGAGGGAGATGAGGCTTTGTGGGGATGCCTGAACTGATCGCGCTCGTGGTCGTGGTGCTGCTGGTGCTCATCGTCGTGGTGAAGGCCGTGATGGTGGTGCCGCAGGCGCAGTCGGCGGTGGTCGAGCGGTTGGGCCGCTTCCGGACGGTGGCGCAGCCGGGCCTGAACATGCTGGTGCCGTTCTTCGACAAGGTGCGGGCGCGCATCGACCTGCGGGAGCAGGTCGTGTCGTTCCCGCCGCAGCCGGTGATCACCCAGGACAACTTGACGGTGTCGATCGACACCGTGGTGTACTTCCAGGTCACCGATGCGCGGGCGGCGGTCTACGAGATTTCCAACTACATCGTGGCCGTCGAGCAGCTGACCACCACGACGCTGCGCAACGTGGTCGGTGCGATGAGCCTGGAGGAGACGCTGACCTCGCGGGACGCGATCAACACGCAGCTGCGCGGGGTTCTGGACACCGAGACCGGCCGGTGGGGCATCCGGGTCGCCCGGGTGGAGCTCAAGGCGATCGACCCGCCGCCGTCGATCAAGGACTCGATGGAGAAGCAGATGCGCGCCGACCGGGAGAAGCGCGCGATGATCCTCAACGCGGAGGGCACGCGGGAGTCGTCGATCAAGACGGCCGAGGGGCAGAAGCAGTCGGCGATCCTGGCGGCGGAAGGCGAGAAGCAGGCCGCGATCCTGGCCGCCGAGGCCGACCGGCAGTCCAGCATCCTGCGGGCGCAGGGTGAGCGGGCCAGCCAGTACCTGCAGTCGCAGGGGCAGGCCAAGGCCATCGAGAAGGTCTTCGCGGCGGTCAAGCGCTCCAAGCCGACGCCGGAGCTGCTGGCCTACCAGTACCTGCAGACGTTGCCGCAGATGGCCCAGGGCGACGCCAACAAGGTGTGGGTGGTGCCCAGCGACTTCGGCAAGTCCCTGGAGGGCTTCGCGAAGATGCTCGGCGAACCGGGCGCCGACGGCGTGTTCCGCTACGAACCCTCGGAGGACACGACCGAAGCTCCGCCGGCCGAGGCGGTGGAGGAGTCCGTGCAGGCGTGGTTCGACACCACCACCAACCCCGAGGTCGCCGAAGCGGTGCGCGCCGCGGAGGCGGTGGCGCGCAAGGAGGTTCCGCCTGCGAACGTGTCGCAGCCGCCGGAACAGGCCTGATTCGCCGTTGTTCGCGTCCCGGTGCCGGCTATCCGGCGCCGGGACGCACTTGTTGGGCGGGTGCGGTGATGGGTGTGAACGGCTGCGCGTCCTGGTGTGATGGCGCGTAGGTGGCGACCGCGCCGATGGCGTTGCCGAAGGGGTCGCGCAGGACGCTGAAAACGCCGGGGAAGACCCTGATCTCGCCGTCGGCGCAGACGACCGGCAGGTGGGCGGCGGTGCCTTCGAGCTTGGCTCGGGCGGTCCGCATCGCGCGGTGGAAGCCCTCCCAGTGAGCTTGCTGGTGCTCCGGGGGCACGATCAGGTCGAGCGAGGCACCGAGCGCGTCGTCCGCGGTGTGCCCGAAAAGCAGTTCTGCGTCTTGGTTGAAGTGGGCGATCCGGCCGCTGGTGTCGGCGACGACCACGGCCGATCGGCGCTCGGTGTTGTCCATGAACGAAGAATGCTGTCTGATCAGCACGTCCGCTCTACATTATTGCATCTGTAACTTCAGTGCAGAATGAAATTAATGCTCCGCAGCCAAGATCAAGCACGCCCCGTGCCTCAAAAGCCGCCCCGACAGGAGAGCTCGGCTCAGGTGTCGGTGGGGTCGAGGTAGGGGCCTCCGGAGATGCCCAGTGCCCGGACGGTTCCCAGCAGGTGCTCGCGGAGCAGTTCCTTGGTGGCCGCGGCGTCGCCGGCGGCGAGGGTGCCGGCGAGTTCGGCGTGCTGGTGGGTGATGCGATCGCGGTGGGAGTGGGTGCGGGCCGTGGAGGTGATGCGCATCTGCTTGTCGCGCAGGGTGTTGTAGAGGTCGGTGACCACGGGGTTGGCCGCGGCGTCGACCAAGGTGGCGTGGAAGGCGCGGTCGGCCACGTGCATCTCGGCATCGCTGAGCTCGGTGCCGTCGCAGGCGGGGTGTTCGGCCAGTCGGCGGCCGATGTCCGACATCGCTTCGGGGCCTTCGATGGCGAGCTTGTCGATGGCGAAGCTCTCCAATGCCAACCGGGCCTCGATCAGCGCGCGGGCCTCGTTCGCGGTGACCGGGACGACGAGGGCGCCGCGCTTGGGGTAGAGCTTGAGGAATCCCTCCGATTGCAGGCGCAGGAAGGCCTCGCGGACGGGTGTGCGCGACATCTGCAGGGCGCCGGCCACCTCTCCTTCGCTGAGCAGCTCGCCGTCGGGGAAGCTGCCGTCGAGGAGTCCGGTCTTGACGTGCTGGTACGCGCGGTCGGCTGCCGGCGTTTCGGATGTTGTTGCGCTCGACACGTGAGCATCCTACTTCCACCCCTCTTGTATCTATGATGGATACAAGTCTTTTCCAGGGAGGGGTCGCACGGTGTCCACGACGGTCGAAGCGCCACCGCCGCAAGCGGGTGCCCAGCAGCGAGGGGCCGGCACGCGCACGGCCTGGCTGATCTGGGGTGTGGGAGCGCTCTGCTACTGCGCTGCGCTGTTTCACCGGGCCGGCCTGGGCGTGGCCGCACCGGAGGCGCTGCAGCGCTTCGACTCCGGGCCGGGCGTGCTGGCGCTGTTCTCCGCGCTGCAGCTGGGCGTGTACCTGGTGCTGCAGATCCCGGCGGGTCTGCTGGCCGACCGCCTCGGCCCCCGCAAGGTCATCACCGGCGGCATGGTCGCTCTGGCGCTCGGCTCTGCGGTGTTCGCGCTGAGCGGGTCGATCGTCGGCGGGATCGCCGGGCGGATGCTGATCGGGTTCGGCGACGCCTTCATGTTCACCAACGTGCTGAGGCTGGCCGCGCACTGGTTCCCGCCGCACCGCTACGGCAAGGTCGCCGCGCTGACCGGGCTGGCGGGCGGTCTCGGGCAGATCGTCTCGACGCTGCCGCTGAGCCTGTCGCTGCACTCGCTGGGGTGGGTGCCGACGTTCCTGGGTGCTGCGGCGCTGACCGCCGCGCTGGGCCTGGCCGCCGCGTTGATCATCCGCGATCGTGCGGTTGCCGGGCACGATCGCGCGGAGGATCCGGAGCCGGTGTCCGAGCGGATCCGCCACAGCTTGCGGGTGGTCGTCGCGCAGCGCGGCACCCAGCACTCGTTCTGGACGCACTTCGTGCTGATGGCCCAGTTCGTCGCGATCACCACGTTGTGGGGCGGTCCGTGGCTGAGCTCGGCGCAGGGGCACGGCCAGTCGGAGGTCGGATCCCTGCTGCTGCTGAGCGTGCTCGGCTTCGTCGTGGGCACGTGGTTCGCCGGCCAGTACGTGTCGGGGCGGCCGCGCCGTCGTGAGCGCTACACCTTCGGGTTGTCGTTGGTGGTGGTCGTCGTGTGGGCGGTGATGGTCGGCTGGCCGGGTGTTCTGCCGACGCCGGTGCTGGTGGTGGCGTTGCTGGCCGTCGGTGTGTCCGGTGGTGCGGCGATGCTGGCCTTCGACGGTGCGCGCACGGCCAACGCCGAGCACCGGTCGGGCACTGCCACGGGTGTGGTGAACATGGGTGGTTTCAGCGCTGCGGTGCTGATCCAGCTGCTGGTGGGCGGTGTGCTGGAGCTGGTGTCGGGTCTGGATCCGGCGGTGGGTTACCGGTGGGCGTTCGCTCCGGTGCTGGCGCTGCTGGTGGTCGGTTCGGCGTCGCAGTGGTGGTTGCGGGACCGCTCCCTGACGTGAGCTGGTGGCGTTAGCCTCGGTGGGTGGCCGGCCAGCGGCGGTCGGCTTCGGTTACGGAGGCGTGTGGCGTGACGGCGTGGGAACTGCGCAACCTCGTGGGTGGCAAGTCCGCGGTGGCGGCTGATGGTGCGACGTTGCCGGTCCTGGATCCCAGCACCGGTGAGCAGTACGCGACGGCGCCGTTGACCCGGTGGGTGGATGTCGATGCGGTGATGCCGGTGGCGGCGGAGGCGTTCGAGTCCTGGTCGCAGGTCACGCCGCGGCGGCGGCAGGAGGCGTTGCTGGGCATCGCCGATGCGGTGGAGGAGCGCAGCGAGCAGCTGGTGTTGGCGGAGTGCCGCAACACGGGCAAGCCGTTCGAGGTGGTGCGGTCGCAGGAGTTGCCGATGGCGGTGGATCTGCTGCGCTTCTACGCCGGGGCTGCGCGGGTGGAGGGTGCGGCGGCGGGTGGTGAGTACCTGCCGGGGCACACGTCGTTCACGCGTCGGGAGCCGATCGGGGTGTGCGCGGCGGTGACGTCGTGGACGCATCCGCTGTTGCAGGCGGCGGCGAAGGTGGGGCCTGCGGTGGCGGCGGGCAACGCGGTGGTGCTCAAGCCTGCGGAGACGACGCCGGTGAGCGCGGTGTTGTTGGGTGAGTTGGCGGGGGAGTTCTTGCCGCCGGGTGTGCTCAACGTGGTGTGCGGTGATCGTGACAGCGGTCGGGCGATGGTGGCGCACGAGGTGCCGGGGATGTTCTCGATCACCGGGACGGTGCGGTCGGGGATGGAGGTCGCGGGTTCGGCTGCGGCGGATTTGAAGCGGGCGCATCTGCAGTTGGGCGGTAAGGCGCCTGCGGTGGTGTTCGCGGATGCGGATCTGGATCGGGCGGCGGAGCGGATCGCGGTGGCGGCGTTCGGCAACGCGGGTCAGAGCTGCACTGCGGCGAGCAGGGTGCTGGTGGCCGCGGAGGTGCGGGAGGAGTTCGTGGGGCGGTTGGTGGAGTGGGCGGGCTGGTTGCGGCCTGGTCCTCCGCAGGACGCGGATGCGGCGTTCGGTCCGCTCAACAGCGCGGGTCAGTTGGAGTTGGTGCTGGAGCGGTTGGAGCGGTTGCCGGAGCGTGCGCGCGTGGTGGCCGGGGGGCGGCGTCGTGGTGAGCGGGGTTTCTTCTTGGAGGCCACGGTGGTGGCGGGTGTGGAGCAGGACGACGAGCTGGTGCAGCACGAGGTGTTGGGGCCGGTGGTGGCGGTGCAGTCGTTCGCCGATGAGGCGGAGGCGGTGCGGTTGGCCAACGGGGTGCGGTACGGGTTGACGGCGAGCGTGTGGACGCGGGATCACGGTCGTGCGATGCGGTTGTCGCGGGGGTTGCAGGCGGGCACGGTGTGGATCAACGCGCACGATTGCCTGGTGGCGGAGATGCCGCATTCGGGTTTCAAGCATTCGGCGTCGGCGCGGGATTTCGGGTCGCACGGCTTGGAGGACTACACGCGCATCAAGCACGTGATGTCGGCGTGGGAGTGAGCGCCGGTCAGTGCTGGCGGGGTGTGGTGGTGCGCGTCCAGGGGTTGGCCTGTTCGTAGGCGTGGGCGGCGCGCAGGACGAGGGCGTCGTTGTGGCGTGGGGCGATGATCTGCAGGCCGATGGGCAGGCCGTCGTCGGTGTGGCCGCAGGGGATGCTGGCGGCGGGTTGCTGGGTCATGTTGAAGGGGTAGGTGAAGGGCGTCCAGGTGGTCCAGCGGTCGCCTTCGGTGGGTGATTCGCCGCGGTCTGCCTGGAAGGGCGGGATGCCGACGGTGGGGGTCAGCAGCAGGTCGTAGGTCTGGTGGAAGGCGCCCATGCGCTGGCCGAGGGTCATGCGGGTGTTGGTGGCTTCGAGGTAGTCCTGGGCGGTGTAGGTGAGGCCTTGGCGGCAGATGTCGGCGAGGCCGGGGTCGAGGAGTTCGCGCTGGGTGTCGGTGAGGTGTTCGGTGGCTTTGGCGGCGCCGGCGAACCAGAGCACGTGGAAGTCCTCGATGGGGTCGGTGATGTCGGGGTCGGCTTGGTCGACGTGGGCGCCGAGCTCGCTGAAGGTGCGGGCGGCTCGGGTGATGGCGTGGGTGATCTGGGGGTCGACGCGGGTGGTGAAGCCGAGGTCGGTGCTCACGGCGATGCGCAGGCCGGCGACTCCGCCGCCGAGGTGGTCGATGTAGGAGTCGGCGGGTGGGGGTAGTGCTGACCAGTCGCGGGTGTCGGGTTGGGCGAGGACGTCGAGCATGAGGGCGGCGTCGGTGATGGTGGTGGTCATCGGGCCGGCGTGGGAGAGGGTGCCGAAGGGGCTGGCGGGGTAGAGGGGGATGCGTCCGTAGGTGGGTTTGATGGTGGCGATGCCGCAGAAGGCGGCGGGGATGCGCACGGATCCGCCGCCGTCGGTGCCCAGTGCGAGGGGGCCCATGCCGGTGGCGACGGCTGCTGCTGCTCCGCCGGAGGAGCCTCCTGCGGTGAGGGTGGTGTTCCAGGGGTTGCGGGTGGTGCCGTGGCGGGGGCTGTCGGTGACGGCTTTCCAGGCGAGTTCGGGCATGGTGGTTTTGCCGAGCAGGACTGGGTTTTCGCGGCGGAGGTTGCGCACGGCGGGGGCGTCTTCGGTCCAGGGGCCTGCGGCGTCGACGGTGCGGGAGCCGCGCAGGGTGGGCCAGCCGCGGGTGAGGAAGATGTCCTTGACGGAGGTGGGGACTCCGTCGAGGCGGCCGATGGGTTGGCCGTGGTGCCAGCGGTTCTCGGATTCGCGGGCGGCCTGCAGCGCGGTGTCGGGGTCGATGAGGCAGTAGGCGTTGACGGCCGCGTCGTGGTCGTTGATGCGTTGCAGGGCGGCTTCGCAGGCTTCGACGGGCGAGAGGGTTCCGGCGGCGTAGGCGGCCAGCAGCTCGGTGGCGGGCAGCTCGGCGGGCTGGGTGTTGGCCATGGCGTCTCCCTGGTGTGCGCCCGGGTGGGTGTCAGCTGGTGACGTAGCCGCGTTGTTTGTCGACGACGTTGCGCAGGTCGGTGTCGTCGGTGAAGGCGCGCAGGTTGGTCAGGAACAGGTCGACGAGTTCGTCGGTCCATCCGACGGTGTCGCCGGACATGTGGGGGGAGATCAGCACGTTGGGCATGTCCCACAGGGGTGATTCCTGGGGGAGGGGTTCGGTGTCGAAGACGTCGAGGGCGGCGCCGGCGAGCTGTTGTTGCTGGAGGGCTTTGATGAGGGCGGGTTCGTCGACGAGTTCGCCGCGGCCGACGTTGATGAACCGGGCGGTGGGGCGCATGGCGGCGAGGACGTCGGCGTTGATGAGGCCGTGGGTTTGTGGCGTGAGGGGTGCGGCGAGCACGAGGTGGTCGTAGTCGCCTGCGATGGCGGGCAGGTCGTCGGAGGGGTGGACGTCGCCGAAGTCGGGGTCGTCGGTGCGGGCGGTGCGTCCGGCGCCGGTGACGCGCAGTCCTGCTGCGGTGAGTTGGCGGGCGATGGCGCGTCCGATGGGTCCGGTGCCGATGACGAGGGCGGTTTTGCCTTCGATGCGTTCGGTGACGCGGTGCTTCCACTGCTTGGCGTCTTGCAGGCGCAGGGTGGTGTGCATGTCCTTGGCGAAGGTGAGCACGGTGCCGAGGACGTATTCGGCGATGGGCTGGTCGAACACGCCGCGGGAGTTGGTGAGCTCCACGGGGGAGTCGCGCAGTTCGGGGAACAGGAGGCGGTCGACTCCGGCGCTGGCGGAGTGGATCCAGCGGAGCCTGTCGGCGTGCGTCCAGGCGTCGGCGATGGCTTGGGAGCGGAAGGCCCACACGAACATGGCGTCGGCGCCGGGCAGGGCTTCGGGGAGCTGGTCGCCGGTGGCGTAGCGCAGTTCGGCGTGCTCGGCGATGCGGGCCATCTCGTCGGGGGCGTCTCCGTCGTGGAGGACGACGACGGTGGGGCGGGTGTTGACCATGGCGATGACCTTAAGGCCGAAGGGGTGTCCGGTGATCGTCTCCCACGCCGGTGGGGTGCGTGTTTGCCCTGCGCTGGGCGGGTGACGATGAGCATCGGTGAAGGCATTGACACGCTAGGAACGGTTCGTAGGATTGTCAACAATCCACTGGTGACGCCGGTCCGGTCCTGGCGGAGAATTGATGGTGCCCCACTGCGAGGAATGGATCACGGATGCCCAGGTACTTGTCGATCACGCTGGAGAAGCGCGGCGTGTCCTGCGTCGCGGAGCTGCTCGACGCCGATGCTCCCCGGACGTGCGAGGCGGTGTGGAACGCGCTGCCGCAGGTCGGGCCGGTGCACCACGCCAAGTACGCCCGCAACGAGATCTACACGATGGTGCCGCGCTTCGCCGAGGACGAGCCCGGCCAGGAGAACCCGACGGTCACGCCGATCCCGGGTGACGTCGTCTACTTCTCCTTCCCAGGCGGGATGCTGGACCGGGAGTTCAAGCAGGACAAGGGGATCGAGAGCCTGCCCGGGGTGATCGACCTGGCGATCTTCTACGGGCGCAACAACCTGCTGCTCAACGGTGATGTGGGCTGGGTGCCAGGCAACGTCTACGCCACGATCGTGGAGGGCTTGGCCGAGATGGCCGAGGCGTGCAACGACGTGTGGCGTTCCGGCAGCGTCGGGGAAACCCTGCGCTACGAGCGCTTCGAGGGTTCGGTCGGGGGTCGCCATGCCACTTGATGATTTTCTCGGTGCGGTGAGCGGCCCGGTGCGGCAGCGGGGCGTGGGTGTGATCGCCCCGTTCGACCTGGCGCTGGACCGCGAGCTGTGGCGGTGGGTGCCGGAGGGGGTGTCGTTGCACCTCACGCGCACGGCGTTCGTGCCGGTGCCGGTCAGCGTCGAGCAGGCCAACCTGGTCTCCGACGAGGCCTCGGTGCACGCGGCCACCCGCGACCTGCTGGTGCCGGAACCGGAGGTGGTGGCCTACGCGTGCACCTCCGGCAGTTTCGTCGACGGCGCCGGTGGGCAGCGGCGGCTGGTGGAGGTCATGCGCGATGCCGGTGCGCCGGCGGCGGTGACCACCTCCGGTGCGCTGGTGCAGGCGCTGGAGGTGCTCGGGGTGAGCAGCGTGTCGATCGCGACGCCCTACGTCGTGAGCATCACCGACCGGTTGCGCGCCTTCCTGGGTGAGCACGGGGTCGAGGTGGTCGCGAGCGTCGGGCTGGGGTTGCACGGTCAGATCTGGAAGACCGGTTACCGGGACGTGGTGGAGATCGTGCGGGCCGCGGACCGGCCCGAGGCCGAGGCGATGTTCATCTCGTGCACCAACCTGCCCACCTACGACCTGATCGGTCCGCTGGAGCAGGAGTTGGGCAAGCCGGTGCTGACGGCCAACCAGGTGACGATCTGGGCGGCGCTGCGCGAGATGGGGCTGCGGGCGATGGGCCCGGAGCAGCGGTTGATGCAGGCGGTGGACGCTCCGGCCGCGTGAGCGGGGCGGTAAAGATGACGTCACGAACGTTCCGGTGGCCGGGAACCCTGCGGTAACATTGTCAACAATCGACACCTCGTTCCGGTGTGCCGGGCGAGGGTTCGCAGGGTCGTGGTCGTTGGACGTCGAGAACAGGATGGAGCTCCCCGGTGCCGCACACCGCAGGAATTCTGTATCCCGGCTACAGCGCCGAAGACGACTACCCGACCTTGGAGCGGATGCTGGGCGAGGACGTCCGGCTCCCGCTGGTGCACACGCTGATGCGCGAGGACGCCCACCGGGTGGACGCGCTGCTGGACGTGGGTTCCGACGAGGTCTTGGCCGAGGGTGCGCGGGCGTTGGGCCCGGTGGACTCGGTGATCTGGGCGTGCACCTCCGGCAGTTTCGTCTTCGGCTGGTCCGGTGCGCGCGAGCAGGTGGAGAAGTTGCAGGCGGTGACGGGGCTGCCCACTTCGAGCACGTCGTTCGCGTTCGTGCACGCCGCTGCTCTGCTGGGGTTGCGGCGGGTCGCGGTGGCCGCCACGTATCCGGCTGATGTGGCCGATCGGTTCGTGGACTTCCTGCGTGCCGGGGACCTGGAGGTGGTCCGGCTCTCCAGCAGGGGGATCGTGACCGCCGCCGAGGTGGGCACGCTGGGTCGCGAGCAGGTGCTGGCCTTCGCCGAGGCCAACGATGATGACCAGGCCGAGGCGTTGCTCATGCCCGACACCGCGCTGCACACCGCGGCGTGGCTGGAGGAGATCGAGCAGCGGCTGGGCAAACCGGTGTTGACCGCCAACCAGGTCAGTGCCTGGGAGGCGTTGCGGCTGGCCGGGGCGGGCTTGTCGCGCGAGGGATTGGGAACGCTGTTCCGGACTGGAGCAGGCCGGTGACCCCGGTGGTCGTCGGCGAACAAGGAAATGGTGAGCGGAGTGCTCGGGACCGAGGAGCAGCATCAGCCGGGTGATCTGGAGCCGGTGCAGCGCAAGTCGACGGCGGCGATCGTGGCCGATCAGCTGCGGGCGGCGATCATGTACGGGTCGTTGCCGCCCGGGTCGCAGCTGGGTGAGGCGGAGTTGGCGGCGCGGCTGGGAGTGAGCCGGGGACCGTTGCGTGAGGCGATGCAGCGTCTGGTCGCCGAGGGGTTATTGCGCAGCGAGCCGCATCGAGGGTTGTTCGTGATGGATCTGCACACCGAGGACGTGGCCGACATCTACGTGGCGCGGCTGGCGGTGGAGCGGGCGGCGTGCGAGCAGATCGTGCGGCATCACCGGGTGGAGGCGGTCGCGGAGCTCACGGCGGCGCAGTCGCGGATGGTGGCGGCAGCGGGCAAGGGCGATGCGATCGAGCTGGCCGACGCCGATCAGGAGTTCCACGAGACGCTGGTGCGGGTCTCGGGCAGCCCGAGGTTGCAGCGGATGGCGCAGACGTTGCTGGTGGAGAAGCGGATGTGCCTGACGGCGTTGCAGGACAAGTACCACGCCGATGTTCAGGCGCTGGTCGACGAGCACAAGGGCTTGGTGGATGCCATCGAGTCCGGTGACGAGGCGTTGCTGCTCTCGCGCCTGTCGGAGCACATGAACGACGCCCTCGACCGTCTCAACGGTTCCATGGCCGAGTGACCGCGTTCCTCCGGGGACGTGTGCGAGGCCGGTCCCAGTTTTAGTCCAAACCGAGCCATGATCGTGTCCGAAATGTCGGCTCAGTTTGGACTAAAACTGGGAAATGCCACGAAAGGGGGGTGGGTGAGATCCCGTGCGGGGTCTCACCCACCCCCCTTTTTTTCTCCGTCGTCGTGGTGCGGTCAGAGTCCGCCGATGGAGACGTACTTGGTCTCCAGGAACTCGTCGATGCCGACCTTGCCGCCTTCGCGACCCAGACCGGAGGCCTTCACGCCGCCGAAGGGTGCGGCCGGGTTGGACACGATGCCCTGGTTGAGCCCGACCATGCCGGTGTCGAGCGCTTCGGTGACTCGCAGGCCGCGCTGCAGGTTCTGCGTGAACAGGTAGCTGACCAGCCCGTACTCGGTGTTGTTGGCGTGAGCGACGGCTTCGCGCTCGTCGGTGAAGGTGGTGATCGGGGCGACCGGCCCGAAGATCTCCTCGTGGCCCATGCGCGCGCCGGTGGGCACGTCGGTGAGCACGGTGGGGGTGTAGAAGTAGCCGTCGCCGCCGTGCTTGCCGCCGCCGGTGATGACCTGGGCGCCTTGGGCGACGGCGTCGGAGACGAGATCGGTGACCTTGTCGAGCTGCTTGCCGTCGATGAGCGGGCCGACCTGGATGTCGTCGGAGACGCCGCGACCGATGGTCAGCGAGGACATCCGCTCGGCGAGCTTGTCGGAGAAGGCCTGGGCGACGTCGGCGTGGACGTAGAAGCGGTTGGCGGCGGTGCAGGCTTCGCCGATGTTGCGCATCTTGGCCTGCATGGCGCCTTCCACCGCGGCATCGAGGTCGGCGTCGTCGAAGACGAGGAACGGGGCGTTGCCGCCGAGTTCGAGGGAGACCTTGAGGACCTGCTGGGCGGACTGCTCGATGAGCTTGCGGCCGATCGCGGTGGAACCGGTGAACGACAGCTTGCGGGCGCGCGGGTCGCGGATCATGGGTTCCATGACGCCGCCGGCGTTGGCGGAGGTGACGACGTTGAGCACGCCGTCGGGCAGTCCGGCTTCGCGCAGGATGTCGGCCAGCGCCAGCATCGACAGCGGCGTCTGGTGGGCGGGTTTGATCACCGAGGTGCAGCCGGCGGCGATGGCGGGCCCGATCTTGCGGGTGCCCATGGCCATGGGGAAGTTCCACGGGGTGATCAGCAGGGCGGGGCCGACGGGCTGGTGGGTGACCAGGAAGCGGCCGGAGCCGTTGGGGGCCACGGCGTAGTCGCCGCCGATGCGCACGCCCTCTTCGGCGAACCAGCGGAAGAACTCGGCGGCGTAGGTGATCTCGCCGCGTGCTTCGGGCAGCGGTTTGCCCATCTCCAGGGTCATGAGCAGGGCGAGGTCTTCGCGGCGCTCGATGAGGATCTCGTAGGCGCGGCGCAGGATTTCGCCGCGTTCGCGGGGCGGGTGCTTGGCCCAGTCGGCTTGGGCGTCGTGCGCGGCGGCCAGGGCGGCCAGGGCGTCGTCGGGGGAGGCGTCGGCGACCTGGCAGAGAGTGGCCCCGGTGGCGGGGTCTTCGACGGCGAAGGTGCGTTCACCGGTGGCGTCGCGCCACTTTCCCGCGATGAACAGCTGCTTGGGGGCGGCCTCGACGACGGTCGCCTCGCGGGGGTGCGTTGGGGTGGTGGTCATCGCTGCCTGAACCCTCCTGGGTGTCGACTGGATGTGCTCGAGTGCCAACCTAGTCCGCTTCGGTTGTGGACACCGGGTGTTGCTGATGGTTGCATGACTGCCTAGATTGTCAACAATCCTACATTCTGCACGCTTGGAGTCGATCATGACGGAGCTCTCCCCGGCGCTCAAGCAGGCGACCCCGGTGCTGGCCGCACGCGGCGAAGGGGTCTACCTCTACGACGAGTCCGACCGCCGCTACCTGGACTTCACCGCCGGCATCGGTGTCACCAGCACCGGACACTGCCACCCGCGCGTGGTCGAGGCCGCCCAGCGCCAGGTCGGCACCCTCATCCACGGCCAGTACACAACGGTCATGCATAAACCGCTGCTGGAGCTGACCGACCGGCTCGGTCAGGTGCTGCCCGAGGGTCTCGACCGCCTCTTCTACGTCAACTCCGGCAGTGAAGCCGTCGAAGCCTCGGTGCGGTTGGCGCGACACGCCACCGGACGGGCGAACATCATCGCCTTCCAGGGCGGCTTCCACGGGCGCACGATGGGTGCGGCCGCGCTGACCTCTTCCGGGGTGAAGGTGCGCGCCGGGATCGGGCCGATGATGCCGGGCGTGGTGTTCACCCCGTTCCCGGAGGCCTACCGGCAGCAGTGCAGCACCGAGGAAGCGGTGCGCCGCGCGCTGGCGGAGTTCGACCAGCTGCTGGTCACCCAGACCTCGCCGCGCGACACCGCCGCGATCATCATCGAGCCCGTGCTGGGCGAAGGCGGCTACATCCCGGCACCGCCGGAGTTCCTGGCCGGTCTGCGCCAGCGCGCCGACGCCCACGGCATCCTGCTCATCGTCGACGAGGTGCAGACCGGCGTGGGCCGCACCGGCCGCTTCTGGGGCCACGACCACGCCGGCATCCGCCCCGACATCCTCATCACCGCCAAGGGCCTGGCCAGTGGCTTCCCGATCTCGGCGATCGCCGCCGGCGAGGAGCTGATGAGCAAGGCGTGGCCGGGTTCGCAGGGCGGCACCTACGGCGGCAACGCCGTGGCGGCGGCCGCGGCGCTGGCGACTCTCGAGGTGGTGGAGCAGGAAGGGCTCGTGGCCAACGCCGACGAGCAGGGAGCGCGGCTGGCCGAAGGGCTGCGCAAGGTCGCCGCCGACCACCCCGTCATCGGTGACGTGCGCGGACTCGGGCTGATGCTGGGCAACGAGTTCACCACGCCCGAGGGTGCCCCGGACGGCGCCACCGCCGCCCGCGCGCACGCCGCCGCGGCCGAGGCCGGTCTGCTGCTGCTCACGTGCGGACCGCACGGCAACGTGGTGCGGATGATCCCGCCGCTGATCGTCACCGCCGAGCAGGTCGACGCCGCCATCGAACTGTGGGCGACCGCCGTCCGCTCCGCCGTGGCAAGCTAGGGCGAGCGCTGGTGGTGGGTGTGAGATCTTGCTCGCACCCACCACCAGCACAAACCCCGAACCTCGGATTACTGTTCGATAGCGGCGGCCACCTGCGCCACGTGCTTCTGAAATGCTGCACGCCACACGGCGGCGCGTGCGGGACGCGTCGCCAACAACCGACGCAGGTGTGCACATGAGCGACTGGTCGGCGGGTGGACCGCCGAGGCGAAGGCCGCAAGGCGGCGGCAACAGGTACGACTACTACCGCGGCGCCGAGCCCCCGCAGGGGCGGCGCCCGGGGCCGCCACCGCCACCTGGAGGGCGTCCGCGCGGCGACCGTCCCCAGCCACCGCCGCCGCGCAGGCCACCGCCGCGCAAGAAGGCCGGCTGGGGCAAGCGCATCGGTGTCGCGCTGCTGATCGTCGCGGTGCTGCTGGGTGCGCTGGTGTTCTACTTCGACAGCATGCTGCAGCGCACCGCCGCGCTGGACTTCGAGGGGCAGGCCGGCGACTCGGCGGGCACCAACTGGCTGCTGGTGGGCTCGGACTCCCGGGAAGGCCTCGACGACGCGCAGCGCGAAGAGCTCTCCGCCGGCGACGCCGGGGGCCGCCGCACCGACTCGATGATGCTGGTGCACATCCCCAGCGGCGGTGGGCAGCCCGCGCTGATCAGCCTCCCGCGCGACTCCTACGTGTCCATCCCCGGCCACGGCAAGACCAAGCTCAACTCGGCGTTCTCCTTCGGCGGGCCGCAGCTGCTGGCCCAGACCGTCGAGCAGAACACCGGCGTGCACATCGACCACTACGCCGAGATCGGGTTCGGCGGCTTCGCCGACCTCGTCGACGCCGTGGGCGGGGTGGACCTGTGCCTGGACAAGCCCATGGAAGACCCCATGGCCAACGTCCACCTGCCCGCCGGCTGCCAGGAGCTCGACGGTCCGCAGGCGCTCGGCTTCGTCCGCGCCCGCTACTCCCTCGACGGCGGTGACCTCGAACGCGCCGAGAACCAGCGCAAGCTGCTGGGCGCCCTGGTCGACCGGGGCACCAGCCCCGCCACGCTGATCAACCCCTTCCGGCTGTTCCCGCTGGCCTCCGGGGCGAGCAAGACGTTCCTGGTCAACGACAACGACCACATCTGGCACCTCATGTCGCTGGCACTGGCCATGGGTGATGTCAGCAGCGGCCAGGGCGTGACCACGCAGGTGCCCTTCGGCAAGTTCGGCGAGGACTCCAACGGCGGCTCGGTCATCGTCTGGGACAAGGACGAGGCCAGCCAGATGTTCGAGGCGATCAACAACGATCAGCCCATCCCGAAGGAACTCCTCGGCCCCTGACCGCCGACGACGATGAAGAGGGCCACCCCCGCCATCCGGGGGTGGCCCTCTTCGTCGTGCGCGGCCTGCTCTACCCGGCCAGACCGTTGAGCTGACCCATGTCGCCGTTGAAGGCGTCCTGCCCGCCGGGCAGCGGACCGGCGTCGCTGTGCTGCCAGATCGACTGGAAGGACCAGCCCGCGGGAAGCGGCCCGATCTCCGGGGCGTACCGGGCGATCCACAGTGGATTGTTCACCGCGAAGTCCGGGTTGCCGCCGGTGCACTGGTTCCACCACGACGCCGTCGTGTAGATCATCGGGAACCGGCCCGTGCGCGCCTGGTAGGTGCTGGAGAAGTCCGCGATCCAGTGCGACATCCCCACCGGGTCCAGCCCGTAGCAGGTCTCGCCGTAGGGGTTGTGCTCGATGTCGAGGACCCCCGGCAACGTCCCCGTGCCCGGCGCCCACCCACCGCCGTTGTCGGCGAAGAAGTGCGCCTGCGCACCGCCGGGAGAGCGGTCCGGCAACGCGAAGTGGTAAGCACCGCGCACCATCCCCGCCGCCGCGGCCCCGTGGTACTGCGAGGCGTAGGAGGAACTGCGGAACCCGGTGCCCTCGGTGGCCTTGACGTAGGCGAACCGCGCACCGTCGGCGTAGGCCCGCGACCAGTCGATCTGCCCCTGGTGACCGCTGACGTCCATCCCGGCCACCGCCCCCGCCGGGACCTGACCCGAGGCGCGATCACCGGAAGCGCTGCGGCCCGCGCTGTAGCCGCTCCAGGCACCGTTGGGGTCGTTGGGATCCAGCCTGGGCGCAGCGGCCTGAGCCGGCGAGGCCACCCCCACCAGGGCGGCCACCACCGCCAGTAACACCATCGAGCCCGCGCGCCGGGGCGATGCCGCGCGACGCCGGTGACGACCGGGCTGTGGGAACATCTCTGGCCTCCTCACTGGACACCGGCACCCCCTGGGCCGGGATGCCGGTGCGCAAAGCGGGTGGTGCCGCGGAGGAAAACCCCCACCGCGGCCTGCCCGAAAGGTCGTTGACGGCTGATCTTGCGCGCGCCCGCAGAGGATAACCCGACGTCACCACCCACGCCGGATACCGACGCGCGAGTGTTTCGCATTTCAGCGAAAACCCGCCGCCCAGAAGGGTCCACTGTGTATCCACTGTGGCCCGGATCATCGTGGATTGGAGATTCCGGCGCCGCTGAGGTAGCCCTGTGCACATGGCACAGCGATACGGCGGCCGGGGCGGCCCCCGGCACGGCGGCCCCCGGAACTCACAGGCCCAGCAGCAACGCGACCCCGGCGCGCAGCGCGGCGACGCCCACCAGCTTCGGCGCGAGCTGCAGGGCATGCACGGCGCCAGCTACGGCCGCTACAAGTCGCTGACCGGAACGTGGCGCTTCGACGGGTTCACCCTGCAGGTCCAGCGCATCCAGCCCGACCCCTACGCCCCGGCCAGCCGCGTGCAGGTCACCGTCGACGCCGAGCACGCCGGCCTGCCCGCCCGGCTGTGGGACACCCCGGTGCGCGCCCGCGCGCTGGCCGGCTACCTGGGGCGCGCCCTGCACCGCGAGCTGGGCAAGAGCAGGCTGCGCGTCGACGCCGGCGGCCAGCAGGTGCTCGACCGCTCCTCCTGCCAGATCCGCGACGGCGCGATCCAGGTGCGGATGGGCATCGACATG
The DNA here is from genome assembly GCF_054778355.1 of Saccharopolyspora tripterygii. NCBI lineage: Bacteria > Bacillati > Actinomycetota > Actinomycetes > Pseudonocardiales > Pseudonocardiaceae > Saccharopolyspora > Saccharopolyspora tripterygii. Next base: position 139,192 of record NZ_BAAGZP010000029.1, on the reverse strand, counting down.
CCCGGCCGGGGCCGCACCATCGACGGCCGCGCCGCCGAGGACACCCTCTGCGACGAACTGCCCGCAGCCGTGGACGCCGCGCTGCGGTGGGCGGCGGCCGATCACAAGCGGGCGGAGGCCTTCGTCGACAGCGTCGAGGACACCCACGCGCTGCGCGCCGGGCTCGACGAGCGCGGGCTGGTGGCGTTCGTGGCCGACGGCGCGATCCTGCCGCGCCGCAGCGGCATCGACGAACGCCCGCTGACCAGCGGTGTTCCGTTCTCCTCACCGGAATCGATGCGCGTGACGGTGCACCTGCCCCACCGCGGCGAGATCACCGGCATGGGCGTGCCCGAAGGCATCACCCTGGTCGTCGGCGGCGGCTTCCACGGCAAGTCCACGCTGCTGCGCGCCTTGGAGCAGGGCGTCTACGACCACGTTCCCGGCGATGGCCGCGAGCTGGTGGTGGCCCGGGCCGACACCGTCAAGATCCGCTCGGAGGACGGCAGGCGCGTGCACCGGGTCGATGTCAGCCCGTTCGTGTCGCACCTGCCCACCGGCGCCGACACGCGCGACTTCTCCACCGACAACGCCTCGGGGTCGACCTCGCAGGCCGCGGCGATCACCGAGGCCGTCGAGGCCGGGGCGGGCGTGCTGCTGGTCGACGAGGACACCGCGGCCACCAACCTGATGATCCGCGACGCCCGCATGCAGGCGCTGGTGGCCAAGGACGCCGAACCGCTGACGCCGTTCGTGGACCTCATCCGCCCGCTGCACAGCACCCACGGGGTCTCCACGGTGCTGGTGATGGGCGGTTCCGGCGACTACATGGACGTCGCCGACCAGGTGCTGATGCTCGACGCCTACCGGGCGCGGGACGTCACCGGCCGGGCCCGGGAACTCTCGGCCGAGAACCCCACGGGACGGCGCAGCGAGGCCGACGGCTATCCGCCGCTGCACCACCGGGTGGTCGAGCCGCGCTGCATCCCGACCGAGCGCCCGAAGATCCGCGCCCGCGGCACCGACGCGCTGAGCATCGGCGAGTCCACTGTGGAACTGCGCGGTGTGGAGCAGATCGTCGATCCCTCGCAGGTCACCGGGATCGGGCTGATGCTGGTGAGCTCGGTGCGCCGGGGCGTGCTCGACGGGCAGCGCAGCATCGCCGAGGTGCTGGAGGCGCTGGCCGCCGACATCGCCGAGCGAGGCGTGGAGGCGGTGGACGAGAAGTTCGTGGGTGATTTCGCCGTGCCCAGGCCCTTGGAGGTCGCCGCGGCGCTCAACCGGTTGCGGGTGCTGCAGGTGCGGGAACTGCGGGGCTGATGCCGGTTTGCCCGCCCCAGCCGGGTGGGCAACCTGGGGTGGCCCCGATGTGGTGGGAGGCGCGCTGATGCCTCGAATGCGCTCACGGCACCCCGGCGCGACCGGATACGCCGACCGCGCCCACGCCGGTCAGGTCCTGGCCGGTCACCTGCACGGCCTCGACCTGGTCGATCCGGTGGTGTTCGGGCTCGCGCGCGGTGGTGTGCCGGTGGCCGCGGAGGTGGCCCGCGAGCTGGGTGCCGCGCTGCGGGTGTGCGTGGCCCGCAAGATCGGCGCCCCGGGGCAGCCCGAGCTGGCGCTGGGCGCGGTGACAGCGCACGGCCCGCCCAGCTACGACCAGGCTCTGGTGCGGTCCTTCGGGCTCGACGAGCAGGACCTGGCAGGGGCGTGCGAGCGGGAGCGGGCCGAGGCCGCGCGCCGCGAGGAGCTCTACCGCGGTGCGCCGGCGGCGCTGGAGGGCCGGGACGCGGTGCTGGTCGATGACGGGCTGGCCACCGGTGCCACGGCGCGGGCGGCGTTGCGGATGCTGGCCGAGGCAGGGCCGCGGCACCTGGTGCTGGCGGTTCCGGTGGGGTCGCCGGAGTCGGTGCGGGCGTTGCGCGGGGAGGCCGATGTGGTGGTGTGCGTGCTGCAGCCGGTGCGCTTCGCCGCGGTCGGCCAGTGGTACCGGGATTTCGCCGCCACCGGTGACGCGGAGATCAACGCGCTGCTGAGCGAGCTCGGCGAGGGCGGCTGACGCCTTCACGATGCGCGCAGCGGCGGGCGCGGTGGGTGATCTTCGCTGGTGGCGTCGAGCGGGCCGTGGGGTGGCCGGGATGGGTTCAGCGGGGTCTGAAGATAATGCTTGCGCATCGCCTTCACCACGCTCGGCGTCGACGCGCTAACCTCTCCGCACCTACTCCTGTGCTGCGACAAGCCCGGGATCCGGCACAGCCCGTGCCAGATCGCCGGGGTGTGTGGTGGTCGGGGTGGAGTTGGTATTGGATTCGGGTTGATTGGTTCGCTATGACTGCCGCTGGACATTCCGACCACTCGTCGTCACAGGCGGGGAAGCACGGCCCGCCGTCGCGTCGCTCGGGCAGACGCGGTGAGGACGCGGGAGGCGAGTCGGGTTACTCCTCGGAGGTCGCCCGTCAGGTCGGTGAGGCGACTGTGGCGCTGGGTGAGCGGCTGCGCGATCCGGGTGTGGCGCACAGCGTCGAGGAGATCGAGAAGGTCATGCGTGGTTTCTCGCTGACCGTGGAGGGCATGTCGGGTGGCTTGTCGGGGGTCACCGAGTGGCTGCGCGCGGCCGGTCACGTCGGGCCGCTGTCGGGGCACGCGAGCGTGATGTCGGAGCGCTTGTCGCACATCGGCAAGGAGCTCTCGCGACTGGCCGATGCCATAGAGCAGGCGCAACAGCGCGCGAGCTGAGCGCCGCGCACCCGCTGGAGGGGTGCGCGGCCCGGCCGTGCCACAATGATCATGCGCGGTCCGCGCCGACCATCCGGCGCGGTCGGGGAACCGTGCGCAGGGGTTTTGCGGGCGACGCCGAGGGGCGCCGGGCATCCCGGTGGGTCGTTGTCACCGGTCGAGGCTGCGGTGCTGGGCGGGGTCGGTGCTCGCCGGTGGAAGTTCGTCATCGCCTGCCGCGCCCGGTGTCGCCGGGTGCGCGGCGGGTGGTCGTCGTGTGTGGAGGTGTCCCGGTTGGATCGCGGCAGTGCCGGAGACTCCTCGGCCGCCTTCGATTCGCTGTTTCGCGATGTGCTCTCGGGTTCGGGTGAGTCGGCGGCGCAGTCGGCCGCGTTGAGCACGCTGCTCGACGAGCAGGCGCACGAGGTGGTGTCCCGGGCGGTTCGGGCCACCGTGGACTGGGGTTCGCGGGAGCTGGACGGCGCTCATCTGCTGTGGGCGGTGACGCAGGTTCCGGCCACGGCGGCGTTGCTGACCTCTTCGGGTGTGCGGGTGGGTGAGCTGGCCGAGGCGGTGCGTTCGGCGGTGATCGCCGTGCAGGAACCGCTGCTGCAGGGTTCGCCGGTGCTGGCGCCCGCGGCGCGGCGCGCGCTGCTGGGGGCCTACCGGCAGGCGCTGTCGGAGGGCGCGGACGTGGTCGGCGCGCGGCACGTGGTGCTGGGCTTGGCCGCCGACGCCGATTCGGTGGCCGGGCGGGCGCTGGCGCGGGCCATCGAGCTCGGCGAGGGCGGTGATGGCCGCAGCGTGCTGAGCTTGACGCCGCGGCTGGACGAGTTCGGGATGGATCTGACGGAGCTGGCACGAGCGGGCAAGCTCGATCCCGTGGTGGGCCGCGACGAGGTGATCGAGCAGGCCGTGGAGGTGCTGGGCCGCCGTTCGAAGAACAACCCGGTGTTCGTGGGTGACCCGGGCGTGGGCAAGACGGCGATCGTGGAGGGCTTGGCGCGGCGGATCGTGGCCGGTGAGGTGCCGTGGTCGCTGGCGGATCTGCGGGTGGTGTCGCTGGATCTGGCGGGCATGGTGGCCGGGGCGAAGTACCGGGGTGAGTTCGAGTCGCGGTTCCGCGACGTGCTCGCCGAGATCCGCGCCAACCGCGACAGCGTGCTGGTGTTCATCGACGAGCTGCACAGCATCGTCGGCGCCGGTGCCGGTGAGGGGTCGATGGACGCCGGCACGATGCTCAAGCCCGCGCTGGCCCGCGGCGAGGTGCGCCTGGTGGGGGCCACCACCGTGGAGGAGTACCGCAAGCACGTCGAGAAGGACCCGGCGCTGGAGCGGCGTTTCGCGCCGATCATGGTCGGTGAGCCGTCGGTGGCCGAGACCGTGGTGGTGCTGCGGGGTTTGCGGGAGCGCTACCAGTCGCATCACCGGGTGCGCATCGACGAGGCGGCGTTGCAGGCGGCCGCGGAGCTCTCGCAGCGCTACATCGCCGACCGGTTCCTGCCCGACAAGGCGGTGGATCTGCTGGACCAGGCGTGCAGCCGGGTGCGGTTGCGGCGCGGCGGGCAGGTGCGGTCGGCGGCGGTGTTCGAACCGACGGTGGTGGCCGATGACGTGGCCGACGTGGTGGCCACCCGCACCGGCATCCCGGTCGCCGATGTCAGCGCCGAGGACGTCTCGCGGCTGCTGGCGCTGGAGGAGCAGCTGCGGGCCAAGGTCGTGGGCCAGGACGCGGCGGTGCTGGCGGTGGCCGAGGCGGTGCGCCGCGCGCGGGTGGGGCTGGCCGATCCGGAGCGGCCGATCGGCAACTTCCTGTTCCTGGGGCCCACCGGTGTCGGCAAGACCGAGCTGGCGCGCGCTCTGGCGCAGGCGTTGTTCGGCGATCCGGGCCGGTTGCTGCGCCTGGACATGGGGGAGTTCCAGGAGAAGCACTCGGTGTCGCGGCTGATCGGCGCCCCGCCCGGTTACGTCGGCTACGGCGAGTCGGGGCAGTTGACCGACCGGGTGCGCCGCCAGCCCTACTCGGTGGTGCTGCTCGACGAGGTGGAGAAGGCCCACCCGGACGTGTTCAACACGTTGCTGCAGGTGCTGGATGCCGGCCGGTTGACCGATTCGCAGGGCAGGCTGGTGGATTTCCGCAACGTGGTGGTCATCATGACCTCCAACCTGGGGGCCGATCGCATCCTGGATTCCGGTGCGGACGCGTCCTCGTCGGCGGCGGTGGTGCTGGAGGAGCTGCGCGGGTTCTTCCGGCCGGAGTTCATCAACCGCATCGACGACGTGGTGGTGTTCCAGCCGCTGGGCACCGAGCAGCTGCGCCGCATCGGGCACCTGCTTCTGGAGCGCACGCGCGCGCAGCTGGAGGCCAAGGGCATGCGGTTGTCGGTGACCGAGGCGGGTGTGGACTGGCTGGTCGAGCGCGGGCACCAGCCGGAGTTCGGTGCGCGGCCGTTGCGGCGGGTGATCTCCCGGGAGCTCGACACGCGGCTGGCGCGGATGGTGCTGGCCGGTGAGGCCGCGGCCGGTGATGAGGTCACCGTGGACGCCGACGACGGGCGGTTGCGGTTGTCGGTGGGGCAGGTGTGGCGGCCGGTGGCGGGGGGAAGGCATGCCGCGCCCGGCGAGAACTCGCCACTTCCCGCCCAGCGCTCGGGTGCGTTCGGGTGATCGTCTTCCCAGACGGGTTCGATCTTGGCATGGTGGGTTCTTGATCGTTTCCGGTGTGGAGGTGGTGGCGGGTGCGGCTGGGTTGGCTGAGCGTGGCGGCCGGTGCTGCGGGGCTGTGGGGGATGCTCGCCGCACCGCGCGCGGGCGGCGGGCAGCCGTACGTGGTGATGCGGGAGCTGGTGTACGCGCCCAGGGTCGGCAACGCCCACCGCATGGATCTCTACCTGCCCGCCGAGGCGACGGGCCCGTGCCCGGTGGTGGTGTGGAGCGCGGGTTCGTCGTGGCTGGCCGACAACGGCAACACCGGTGGTGAGCGGGTGGCGCGCGCGTTGTGCGCCCGGGGCTACGCGGTGGCGGCGGTGGCGGTGCGCTCCAGCGAGCAGGCGCGGTTTCCCGCCCAGGTGCACGACGGCAAGGCGGCGGTGCGGTGGTTGCGGTCCCAGGCCCAGCGCTACGGGCTCGACGGTGAGCGCATCGCGGTGATGGGCAACGCCGCGGGTGGGTGGCTGGCCAGCATGCTCGGCGCCACCGCGGGTGTGGTGGCGCTGGAGGGAGACCTGGGGCCCGCAGGGGTTTCCAGCGAGGTGCAGGCGGTCGTCGACCTGTACGGGCCGACGGATTTCCTGCTGATGAACGGCCACATGCCCGAGGGAGCGATCGAGCGGTTCAACGGGATCACCGGTGGTGTGCGCGGGCACGACGACGCCGTCTCACCGGAGTCGCGGTTGATCGGCGCGGAGATCCAGACGGTGCCCGAACGGGTCGCTGAGGCCGATCCGTCGCGGTGGGTGCGCCCGGGCGGGCCGCCGTGGCTGATCCTGCACGGCGCGAGCGATCCGCTGGTGCCCTTCCACCAGAGCGCGCTGCTGCTGCGCGCGCTGGAGGCGGCGGGGGTGCCCGCGACGCTCTACGAGATGAGCGGGCGGGTGCACGAGCACGACTACCTCGACGAGACCCGCGACTTCACGCCACGGCAGGTCCACCACGCCGCCGGGGGAGGCGTGTCCGGCCGCGCGCCCGCGACGTGGGGGCTCATCGCCGACTTCCTCGACGCCGCCCTGCACTGACCTGGTCTCACACGAAAGTGGCAGCGCTTGTTGTCCGGTGGTGGTGGCTCCTACGGTGGTTGCAGCGTCCCCGGCCGCATCGGCGGGATGCGATCTTCCCAGCGCAGGGGCGGTTGCTCGACGCGGTGCGCGTGCGTGCACCAGACACCTGAGTTCGCCCACGATAGGGGGTAGCGTGATCGTCTCCAGATCCATGCCCGCAGAGGCCTCCCGCGGGGACGGCGACATCGTCGCACCGCGGGCCGCCGCCGATCCGGCCCTCGACACCGGTGCGCGGCGCACGGAGTTAACCGTGCGCGTGCAGTGGCCCCGGCGAGGGCTGGTGCTGGTGAGCGTCGGCGGCGAGGTCGACATGGCCAGCCTGCCGCGCATCACCGAGATCGTCCGCCAGCGGCTCACGGCCGCGCGCCTGCAGACCGCGATCGTGGACCTCTCGCAGGTCGCGTTCGCCAGCAGCGCGGCGCTGGAGCTGCTGATGCTGGCCTACAACGCCGCCGGCCGCCGCGAGGTGCAGCTGCTGGTGGTGCCGGGCACCGGGCCGGTGCGCAGGCTGCTGGAGCTGACCGGTCTGTCGGCGCTGTTCGAGCAGGCCGAGACCGTCGAAGACGCGCTGCAACTGGCCTCCCACTAGCCGGGGGTGCTCGCGGCGGGCAGGATCTGCTGGTGGGCACTTACGTGGCGTTGTTGCGGGCGGTCAACCTCGGTGCGCACGCGCGGCTGCCGATGGCGCGGCTGCGTGAGCTGATCGGCGAGCTCGGCTACACCGGGGCACGCACCTACCTGCAGAGCGGCAACGCGGTGTTCACCGCCGCGCTCGACGATCCCGGCCGGGTGGCCCGCTCGCTGCGGGAGGCGCTGGCCGCCGACGGGTTGAGCACCGAGGTCATGGTCCGCACCGGCGCGCAGCTCCAGGCGGTGGTCGAGTCCGGGCATCCTTTCGCCGGAGCCGAGGTGGAGCACACGAAGCTGCAGGTCGCCTTCCCGCTCGATCCCGTGACGCCCGGGCGGTTGCGCGGCCTGCCGAGTCCGGGCGGCGAGTCGGCGATGGCCCGCGACGGCGAGGTCTTCCTGCACTACCCGCAGGGGGTCGGCGTGTCGAAGCTGACCACCGCGACGCTGCAACGCCACCTGGGAACCCCGGTGACCTGCCGCAACTGGAAGACCGTGTCGGCGCTGGCGGGGATGTGCTGAAAATTCGGGTGCGGGCCCCGCGGGGGTGCCGGTAGCATCCGTGAGGTCCTGTTGCCGCCGAGAGAGGTGCCCGTTGCTCGACTGAGGTCCGCGATCACCACGCGAGACACCCCGCACGACCCCGCGCTTTCGCGAACGGGTTGTGGTGGACGGTGCGCGTGGATGCGACCTCGGTGACCGGGACGCCAGCACTCCGCCGGTGCTTCTCGCAGGAACCTCGCCGCGTGGTGCTCGCCGCACATGTTGTCCCCCTGCTTGCACGGCGAAGGCGAGACCCGCATGTCCACACCCGCACCCACGACGGTCACCTGCAGTGATCTGACGTTCACCTGGCCCGATGGTGGCAGCGTGTTCACCGGCCTCAACGCCGGATTCCCCACCGGAACCACCGGCCTCATCGGCGGCAACGGCAGCGGCAAGACCACCTTGCTGCGGCTGCTGACCGGACAGCTGGCGCCCACGGCCGGATCCATCAGCATGCCCGCCGCACCCGCCTACCTGCCGCAGACCATCACCACCCGCCTGCACGTGCGGGTGGCCGAAGCGCTGGGCATCGACGCGAAGCTGCGCGCGCTGGCGGCCATCGAAGCCGGCGAGGCCACCGAGGAGCACTGGGACACCATCGGCCAGGACTGGGACGTCGAACAGCGCGCCCAGGCCCTGCTCGGCGGGCTAGGCCTGGAGGGCATCGGGCTGCACCGGCGCGTGGAGGAGCTCTCCGGCGGGCAGACGGTGCTGCTGCACCTGGCGGCGCTGATGCTGGCCCGCCCCCAGGTGCTGCTGCTGGACGAACCCACCAACAACCTCGACCGCCCGGCCCGCCACCGGCTGCGCGAGGCGGTGCGCGGCTGGCGGCACGGAACGCTGATCGTGGTCTCCCACGACCGCGAACTGCTCGAAGACCTCGACCGCATCGCCGAACTGCGCGCCGGGGAGATCACCTTCCACGGCGGCGGGTTCTCCGCCTACCAGCAGGCGGTGGCCACCCAGCAGGCCGCGGCCGAACGCGACCTGCGCGCCGCCGAGGCCGACGAGCGCCGCCAGCAGCGCGAACTGGCCGAGAGCCAGGTGAAGCTGGCGCGCCGCAAACGCCAGGGCGCCAAAGCCTCCGAGAACATGCCCAAGATCCTCGCCGGTGCCCGCCAGCGCGCCGCGCAGGAATCAGCCGGCAAGCTCACCGGTGTGCAGCAGGAACGCCTGCAGGCGGCCCGCGACAAGCGTCGCGACGCGCAGCAGGCCGTGCGCAGCGACGAACGCCTGCGCCTGGACCTGCCCGCCACGCGGGTGCCCGCCGGTCGCGATGTGGCTCGGGTGAGCGAGGTGGTGCTGCCGCACTCCCACGCCCGGGTGGAGCTGGAGGTGCACGGGCCGCAACGCATCGCGCTGCTGGGCGGCAACGGCACCGGCAAGACCACCCTGCTGCGCGTGCTGGAGGGGACGGTGCCGCCGCTGGAAGGGCAGGTGTCGGTGCCGGTGACCGCCCGGTTGATGCCGCAGCGCCTGGACGTGCTGGACCCGGAGTTGAGCGTGGCCGGCAACCTGGCGCGGGCGGCACCGGGTCTTGAGCACAACGAGGTGCGGGCGCACCTGGCGCGGCTGCTGTTCACCGGAGACCGCGCCCAGCAGAAGGCGGGCACGCTCTCCGGTGGCCAGGCGCTGCGGGCGAGCCTGGCGGCGGTGCTGCTGGCCGAACCCGCACCGCAGCTGCTGATGCTCGACGAACCCACCAACAACCTCGACCTCGACGCCACCGGGCAACTGGCGTCCGCGCTGCGCGCTTTCGAAGGGGCGCTGATCGTGGCCGGTCACGACGTGGAGTTCCTGCGCGAGATCGAACCGACCCGGTGGCTGCTGCTGACCGACGCCCTCACCGAGATCACCGAGCAGGAAGCCGAGGGAATCTAGCGGCCGGTCCAGGTGTGGGGGGTCTTGTCCAAGAAGGCCCGGACACCGTGGTGGAAGTCGTCGCTGCCGAACACGGTGCGCACCAGGTCGTCGCCCTCGGGCACGGTGGCCAGCCGCAACCGGCGGACCGCTTCCTTGCCCGCCCACATCGTCAAGGGGGCGTGCCCGGCCAGCCGGTCGGTCATCGTCGCCACCACGTCGTCGAGTTCACCGACCTGGCACAGCTCGGTGACGAACCCCGCGCCGTGGGCTTCCTCGGCGGAGAACAACCGGGCCCGCAGCAGCAGATCCTTGGTGCGCGCGGGACCGAGGTGGAACACCAGCATGGAGTAGGTGTTCATCGCCAGGCAGTTGCCCAGGGTGCGCGCCACGGGCACCCCGAAGCGGCCCGTGGTGGTCGACACCCGCAGGTCGCACGCGGCGGCCAGGGCGATGCCCGCGCCGACGCAGAACCCGGAGATCGCCGCCACCGTCGGCACGGTGGCGGCCTCCAGGCGCCCGAACACCGCTTCCATGCGCCGCTCGTAGGCCACCCCGTCGTCCCCGCTGGTGAACTCGGCGAACTGGGCGATGTCGGTGCCGGCCACGAACGCCTCGTCCCCGGCCCCCCGCAGCACCATCACCCGGATGTCGGGATCGGTCTCGGCGCGTTCGATCGCGGACACCAGACCGTCGTACATCGCCCAGCTCATGGCGTTGCGCTGGGCGGGGCGGTTGAACGTCACGCGCAGCACGGGCCCGTCGGCGCTCACCAGCAGTTCATCGGACATCGGTGCGTTCCTTCCTGCCCGCGAGGCGGGTCACCATCGGTGCGGCCGCCATGGCCGCGGTCACGAGTCCGATCACCACGGCGATCGGCTGGGTGAACAGCAGCCACATGTTGCCGTCCAGCAGCGCCGAGGACTGCACGAGCGCTTTCTCCATCAGCCCGCCGATGACCACGCCCACCACCAGCGGCGCCATCGGCAATTCCAGGCGCTTCATGCCGTAGCCGACGAACCCGAAGATCAGCACGAGCACGACGCTGAAGAAGTTGTTGTCGATGGCGAAGGCACCGACGAAGCTGGTCACCAGGATCATCGGGTAGAGCAATCCGTAGGGCACTCGCAGCAGTTGGGCGAACACCGGGGCCAGCGGCAGGTTGAGCACCAGCAGAATCAGGTTGCCGATGAAGAACGACACCAGCAGCCCCCACACCAGCTCGGGCTGCTCGGTGAACAGCAGCGGGCCCGGCTGGATGCCGTAGACCGTCAACGCGCCCAAAAGGACCGCGGTGGTCGCGCCACCGGGGATGCCGAGGGTGAGGGTGGGGATGAAGTTGGCGTTGGCGGCGGCGTTGTTGGCGCTCTCCGGTGCCGCCACACCCTGGATGGCGCCGTGGCCGAACTGCGCGCGGTTGCGCGACACCCGCTTCTCCACCCCGTAGGCCAGGAACGACGCGAGGGTGGATCCGGCGCCGGGCAGCGTTCCCAGGGCGAAACCGATGAGGCTGCCGCGCCCGATCGCACCGGCCGAGTCGCGGATGTCGCGGCGCCGGATCACCAGATCCGCGAAACGGGCTCGGATCGGCCGCGCCCCGCCCACCCGAACCTGGTGCAGCACCTCGCCCACGGCGAACAGGCCGATGACGACCTCGACGTAGGGGATCCCGGAGAGCAGGTTGATGCTGCCGAAGGTGTAGCGGGCCTGACCGGTGCCCGCGTCGATGCCCACGCACGCGATCAGCACCCCGACGCACGCCATGGCCGCCGCGCGCAGCGTGGAACCGGTCGTGAGCACCACCATCGTCACCAGCGCCAGCACCATCACCGCCAGGTTCTCCGGCGGCCCGAACCGCAACGCGACCTGCGCGATCGGCGGTGCCAGCGCCGCCAGCAGCACCAGCGACAGGATCGCGGCCGCGAACGAGCCGATCGCCGCGATCGCCAGCGCCGCACCGGCCCGGCCCTGACGCGCCATCTGGTAACCGTCCAACGTGGTCACCACGCTGGCGGCCTCGCCCGGGGTGGACAGCAGCACCGAGGTGATCGTGCCGCCGTACTGGGCGCCGTAGTAGATCCCGGCCAGCAGGATCAGCGCCGTGACCGGCTCGACGGTCAACGTCAGCGGGATCAGGATCGCCACCCCGGTCGCCGACCCCATGCCCGGCAGCAACCCGATGACCGTGCCCAGCACGACCCCGGCGAAGCACCACAGCAGGTTCGTCGGCGTCAACGCCGTCGACGCGCCCAGCAGCAGGTTCTCCAGCACCGAGCTCACCTCCCCGCCCTAGAAGCTGTTTAGGAATGCGGCGGAGCCGCTGTTTCAGGTGTGGGACTCAGCCCGCACCGCCGCGGGTTCTGAGCGCCTTCGTGGCGAGTACGCCGGGACGCCTCGTATTGGCATACTCAAGGAGCGGCGCACGGAGTCCACGAAGGCGCTCAGGTTCCGCTACCCGCACCGCCAAGCAAAACAATTCATAAACAGCTCCTAGAACCCGAAGATCCCGGTCGGCAGCGGCACCGAGAGCACCACCGCGAAGATCAGCCACACCGCGCCGGCCGCGGCCACCGCGAAGACCAGTGAGGGCACCGGGCGCCTGCCCTCCAGCCAGGTGGAGATCACCAGCACCAGCGCCCCGAACGCCACCACCATGCCCAGCAGCGGAACCGCCAGCACCGTCACCGGCAGCAGCACGAACACCCGCCGCAGGATCCACGACCGCTCCCGCGCCGTGCGCCCGAAATCGTCCGCACCCGCCTCGTCGTCGCGCGCCACGGCCGGGCCCGTGAGCTGCCGGTGCAGCAGGACGGCCGCCAGCAGCGCCAGCACCCCGCCCGCCGCCAACGGCACGAAACCCGGCCCGATGCGGCCCTGCTCGCCGAACACCCCGTAGACCGGTGCCGAGATCGCCACCCCCGCGCCCAGCACCACCAGGCCGATCCACGTCCACACCTGCGCCCGATCGGTGCTCACCGGTTCACCACCTGCTCCAGCTCGCCCTGCGCGCCGGCCAGGTAGTGGCCGAACTCCGCACCGAAAGCCGGTCGCGCCTGCAGGAATTCCGAGGCCACGTAGTCGTCGTAGGCGGGGGAGTCGGCGAAGCGCCGCGCGGCGGCCACCCAGAACTGCTGCGCCTGCGGGTTGAGCCCGCCCGGGGCGATCACCCCGCGAAACTGCGCGAACACCACCGGAACCCCCTGCTCCACCGACGTGGGAACACCGGCGAGCTCGGGGTAGGTGTAGCGCTGGTCGGCGAACACGCACAACGCCTTGAGCTCACCGGCCCGCAGCTGCCCGATCACCTCGCTGGGGTTGAGCGAGGCCACCTCGACCTGCCCGCCGAGCACCGCGGCCATCGACTCACCACCGCCCTCGTAGGGCACGGTGTCCACATCGGCACCGGTCTTGGCGCGGATCTGGGAGAACACCACCGCATCCGGGCCCATCGCCCCGGAGATCGCCGCCAGCAACCGCCGGTGCCGGGCCTGCGCCACGGCATCCGCGCAGCTCTCAAGCGGCGAGTCGGGCCGGGCCACCAGCATCGTGTAGTCGTCGCCGACCTTCATGATCGGCGTGAACGAGCGGTGCGAGAAAGCCACTTCCACCGACGCCGGCAACGACAGCAGCGACGTCTCGGTGGCCAGCAGGTACTGCGGCGAACCCGTCTTGCCCAACAGGTAGGAGTAGCCGACCGCGCCCTGCCCGCCGTCGCGGTTGTCGACGCTGACCGACAGGCCAGGGGTCACCGACACCAGCCCGTCGGCCACCGCGCGCCCGGCGATGTCGCTGCCGCCCCCGGCGGCGAATGGCACCACCATCGTCACCGGCCCGACCGGGCGCCCGGCACCCGCGGCATCCTCACCGGACGACCCGCCACCGCACCCGGCCAGCACACCGGAACCCGCGAGAACCGCCATGATCAGGGATAACGCACGCATCGCTCCTCCTCGAGCTCGCGCCGCACGACTCCTCAGGACTCGCCGATGACCCCCGCCCGCGCCAGCCCGGCGATCTCCTCGGCACCCACACCCAGTTCGGCCAGCACCTGCGCGGTGTCGGCACCCAGCACCGGCCCCGCCGAGACCCGCTGAGGCGGGGTGGACGACAACCGCATCGGCGAACCGATCTGACGCACCGCACCCAGCTCCGGATGCGGGGCGTCCCAGAAGAACTCGCGCTCGGTGAGGTGCTCGTCGGTGAACACCTCACCGGTCTCGGCGATCGGCGCGCACGGCACCCCGGCCTCCACCAGCACCGCCACGACCTCCGCCGCAGACCACCCAGCGGTGGTGCGCTCGATCGCGGCGATCAACTCCTCCCGGTGGTGATAGCGGTCGTAGGAGGATCCGTAGCGCTCGTCGTCGAGCAACTCCGCCAACCCCAGCGCCGCGCAGAACGCCGGCCACGTCTTCGGCGTCGTCGCACCGACCGTCACCCACCCGTCCGCGCAGCGCACCGCCTGGTACGGAGCGCTGTTCTGATGCGCCGAACCGTGCTTGCGGCCGCTGGCACCCGTGGCGAAGAACGTCCCGGCCTCCCACACCGCCAGCGACGCCCCGGCCTCGAACAACGACACGTCGGCGACCTGGCCCTGCCCGGTGCGCTCCCGCGCCCGCAACCCGGCCATCGCGCTCATCGCCGCGTACAGGCCGCACACCAGATCGCACACCGGGACCCCGACCTTCACCGGGGCACCGCCCGGCTCGCCGGTGATGCTCATCAGCCCCGCCCGGGCCTGGGCCATGATGTCCAGCCCCGGCTGCGAGGCCAGAGGACCGTCCTGCCCCCACCCGGACACCGCGACGTACACCAGCCGCGGGTACTGCTCGCGCACCACCTCGGGCCCGAAGCCCAAGGCCCGCAACGCCCCCGGACGCAGGTTCTCGATGAGCACGTCCGCGGTGTCCAGCAACCGCCCCAGCAGCCGCTTTCCCTCCTCGGTCTTGAGATCCACCGCCACGGAACGCTTGTTGCGGTTGAGCCGCACGAAGGGGGAGGAGTGGCCCTGCAGGAACGGCCCGGTCTGGCGCACCGGATCACCGCCCGAGGGGTTCTCCACCTTCACCACGTCGGCCCCGAGGTCGGCCAGCTGCATCGCCGCGTAGGGCGCCGCCATGAACGCGCCGATCTCGACCACGCGCACACCGGCCAGCGGAGCTGACTCTGATCGGGTGTTCATCCACGCCTCCCACCACACCGGGGCGACACGGCGACTACCGTGATCGGCCTCACCTGACTTTTGTCTACAGCAGTCAGACGAGGGCTGACAACCTCGACGCCACAGGTTGCTCCACCCGAGGCAACTAAGATCGCGGCGAGCGATGAAGGAGAACCGTGACCGGATCCGTGGACAACCCCAGCAGCGCCCCGCACATCGTCGGGCCACCCAGCCTCGTCGAACTCGCCGCCGCCACCCTGCGGCGCATGATCGTCGGCGGCGACCTGCTGTGCGGCCAGCGCATCGTGGAGAACCGGCTCACCGGTCAGCTCGGCATCTCCCGGCCACCCCTGCGCGAAGCCCTGCGCGTCCTCGAACGCGAAGGCCTCGTGCGCCAGGTCCCCCGCAAGGGCGTGATCGTCACCCCGCTGACGCTGCACGACATCTACGAGATCTGCACCCTGCGCGCCGAATTCGAACGCCTCGCCATCCGCCTGGGAGTCCCGGTCACCGACCCGGCCCGCCGCGCCCGCTGCCACCAGGCGCTGCAGGAGATGACCACCGCCGCCCGCAACGGAGACCGCCCCGCCTACCTCGAGCGCTCCTTCGAGTTCCACGTCTCGGTCGTCGGACTGTCCGGGCACGCCCGCCTCGAAGAGGCCTACCGCTCGCTGCAACTCCAGCTGATGCTGTCGATGGCCCTCAACCGCCGCGCCCGCGAGGAGCACGAAACCCTCGACGGCGACGTCGCCCGCCACTCCCACCTGCTGGAGATCATCGACACCGGCGACCCCGCGGCCGTCCTCGACGAACTGGCCACCCACGGAGACCGCAGCTTCCTCGACGGCATCGAGGACAAAGTGGACGGACACACCGAAGTCGCGCTGGCCTGGCTCGCCGACCAGCGCAGCACCGAAAGGACCCCCCGTTGAACGAGCCGCTGACCGTCACCGTCGACGGCATCACCCCCGAGATCGACCCCGCCGCCTTCGTCGCCCCCGGCACCAGCCTCATCGGCCGCGTGACGATCGCACCCCGCGCCAGCATCTGGTACGGCGCCGTCCTGCGAGGCGACCAGGAGAACATCACCATCGGCGAGGCCACCAACATCCAGGACGGCAGCGTCATCCACGCCGACCCCGGATTCCCCGCCGACATCCACCCCGAGGTCACCGTCGGACACCGCGCCGTCCTGCACGGCTGCACCGTGGAATCCGGCAGCCTCATCGGCATGGGCTCGGTCGTGCTCAACGGAGCCCGCATCGGCGCCGGCTCGCTGGTGGCCGCCGGGGCGGTGGTGCTGGAAGGCACCGACATCCCACCCGGCTCCCTCGTCGCCGGAACCCCCGGCAAGGTCCGCCGCGAACTCACCGACGACGAGCAGGCCGCCCTGAAGCTCTCCGTCGAGCAGTACCTCACCCTCGCCGCCAAGCACCACAAAGCCCTCGGCTGAAACGACCCGTCCCCGGTGAGCCCGAAAGCCGGTCGCGCCCGGAGCTCACCAGGGGGCGGTTTTGGTCCGAACTGACCGGGCAAAGCCGACATCGATCATGGACGGTTCGGACCAAAACCGCCCCCAACCCCGCAAACACCGGCCACGCCCGAGCCGAACCCGCAACGCACCAATCCCCTGCCGGGAACCCCAGATCGGGCAGGGGAGTGGCGGAACCCTAGGCCACCAACCCGCGCACCACCGTGGCATCCAGCTCCTCGCACCGCGACACCCACGGCACCAGACCCGCCGCGCTCATCAACTCCGCGGTCCCCGCCGCCTGCTCCCGCGAGGTCTCCACCAGCAGCACACCACCCGCCGCCAACCAGCGCGGCGCCTCGGCGATCACCCGCGCCTGCACCGCAAGACCATCCGCCCCGCCGTCCAAAGCCACCCGCGGCTCGTGATCCCGCGCCTCCGGCGGCATCAACCCCACCTGCCCGCTGGGCACGTAAGGCGCATTGGCCGTGATCACCCGCACCCGCCCCGACAGCTCCGAGGGCAACGGCGAGAACAGATCCCCCGCAGCCACCCGGCCTCCCACCACGTTCACCCGCGCGCACCCCACCGCGCGCTCATCGACATCCACCGCCCACACCACCGCATCCGGGCACTCCGCCAGCACCGACGAGGCCACGGCACCCGAACCGCAGCACACGTCCACCACCACATCACCGGCACCCAACGCCTCCACCGCCAGCTCCACCACGTGCTCGGTGCGGCGCCGCGGCACGAAAACCCCAGGCGCCACCACGATCCGCGCACCCCGGAACCACGCCCACCCCACGACCTGCTCCAACGGCAACCCCGACACGCGCTCGGCGAGCATCCGCTCCAGCCGCACCTCATCGCCGCCGGCCTCGCCCAGCAGCAGCTCCGCCTCGTCCTCGGCGAACACGCACCCGGCAGCCCGCAACCGCCCGGTCACCTCATCCCGATCCACGAAAACCCTTCCCCAACAGCGCGAACCCCAACAGCGCGAACCCCGACGGCGCGAACCCCGACAGCCCGCACCATCTTCGCACCCGCACCCCGAAACGACGTCTGCCGCGCCCCCGGATACCGGGAACGCGGCAGACGTGAAGTCATCTTCGGTTGTGCGCTACCAGGACCTCACCCACGCGGAAAACGCGTGAAGGCCTGCGAGCGGGGGTGACGGCGCATCGTCGCGCGGGCGCGTGAAAGCTCCCGCGAGAAACCGCCCAGCCAGCGAACCATGCTTGCCATACGGCGACCTCCATACTGCTTCATTGGGACTGATGTGGAGTTGACGGTCTTCCCGCTCGTTGTCAACACCCGGATCCGCGGAAACCCACTGATCCGGCCGAGTTCATCCCCGTCACCCCGGATGTCGTCGCAGGTCGTCCGCGTGTTTCAACCGTGACATAACAGAACGGTCACAACAAGGAGCAAGCGGTCACACTCCGACGGACGAACACCCCCGCCACACCGAGTAGCGATCACACCGGATGCGCCCCCACCGCATCCCGCAACTCGGCGGCAACCTCCACATCCGACTGACGCGCACAGTGCGCACAGCAGAAGAAACGCCCGCTCGCCTCCACACCATGACCCAGGATCCGGCACCCGCAGTGCTCGCACTGCGGCGCCAACCGCTGCGCCGCGCACTCGAACGAGTCGAACACGTGGACCCCGCCGCCCACGGTGCGCACCTCGAAACTCATCCAGTAGTCATTCCCGCAGACCTCGCAGGTAGCCATCTCCAACCGCCCTCCACATCGAGGAAATCCCACAACACCGCAGAGCATGCGTGCTGCCCCCACCACCGGCAACCGCAACCACCACCACCCAAAAGCGAGCAGATTTCACCTCGGACGCACCCCAACCCATGTGCCAGCATGATCAGCACCACACCCACCCGCCGAGCCACGGAGCCGCCCCATGCACGACGACCGCCACATCGTCGAACAACGCCTCGACCGCGTCCTGCACCAACGCCTCAAACCCGCCCAGCACACCCACACCCAACCCATGGACATCGCCGTCTGGCACACCCCAGGCGAACCCGTCGACGTCACCGAAGCCCTCAACGCCACCTACGAACCCACCCACATCGGCCAACCCTGGGGACCCGCCTGGGGCACCGCCTGGTTCCGGCTCACCGCCACCATCCCCGAAAGCTGGGCCGGCCACACCGTCGAAGCACTCATCAACCTCGGCTCCACCGACGAACGCCCCGGCTTCCAATGCGAAGGCCTCTGCTACACCCCCGACGGCACCCCGCTGAAAGCCATCAACCCCCTCAACACCTACCTCCCACTCCCATCAACCCCCGGCACCCACACCATCTACGTCGAAGCCGCCGCCAACCCCGACATCCTCGGACCCCGCGGCTTCCAACCCACCCACCTCGGCGACAAACCCACCCCCAACGGCCCACCCCTCTACCAACTCCACCAAGCCGACATCGCCCTCCGCCACACCGAAACCGCTGCCCTCCACCACGACGCCGAAGTCCTCGACCAACTCATGCGGCAACTCCCCGAGAACTCACCCCGCCGCCACCACATACTCCGAGCCCTCGAACGCATGCTCGACACCCTCGACCTCCACGACATCCCCGGCACCGCCACCCAAGCCCGCGCACAACTCACCGACGTCCTCACCTCACCAGCACACCCCAGCGCCCACCACATCTCCGCCATCGGCCACGCCCACATCGACTCCGCCTGGCTCTGGCCCATCCGCGAAACCATCCGCAAAGTCGCCCGCACCATCGCCAACGTCACCACACTGCTCGACCACCACGACTTCCACTTCGCCATGTCCCAGGCCCAACAACTCGCCTGGATCAAAGACCACCACCCCAAGCTCTACGACCGCGTCCGCCACCACATCAACCAAGGCGCATTCATCCCCGTCGGCGGAATGTGGGTCGAATCCGACACCAACATGCCCGGCGGCGAAGCCCTCGCCCGCCAACTCATCCACGGCAAACGCTTCTTCCTCGACGAATTCAACATCGAAACCCGCGAAGTCTGGCTACCCGACTCCTTCGGCTACAGCGCCGCACTCCCACAACTCATCCACCAATCCGGCTCCACCTGGTTCCTCACCCAAAAACTCTCCTGGAACCAGATCAACCGCTTCCCCCACCACACCTTCAACTGGGAAGGCATCGACGGCACCCGCATCTTCACCCACTTCCCACCCGCCGACACCTACAACGCCGAAATCACCGGAGCCGAACTCGCCCGCGCCCAGAACAACTACGCCGAACACGGCTACGCCAACCACTCACTCCTGCCCTTCGGCCACGGCGACGGCGGGGGAGGACCCACCCGCGACATGCTCGAACGCGCCCACCGCACCCACAACCTCGAAGGCTCACCCCAAGTCCACCTCCACACCCCAGCCCAGTTCTTCACCACCGCCCAAGCCGACCACACCCAACCACCCGTCTACTCCGGCGAGCTCTACCTCGAACTCCACCGCGGCACCTACACCTCCCAAGCCCGCACCAAACAAGGCAACCGCCGCAGCGAACACCTCCTGCGCGAAGCCGAACTCTGGTGCACCACCGCCACCCTCAACACCGGCACCCCCTACCCCCACGACGAACTAGACACCCTCTGGAAACAAGTCCTCCTCCACCAATTCCACGACATCCTCCCCGGATCCTCCATCGCCTGGGTCCACCGCGAAGCCGAAGCCACCTACACCGACATCGCCCACCGACTCACCACCCTCATCGACCAAGCCCAACACGCACTCACCGGCGACGGCGACCAACCCATCACCTTCAACCCCACACCCCACACCCACGACGGCATCCCCGCCCTCGGAGCCGCACCCGCACCCCACACCACCCCCACAACCCCGCACACGCAACCCGACGGCACCACCACCCTCGACAACGGACACATCCGCGCCACCATCGACACCCGCGGACTCATCACCTCCATCCACGACCACCACAACGACCGCGAAGCACTCGCCGCCCCCGCCAACCTCCTCCAACTCCACCCAGACCACCCCAACCACTGGGACGCCTGGGACATCGACGGCTTCTACCGCAACACCACCCACGACCTCACCGACATCGACACCCTCCACACCACCGACGACGCCATCGTCATCCACCGCAGCTTCGGCAACTCCACCCTCACCCAAACCCTCACCATGCCCCCCGACGAAAAACGCCTCGACATCACCACCGACATCGACTGGCACGAATCCGAGAAGCTCCTCAAAGCCACCTTCCCCCTCGACGTCCACGCCGACCGCTCCGCCTCCGAAACCCAATTCGGCCACGTCATGCGCCCCACCCACACCAACACCTCATGGGACGCCGCCCGCTTCGAGATCTGCGCCCACCGCTACCTCCACGTCGCCGAACCCGGCTACGGCCACACCCTCGTCAACGACTCCACCTACGGCCACGACGTCACCCGCCACACCCGAGACGACGGCGCCACCACCACAACCGTCCGCCTCTCACTCCTGCGCGCACCCCGATTCCCCGACCCCGACACCGACCACGGCCACCACACCCTCAAATACGCCCTCTGCATCGGCACCGACATCACCGAATCCGCCCGCCAGGGCTACCGCATCAACCTCCCCACCCGAACCCGCAACGGCACCCACCCCGTCACACCCCTCATCACCCTCGACAACCCGAACGTCATCACCGAAGCCGTCAAACTCGCCGACGACCACAGCGGCGACCTCATCGTCCGCCTCTACGAAGCCCGAGGCGCCCAAGCCCGAACCCACCTCACCACCAGCTTCCCCGCAGCCACCATCACCCGCACCGACCTCCTCGAACGCCCCACCCACGACCCCCAACCACCAGACACACCCCTCAAACTCCGCCCCTTCGAAATCCGCACCCTCCGCATCACCCGCGCATGAAAGAACCCGGGGTGGACCGCACCGCGATCCACCCCGGGCACACACCAGAGGAGAGGGATCAGGCCAGCAAACCCTGCCAACTCGCCCGATCCACACCACCCGAGACGACCAGACCGCTCGCCGCCTGGAAATCACGCACCGCCGCGACCATCCGGTCACCGAACACGCCATCCACCGGCACGTAATGCCCACGCGAGGTCAACAACACCTGCGCCGCACGCACCGCCTCACCGCCAGAACCCGAACCCAGCCCCGGCGTCACCGCCTCCCACGCGAACCCACCGAACAACCCCGGCTCATCCAACCGCGCACCGAAGCACGACGGACCGCTCGCACCCCGCTCAACCGACACCTGCGACGCCGCACGCTGCGTCGCCTCGCCGAACACGCCATCCACCGGCACCGACAACCCACGCGCACCCAACAGCATCTGCAACGCCGTCACGTTCGGTCCCTGCGCACCCGGACGCAACAACGTCCAGCTCAACGGCTGCACCACGACCTTGCCCGTCGCCTTGCCCACCGACTCGCGCAACTCCGGCAACCGCTTGTAGAGCACATCACCAGGGCACTCCGTGGACATGTAGTCCCGGTGCCCGTAGATCGCCCCCGCCTCGATCCCGTACTGGGACACCATGTAGCAGCACAACGACACCAGCGAATCCCACAACGAACCCGGAACCGACGCCGAGGTGTAGGTGCCCTCGTTCTCGATGCCCAGCGCCACCGAGTTCTGCTCACCGGCGTGCGCACCCTTGACGTGCTGCGAACCACCCTGCAGCGCGGAAAGGCTCTTGTGCCGGCCCTCCATCAGGTGGCCACCGCGGGAGTTGGTGAAGTTCTGGCCCGTGTCCGACCAGCCGTTGGAGTCCATGTGGAAGTCTTGGATCTGTCTCGATAACTCGAAGGCGTGCGACTGCGAGGTGTCGTCGCTGTTGGGCGTCGCCGTGTGGTGAACGATGATCTTCGTCGGCTTCGAGTCCAACACCTCGATCGAGCCGGAGGCGTCCCGGGCCTTCCAGTCCGAGGTCGAGGAGATCGACGGAGCCGCGGAGCTCCGCACCGCCGCACCCGCGGGCAGGCCGGTGAAACCCACCGCCGACACCGCGAGCCCGCCGGCCAGCACCGCACGTCGAGCCACTCGTACTTGTCGTTGCGCCATAACTCTTCCCACTCCCGAAATCCGGTCAGCGATCACGAAACAGGGCCCGTGCCCCCGGGGATCGCCACGCTACGCAGCCGATCACGCGATGGGGAATTCCTGGCGATAAGCCGCCATGAGTTCGCAAGAAAGTCACCAAACGACAATTCCGCCGCAACACGTCATCACCCGAGCCTTCGCGCGTCACCGCTGTGGACCGAGATCGACACCGGGCCAGACCCGGACGGGGAACCAGGGGAGACCGCAACGATGGACCGCTTCGTCCAGTTCCTGCGCCGCCAGATCCACATCGACCTGGAGCTGCACGGCCAGGACCGCCACGACGAGGAGAACGGCAACGCCGTCCACCGCTGCCACATCGGCCCCCAGCGCGGGTTCCGGGAATGCGAGCTCAAGACCCGCGTGCTCGCCCAGCACCACGACTGCGGCACCGGGCGCGGACCGTGCGACACCCTCGGGCAGAGCTACCCGCCGGAGGATCAGCGCGGATGCCCCACGCTGGCCCTGCTCGGCCTGCCCTACGTCGACCGCCCCGGATACGCCTCCCGCTGGCGCCCGTAGCGGGCTGATCGTCGCAGGTCAGGGGGCAGCGCGGAGCCATCGAGGGCCTGTTCGAATCGTGTTCGAGAAGCTGGGGTGGGGTAGAGGGCCAGGGGATTCTCGGGGAGGGGAGCGGCAGGAGGTCTCGCGCTGGAGGCGGGGAGCCGCGCGGCGAGGAAACCCTCAGGCGCTGTGGTGAGCAACGCGCCCGAGTTGCTCACCAGACTTGCTCTGCCGCAGCGTGTTTGATAAGTCGATCATGATAAGTGCTGCATAATCTACGTTATCCATCAATCGGAGATGTGCCAACCCCGAGTCTGCGGACGTCGTCTCCCGGGGGATCGAAGCACCACCGCGATCCCGGGGTCAGCCTCCCGCCGCCCACGCTGGCCGCATCGTCGATCTCGCCGTGTCGCCGTCACGACCCTGCGTTGTGCCGCGCCCGGCGACCGCCAATCCGGCCACGCCTCGGCGGCTGGTGATCAACTGGTCGATGAACTCCAGATGCCCTGACCAGAGCCACGTTTCGAGGTCCAGCCAGACCAACCCACTTACGTCACTGTGACGCTATTAGGGGTCGCTAGGGGCTCCGATGGACAAGGGGAGATACCGGTCGGTGGGCCGGACGGCCACAGCGCTCGGCGCACCACGCCGCCCCTGCGGCCAAGGCTCGGCCGGGGCCTTCGAAGCTGATCCGCTGCGGCTTCCGAAGACCTGAGTCGGAACTTCCCGGCCGCCGACGGCTCACCACCAGCGCCCTGCGGCAACAGCAGCAGCTGCACGGGCTCGCCGCGTGACACGTCGACGTCCACGGCGAAACAGTCGACAAGCACTGCGCAGCAGCCCCTCTCAGCTCACCGCCGCAGGTGCCCGTAATGCCGATAATGCACATTATGTTAAGTGAAGTTTTTCGGCCCCTATCAACGACCAGGTGCCCGTGTATGTTGCAGGGGCTGCTCAGTCACGCATCAGCGCTTGCTAAGGCAGTCCGAGCAGTCGGCGTTGTACAACACGAGCGCGTTCCTGTCCCTGTACGTTCCCTCAGCGAGGGTCTTGCCGCACACGGTCTCGACTCGGCTGTTCGAGAAGGACCAAAACCCCTTGTGCGTCACGCCCTTGTGGATGGCTTCAATCTTGAACTTGAACACGACGCCCTCGCTCTCCGGTCGCCACTGATGGATTACGGAGTCGCGAGACTAGCTACGCGTAGTGATGTTGGATAGGTCAACTGGTGGGTAATTCACCGCATGGCTGCTTCATTACGGTGAACGGGCGAGGCTTGATCTGCGCCACCAGTCACCTATGGTGATCATTTTCGTCGGCGAACGGTTACTCCCCTCCCCTGCGCCCTGCCATGTCGAGGGCTGCGAGGTGGCTGAAGACCATGCAGGCGCCGATGGGGTTTCCGCCGCCGGGATAGGTGGTTCCGGACACCGCAGCCATGGAGTTTCCCGCTGCGTAGAGGCCGGGGATGACCTGGCCTCGGGTGTCCAGCACGCGGGCGTGTTCGTCGGTGCGCAGGCCGCCCTTGGTGCCGAGGTCGGAGACTCCGAAGGCTGCCGCGTGGAAGGGGCCTTTCTCGATGGGGACGAGCGGTGAGGCGCCTTCGGTGAAGACGCGGTCGAACGGTTCGTCGCCGCGGTGGAAGTCCTCGTCGGTCTTGTCGGCGGCGAAGGTGTTGAACCGTTCGACGGTGCGCGCGAGGTTCTCGGCGGGGACGCCGATCTTGGCGGCGAGTTCGTCCAGGGTGTCGGCGGTGTGCCAGAGCCCTGCGTCGACGAAGTCCTGGGTGGGCCCCATCGGGACGCTGGTGGATTGGACCGGGGGCCTCTCCCCTGCCCGGTCGTCGTAGATCATCCAGAACGGCAGGTTCATGCGGCCGGCGGCGATGCGGCCGAGGACTTCGCGGCCGATGCGGTCGTAGGCGGCGGATTCGTTGACGAACCGGTCGCCGTGCTGGTCGACGAAGATCCCTCCGGTGAGCCAGAGGGAGAAGGTGGAGGTGCCGTCGGGGTGGGTGATGCCGGGTGACCACCAGGCTTCGGACATGAGGTCTGTGTCGGCGCCTGCGGCGATGCCGGCGAGGGTGGCCAGTCCGCGGTTGCTGGGTGGGCCCATGGCGTCTCGGCTGGTGCCGGGGACGGCGTGTTCATCGCGCATCGGCTGGTTGTGCTCGAAGCCGCCTGCGGCGATGAGGACTCCGTGGCGGGCGTGGATGTGGCGGCGCCGGCCGTCCTGGGTGACCACGGCGCCGGTGGTTCTGCCGTCGGTGAGCAGGAGTTCGTCGCAGGTGGCGTTGCGTCGCAGCTCGGTGTTGGGCTGTTTGGACAGGGCGATGAGCAGTCGTGCGAGGAGTGCTTGGCCGCCGAAGAGTCCGTCGGGCAGGGGTTCTCCGGCGCGTTCGGTGCCCAGTGGTGGGCGCAGGTGGTCGCGGAGTTCGCCGAGCTTCTCGGGTTTGACGGGTTTGGCCATGATGTGGCGTCCGGTGGGGCTGGCTTTGGGTGCGGAGCCGAAGTAGTCGGGCCACGGGAAGGGTGCGAACTTGAAGCCGGTGTCGGCTTCGAGGTAGTCGACGAGCGGGGCGCCGGTGTTGAGGAAGGCGTCCTGGAGGGCGGTGGGTGTGCGGTCGCCGACGACGGCGTGGAAGTAGGTGCGGGCGTCGTCGAGGGTGTCGGTGTCGCCTGCGCGTTGGAGTGCGGCGTTGCAGGGGAACCACATGCCGCCGCCTGAGTAGGCGGTGGTGCCGCCGAAGTGGGTTGATGCTTCAGCGACGATGACTGACAGTCCTTCTCGGGCGGCGGTGTAGGCGCCGGTGAGCGCGCCTGCGCCGGATCCGATGACGAGGACGTCGCATTCGTCGTCGGGTTCATGCGTGATCGCCATGCACCCAAGTAGAACATGTTTCATTTTCGGTGGCGAGAGCTTGATCGGGAAAGTTCCTGTGTGGTGGGGGTGGGTGGGGAAGTTTTCATGAAAACTTCCCCACCCACCCCCACCACACACCCCGTGAGCGGCCTCGCCGGGTCTCAGGGTGGGATCGGGTGCTTCCCGGAGTCGTGGGCGTCGGCGGGTGCCTAGCTTTTGCGGCATGACTTCGCCCATGCCTCTTCGGTTGAACTGGTCGCTGATCGTGCTGCTCGGGATGTTCGCCCTGGTGCGGCTGCTGCTGAACATCACGGGCGGGATGGACCTGATCGGCAGGCCGGTCGGGCCGGTGCTGCTGACGGTCTTGATCTCGGTCGTCTGGGTCGCTGTGGTGGTGTGGCGGCGAAGTCCTCGTCCGGTGCTGACCTTGACCTGCGCGGGCCTGGTGTACGCGGTGCTGGCCGTGGCGCTGAGCGCGGTGCTCTCGCCGGTGCTGGACGGTGAGCTCACGGGTCCGCTGGCCACGCCCGGTGGGATCGGTGTGGTGATGATGTTGGTGGTCAACGCGGGCTGGGGCGCGGCCGCGGGTCTGGTGGCGCTGGCGGTGGATTCGCGTCGTGCGAGCCTGCGACGGTGAGTCGCGTTCATCGGTGTTCGAAGGTGACTTCGGGGTTTTCGGGCGTGGGGCCGTCCAGCAGTGGTTGCGGTGTTGCGCGCAGGTGCTGGTCGAAGAAGGCGGCGACGTAGTCGCGGGTGATCTGGGTGGTGCGGTGGCTGTGGAGGCCTTCGCCGGGCAGGTTGCTGCCGAGCTGCTCGAAGAGGCTTGAGAAGTCGGTGAACGAGGAGTGGTCGGTCGCTGCGACGGTGAGCCAGCGTCGCCAGCCGGTGAGGTGGGTCCAGCTGGTGTCCCATGTGGGGTCGATGCCGCCGGGCCGGTGTTCGGGGGTGCCGATGAGCATGAAGGGTCGGTCGAGGTCTTCGGTGAGGGGTGGGGCGAAGGTTCCGTCGAGGTTGACCCCCGCGGTGACGCGGGGGTCGTTGTGCAGGACCTGGGTGGTGGTGGCGCCTCCGGTGGAGTGGCCGGCCATGCCGATCCGGTTCGGGCGCAGTGGTGTTCGTCGGGGTAGTTCGTCGAGCAGGAAGGTGACGTCGTCGGCGCGGGTGCGTTGGACGGTGGCCTGGTCGTTGGCCTCGCAGGCGATGCAGGTGGTGAGGCGTCCGTCGGGGAATTCGGTGGCGTCGGCTTCGTGGTTGTGACCGATGGCGGCGACGGTGTAGCCGCGGCTGGCGAGGTCTTCGGCGAGGCCGGTGAGCGCGGCGCGGGGTTGGGTGAAGCCGGGTGAGAGCACGATGAGCGGGAGCGTGGGGGCGATCGGTGGGGCGGGCGGTCGGTGAGTGCTAGGTTTTCGGCGGCCGTGCGGTGTTTCGAGGAGGTGGTACCCGTGATCGCAGTGTTGACGTGGGTGCTCCCTTCCCGGGCCGAGGTCGGGCGATAGGCAGGTCGTCCGGGAGCGCCGTTGTAGCGACTCCTGAAGGGCACGACCATGCATTTCACTTCTGAGTCCCGTCTTGATGGCGGTGTTGTCGAGCGCGGTTTCACCTTGGCCGGGGTTCCCGGTCTTGTCTGGACGCCGGCACGGGTGAGCGAGCCGGTGCCGGTGGTTCTGCTCGGTGTCCCTCCCCTGGGTTTGTCCGCGATGCGTTCACGGCTGGTTGCCCGGGCGGAGGCCTGCGCGGCGGAGGGGTTGGCCGCGGTTGCCCTTGAGCTTCCGGGAAGCGGTGATCGGCCGCCGTTGCCGGGTGTGGAGCGGGCCCGCTCCGAGCTGCGGCGGTTGAGGGCGGTTGGTGAGCCGGTCGGTGACGAGCTCGTGGACTCCTTGGTGCTGCCGCTGGTGGATGCGGCGGTTCCGGAGGCGCGGGCGTTGTTGGACGCGGTGCTGGGGTTGCAGGAGATCGGTGGTCCGGTGGGCTTGTCCGGTGGGGTGATCTCGCTCGGTGTGCGGTTGTTGGTGACCGAGCCGCGGATCGCGGCGGCGGTGCTGTTCGCCGGGAGCCTGGTGCCTCAGGTGATGTTCGGGGAGGCCGCGCGGGTGCGTGTTCCGCTGCACGTGCTGTTGCAGTGGGATGATGAGGGCAACGATCGGCAGGCGTCGCTGGAGTTGTTCGACGCTTTCGGCTCGGCGGAGAAGTCCCTGCACGCCAACATGGGCGGGCATACCGGGGTCCCGGCGTCCGAAGGACTGGCGGCCACGCAGTTCCTCGTCCGGCACTTGAGGTGAGGCCAGGTCGGTGGTCGGGCCGTGTTCAGGGGTGGCTGGAACGGCCGATGTCTTCGCTGGTGCTCCCCTGCTGGTCCGTCACAGGCCGTCGACGAAGGTGACGCGCCTGTCGAGCGCTTGCTCCCGCACCCGGAGGGGCTTCGGCGTACTCGGGCGAGGCGTACCACTCGTGCGCGCGTTGCATGGAGGGGAACTCGGCGACGATCACGCGTTGTCCGGCGGGTCTGGCGCCCTCGACGACTTCGGTCGTGCCACCTCTGGCGAGGTAGCGCCCGCCGTAGAGGGCGATGGACGTTTCCGCGAGGGCTTGGTACCTGCCGACCGATGACTCGTCGACGATCTGGACCTCGGAGATCACGTATGCGGTCACCTCCCGATCATCGCAGGAGCGCAGGTGGATGTGCTGTTGTCGAGCCCAGGGCGCGTGTCCTGTGGTGGTGTGGCCGTTCTCCTGGGTGCGGGTTGCCGGAGTCGGTGACCTAGGAGGGAGTGGGTTGTGCGGTCTGTTCTGCGGCGGTTGCTGGATCACCTGGTGACGGTGGGGGTTTTCGACTTCGATGAGCACTCGGGCCGGTTTCGGCCGGCGGGTGCGGTTTGGTGCTGCGGGGTTGTTCGCAAGTGTCGGAGGGGCGCACGGCGGTGGAGTTCGTGGCGGGGTGAGGGGTCGGGTGGAACCGGGGTTGGGGTGTGGTGCGTCGGAGCGGTGAGTGCGCCGGTTCGAGAGGAGTGCCGTGGTGAACGACGCTTGGCCCGAGATGGTGGATGGTTGGGAGTTGGCCCGTTCTCAGGGGCGGGAGACCTATCGGATGCGGTTGGCCAACAACGTGACGGTGTTCGCGATCTGGGAGGCGGCTGCGGGTGTGGGCCGGGTCAAGGCGCGGGTGGGTTCCTCGGGGTTGGGACGGGAGCTGACCTGCAGCCGGACGGATTTCCGGGATCGCGAGGCGTTCTGGTCGGCGGCGTGGTGCGTGGTGGAGATGGCGGCGAATCTGCCGCTGTTCGAGGGGGATCGTGAGAGCACTGCGGAGTCGCTGGTGCGGGAGCGGGTGGCCGGGTGCGTGGAGGTCGACGCGGAGTCGTTGACGTTCACGCTGGTCAGCGGCCGGAAGGTGACTGTCGTGCTGGCGGATGCGCAGGTGGCGGACTTGTCCCGGGCGTTGCAGGTGGCCGGTCGCGTGGGTGCGTGACCGGCCACCTGCTGGTGGGTCAGAACCCGACGGTGCGGCCTTCCGTGGCGGCTTGTTGGGCGGTGTAGGTGACGCCGTGGACCTTGCGGCCCTGGGGGTCCAGGACGGTGATCTGGCCGCCGTCGTTGCCGAGCTGGAATCCCTCGGTGGCGGGGATCTGCAGGGTTTGTCCGGCGGCGATGTCGGGCACGGGCAGGGGCATCGTGTTCTTCTGGGCGTCGGCGAGGGTCCAGCCGGTCAGGGAGATCGTGTGGTCGGCGGTGTTGAGCAGGGTGATGGTTTCGTTCTCCCTGCCGCCTCCGACGGGGTTGACCATGGCGGCCACGACGCGCAGTGAGGCGGGTTCGTCGCGTTCGGGGGTTGCGAGGGCGTGGCCGGTGTCGTCGTCGGTGTGCCAGGACTGGGTCTGGAAGGCGAGGAACACCGCGACCCAGCGGTTCTCGTCGGCGAAGTGCAGCAGCAGTGCGCCGTCCTGCCAGACGCCGTCGTCCTCCTGGAACTGCTCGCTGTTGCCCTGGTTCATGTGGATGTTGTGGACGCCGTTGCCGGGCTGGAAACCGAAGATCTTGTCGGGGGTGTCTTCCGGTCCCCAGGGTTCGCCGTGGAGGTAGGCGGTGGCGGTGGGGTCTTGCTGGGCGCGGCGGACGTAGTGGTCGAGGAAGTCGGCGAGGTCGTTGTCGGGGCCTTCGGCGTCGGGCGGGACGGGCCGCATCTGCTCGCGGGTGACGGCGTTGGCGCGCACGTAGTCCAGTGCGGCGCCACCGGGTTGGGCATCGAGCTTGGTCCAGCCCGATCCTGCGGGCGGGAGGGCGGCGGTGAGCGGGTGCTGGAAGTCCTCGGCGGCGAAGTAGAGCAGGTCCGAGGGCTGTTGGCTGGATTCGACGTTGACCGCGGCGCGGTAGTGGCGTTCGTCGTTGTCGACGAGGTGGATCTGGTAGTGTGGGGTGTAGCCGGTTTCGCGGCGGACGTCGATGACGCGTGCGCTGAGCACGCCGTAGGACTGCAACGGCATGGCGGTCTCCCCCATCGAGCTGGTCGGCGCTGTGCGGTGATCACCTTGGTCGGGCCGAAGGCAGCAGGGCAATAGGCTCTTCGGCTGATTGACGGTGGTTCGCGCGGCGTTCACCTGCGGTTCAGGGACGGGAGGCCGGCCGGTGGGCTGCGGGTGGCGGCCACGAGCGTTGACTTCCAGTTATCTCGAGGTTTTAGCGTGACTTCGACGATGACGGAGGGGGTTCACGTGAGTGGCGAGCGGGGTTTCGGCCGGGTCGGTGTGGCGTTGGACGTCGACGGGGATGGTGATTACCTGCGGCAGGCCGTGGAAGCCGAAGCCCTCGGCTGCTCGGCGCTGTGGGTGCTGGGTGGGCAGTTGGACACCCTCGATCCGCTCGCGGAGCTGGTGCGCGCGACCCGGGCGGTGGCGGTGGCGCCGGGGATCATCCCGCTGGACCGCTTCGGTACCGATGAGGTGGCGGAGCTGTTCGGGCGCGTGGAGGCCGAGGCGCCGGGCAGGCTGTGGCCCGGTTTCGGTGGGTTGCAGGCTCGTCCCGTCTCGGCGCCCCGGGAGGTCTTGGACGGGCTGGACGGTCGGATTCCCGTGTCGAGGCGGCTGCTGGCCGCGCTCGGCCCGCGCAAGCTGGAACTGGCCCGCGACAGTGCGGCGGGCGCGATCACCATGCTGGTCACGCCGGAGTACACCGCTCAGGCCCGCAGGCGGCTGGGGCCTGATGCGGTTCTGGTCGTCTGCCAGCTGGTGGCGCTCGATGAGGACCGGGCCCGAGCCCGGGACGCGGTGCGGGGTCCGCTGGGATTTCTGGTCGGTTCGGAGGTGGCCGGCTATGCGGCGAACCTGCGGCGCATGGGGTTCGGCGACGCCGAGATCACCGGTCTCGGCGACCGGCTCGTCGACGCCGTCACCTCGAACGGGCAGCCCGCCGCGGTGGCCGCGGACGTGGCGGCCCATCTGCGGGCCGGAGCGGACCACGTCGTGCTCTGCGCGCAGTCCGACGGTCACCAGCCCGGTCCGATCCAGCTGGCCCGCACGATGGCGGGTCTTCTCCCCCAGCTGCGGGACGGTCACATCCCGGGGGCGGCGCGCGTCATGCAGGGCAGGGACGGGTCGTGAAGGGATGTGGGTGATGTTCGTCGTCTACGTGATGGTGGTGGCCGTGACCGCGCTGCTCAACGCCGTGAGCGCGGGTCTGGACTTCGCCGGTTACCGGCAGGTCCGGGACAACGCGGAGGCCAACGGGGTGCCGGTGGCGTGGTTGCCGATGCTCGGTGTGCTCAAGTGTGCCGGGGCCGTGGGGCTCGTGGCCGGGCTGGTGGGTGTGCCGGTGGTCGGGGCGCTGGCCGCGGCGGGTTTGGTGGTGTTCTTCGTCGGCGCGATGGTGGTGCACGCCCGCGCCCGCACGTGGGGCACGAGCGGGCCTGCGGTGCTGTTCCTCGCCTTGGCGGGCGGTTCGCTGGGGCTGGTGCTGGCGGTGTGAGCCGGGCCCTCAGTGCTGCGGGAGCGCCGTGCCGGTTTCCAGGAGGGTTTTCAGGCTGGAGATCAGGGCCGGCCAGCCCTGGCTGATCATCGTGCGCAGGGTGGAATCGCTGATGAGGTCGGTGTGGGTCACGGTCAGCTTCACCGTGTCCTCGCCTGCGGCTTCGATGTCGAAGAGGACCTTGCTGCGGGGTTCGGCGGCCAGTCGCGCGCGCAGGTCTTCGTCGATGCCGCTGGCGGCGGCCCAGTCGGTGGTGAAGGTGTGCCAGGTGTAGGCCAGCCGGTGGGGTGGGTCTGATTCCAGGACGACTTGTTCGGGGTCGGTGATGGTGGCGGAGTTCTCCTCCCAGGTGATCTGGGAGCCGGGTCGCCAGTCGCTGCGCAGGCTCGTTCCCCAGTACTGGCGGGTGAACTCCGGGCTGGTCAGCGCTTCCCACAGCTTCTCCGGCGTGGTGCGGATGTGGGTCTGGTACACGAAGTCGGTGTCGGGCACGGGGTTCTCCAAGGTGGTGGCCAGGTCGTGCAGGGCGTGGACGTGCTGCTGGTGGTAGCGGCTGATCCAGCGTTCGGAGACCGCCGCGATGGGTGCGGTGTTGAGGTGGTGGAGCTTCTCCCGGCCGCGTCGGGTGGTGGTGATCAGCGCTGCGCCTTCCAGGACGGCGAGGTGCTTGCTCACCGATTGGCGGGTCATCTCCAGCTCGCCGCACAGTTCGCGCAGCGTTTGCCCGTTGGTGCGCCGCAGGCTGTCGAGCAGTCGTCGGCGGCCGGGGTCGGCCAGGGCGCGGAAGACCTCGTCCATGCCGTTCCCCCTCCTCTCGCGGTGCTCGATCCTGCCCCACCAATATAGGCAGCCATTTGGTTGCATTTCAAGTCGGAGAAGAGGGCTCCGGGCCGTGCTCGCCCGAAGCCCTCCCCGCTCAGACCCGGCTTACTCCACGGCCATCTCGCCCAGCAGGGACCAGTCGTCCTGCTCCAGCGAGGCGTTGATGACCCGCGGCGTCTCGACGAGGTGCTGCGGCAGCGTCTGCTGCGCGTGCCGGAAGTGCTCGCTCTGGACGTGCGCGGCACCGGCCTCGCCGTCGCGGAAGGCCTCCACCAGCACGTACTCGTTCGGGTCTTCCACGCTGCGCGACCAGTCGAACCACAGGCAGCCCGGTTCGTTGCGGGTGGCGTTGGTGAACCCGGCGGAGATCTGCGGCCACTGGTCGGCGTGCTCCGGCTTCACCCGGAACTTGGCGGTAATGAAGATCATGCTCGCTCTCCTGATGGCTGCGGCGCGATTCGGACGACGACCATCCTAAGTGGCCGATCACCACGACCCCGACACGACGATCCCCTTCTCGGGTGATCAGCCGAGCGCGGCGGCGTAGTGGGCGCGCAGCGCCTCGGTGCGCTCGGCCGGCCACGGGCAGCGGATGTCGCCGTGCAGGGCGGCGAACAACAGCTCCAGGTGGGTGTGCCAGGCCGCCAGCAGGCTCGCCCGGGCGTGCGGGTCGGTGACGGTGTGGGTGAGCACCAGGCGCGTGCCGATCGGGTGCTGCTCGCGCAGCTCGAACCGGACCTGCCCGCCGTCCGCCCACGAATACACCAGCCCTCGGGCGGGCTCGGCTTCCACGATGGCTCCCGCGTCGCCGTAGCCGTGGGTGGCCGGAAGGGGCGCCGGGTCGCCGGGTGCGAGCACCTCGCCGCCGGAGAGCAGCTCCCACACCTGGTGCGGGGGCTGCACGAGGTCGCGCTCGAAGCGGATCGTCCAGTCCTCCCGCCCGGCCAGCACCTGGCCCTCGCCGAGCCCGAAGAGTTCGACGAGCTCTTCGGCGCGGGCGAACCAGACCGCCATGTCGAACTCGGCGCTCGTACCCTCCAGCCCGGCGTTCAGGGCGTCCAGGCAGATCAGCCAGCCGGCGCCGTGGCGAGCGGCCGAGGGCCGGTCGCTGTCGGGGTCGCGCAGGGTGTGGGTGAACACCAGCAGGCAGCCCCGCTCGTGCGGCAGCAGCTCGCAGCGGATGACGTCGGTGTTCCAGCGGAAGGCGAAGACCTTCGGCTCGTCGGCCTCCAGGACCTCGCCCTCGTCGGGGGTCTCGCCGGGTTCGCCGCCGTCGAAGTGGAAGGTCATCGCCGAACCCGGTGCGGCGGTGGCCAACTCCACACGGGCCGGGAACCACTCCGAGAGCTGCTGCGGGTCGGTGATCGCCCGCCAGACCCTCTCCGGCGGGTGGTTCAGGACGCGCTGCAGGCGCAGCACCGGGTGGCCGTTGATCATCGAGAGCTCAGGTGTCATCGCGGGTCCTCATCCATGGTCTCGAGGTGGCGCTCCAGTGCGTCGAGGTGCCGC
Source organism: Saccharopolyspora tripterygii (assembly GCF_054778355.1). Lineage (NCBI taxonomy): Bacteria > Bacillati > Actinomycetota > Actinomycetes > Pseudonocardiales > Pseudonocardiaceae > Saccharopolyspora > Saccharopolyspora tripterygii. The sequence continues at coordinate 105,308 of NZ_BAAGZP010000029.1, read as the reverse complement.
TCCCACAGGTGCCGGTAGGGCCGCAGCCAGGAGTCGATCTCGGCGAGCGGTTCCGGGCGCAGCCGGTACCAGCGGCGCTGGGCGTCCTGGCGGACCTCCACCAGCCCGGCCTCGCGCAGCACCTTGAGGTGCTTGGACACCGTGGGCTGACTCAGCGGGAGCCGCTCGACCAGATCGCCGACGGCCCGTTCGCCGCTGCGCAGCAGGTCCAGGATGTCGCGACGGTGCGGCTCGGCCAGCACCTCGAACGTAGTTGCCACACCACGAATATAGACCGGATGGAATATGCCGTCGAGGTCAGTGCGCCTCGGTCTCCAGGATCTCGCGGGCGGCGGCCACCAGCTCGGCGTTGTCGGCGGCGATCTGCCCGTCCGGCAGCACCAGCGTGTCCTCCAGCCCGATGCGCGTGCCGAAGCCCCGGCGGGCGGCCACCCTCAGCACCGGCCACGCCCCGGCCGCCTCCCCGTGCAGCAGGATCGGCGCCGAAGCCGGGTGCAAGCGGGCCAGCAGCGCCTCGGCGGTCGTCGCCGCTCCCCCGGCCGTGCGGTCGGTGACCTCGGCCAGCACCCGCACCACCCTGTTGCGGTAGGGCGAGAGCCGGAAGTGGTGATCCCCGTCGGTGCCCGAGAACACCCCGGCCTCCACGCCCACCCCGCGCTCCAGCAGCGCCCCGGCGACCTCGTCGGCACCCGGCTCGTGCCAGTTGACCGAGGCGTGGTCGGGCAGCAACGTCCACGCCTTGATCGCCCGCACCCGCGAGGCGGTGTCCGGCGCCGTCCACGCCCCGGTGGTCACCCCCACCGGCACCCCCGGAGCCGCGGCCCGCACCGCGCGCAACGCCGCGGCCACCGAGTGCGGATCGAGGCTGTCGGTGCCATCAGCCGATTTGGGGTGCAGGTGCACGTCGGTGGCACCGGCCGACACCGCATCAGCCGCCGCCTTGGCCAACTCCTCCGGCCGCACCGGCAGGTGGAAGTGCTCGCGCGGTGACCGGGCGCCGTTGAGGCAAACCTGCAGCATTCACCGATTGTCGCCCCACCCGGCACACCTGCGGTAGTTGATGAACTCGTTTCGTGATCAACACGCGCCCGCTCTGGAGCCTGCCGGGCGGGCGCTAGCGTGGGAGGGGTGTTGAGCGACCGGATCGCCCGCGGGGTGGCCGCAGGCGAGATCACCGAGACCTACTTCCGCTGGCCCAGCCCGCACGCCCGCCCCGGCGCCCGCGTGCCCACCCGCCGCGGACTCGTCGAGATCACCTCGGTCACCGAGATCGACCCCGCCTCGCTCACCGACCACGACGCGGCCCGCGCCGGTTTCACCACCGCCGCGGGCCTGCACGCCTCCCTCGACCGCCACCGCGGCCGCACGTACCGGCTCGCCCTGGCCCACCTCGGACCGGTCGAGCAACCCCACCCGGCACCCGAAGCCCTCGACGAGCGCACCCGCGGCCGGCTCCAGGCCCAGCTCGCCCGCCTGGACCTCGCGACACCGCGCGGACCCTGGACCCGCCACGTCCTGGAGGCCCTGCGCCGCCACCCCGGCCTCTCGCCCGCCGAACTGGCCGACCAGCAGCAACGCCCCGTCTCCCGGGCCAAGACCGACATCTGGCGGCTGCGGGAACTCGGGCTCATCGACACCACCGGCCAGGGACTGCACCTGTCGGCCCTGGCGCTGTCCTACCTGGAGGCCCCGTAGACCGTGCCCATCGCCTCCCGCACCTCCGCCAGCGTGACCTCGGCGCGCTCGTTGGCGCGAGCGTTGCCCCGCGCCAGCACCTCACGCAGGTAGCCCGGATCGGCCAGCAGCTCGGCCCGTCGCTCCCGCGAGGCCGCGAAGTGCTCGTTGACCGCCTCGGTCACCACCGCCTTGAGCGCCTTCGCCCCACCCGAACCGATGCTCTCGGCCAACTCCACCGGATCCCGCCCGCTGCACAACGCCCCCAGCAGCACCAGGCTCGCCACCTCCGGTCGCGCCTGCGGCTCGTAGGTGATGTGGCGCTGCGCGTCGGTCCGGGCCGACCGGATCAACCGCGCGGTCTCCTCCGCCGAGGAACCCAGCATGATCGCGTTGCCGCGGCTCTTGCTCATCTTCGCCCCGTCGGTGCCCAGCAGCAGCGGCGCCGCCGACAACAGCGCCTCCGGCTCCGGGAACACCGGTCCGTAGCGGTCGTTGAAGCGCCGGGCGATCGCGCGGGTCACCTCCAGGTGCGGCAGCTGATCCGACCCGACCGGCACCAGATTGGCCTTGCAGAACAGGATGTCGGCCGCCTGATGCGCGGGGTAGGTGAACATCAGCCCCGACACACCCGACTGGCGGGAATGGGCGATCTCGTCCTTGACCGTCGGGTTGCGCTGCAGCTCCGAGACCGTCACCAGGCTCAGGAACGGCAGCAGCAACTGGTTGAGCGCCGCCACCTGGCTGTGGGTGAAGATCATCGCCTCGTCCGGGTCGATGCCCGCCGCCAGGTAGTCGGCGATCAGGCTCGTGACGTGCCCGGAGAGGTCCTCGGCCACGTCACGATCGGTGAGCACCTGGTAGTCGGCGATCACCAGGCTCAGGTGGACCCCCTGGCGCTGCAACCGCACCCGGTTGTGCAAGGTCCCGAAGTAGTGGCCCAGGTGAAGCGGTCCTGTGGGCCGGTCACCGGTGAGGATCCGGAACCGCGACGGGTCCGCCGAGATCTCGGATTCCAGTTCGCTGCTGCGCCGAGCAGCCGGGGAGATGTCGACCGCGGTGGTCATGAGGTGTTCCTCTCGTGGCAGGTCCGGCGCCGTCCGCCGAAAACCCGCACCGAGCGCGAGAGCACGCACGAAAAGAGGGCCGTCGGTCGAACGGCCCTCGGAGATCTGGGGATGTGACGCAGTGGGTGGCCGCTCCTAGCAGGAGCGCCACCAAGCCATGTGAGAACTGCAGGTCACCTCAGCACTGTAACCCATCGCCGGTCACGACAGCGCGAAGGTCATGGTCGTTTCGGTGATCTCGAATCCCAACCGCCGGTAGAGCCGCTGCGCGGGGTTGCCGACCGTCACCGCCAAACCCGCCAGCGAGAACCGTCCCGAAAGCCCCGCCACCGCCCGGCGCAGCAGCAGCCCGCCCAGCCCGGCGTAGGCGGGACCACGACGGCGGAAGACGTCGCCGACCCACGCGGTGCCGGCCCGGTCGTTGACGATCAGGCCCGCCACCACCCTGCCCCGTCCGTCGACGACCAAGGCGCTGGCCTCCAGCAGCGGGCCCAGCACCCTGCCCGACAGCAGCGGCTGCAGCAGTTCGGTGCGCAGCGCCCGGTCATCGGCGATGACGTGATCAGGGTGCCCCGGCGGGTAGGCCTCGCGCCACGCCTCAAGCAGCGCTTCCGGCGGCCGGTCGCAGGCGGTGACCCGCAGCGGGGCCGGCGGCTCACCCCGCGCCCAGTCCGGTGGTGGCGGGTCGGCGATCAGGTCGCGGCGCATGGTGTGGGCGTGACGGCGCAACCGGGCGCCTGCGGCCAGCAACCGCTGACCGGCGGCCAGGTCGGTCACCACGCTCCAGTCGGGAAGCCGCTGACGCAGCAGCCCCAGCACGTCCGGCCCCTCGGCGCTGATCAGGCGGATCATGCGCGGCGCACCGGTCATCGGCACGTAGCGCAGCGTCGTGGTCCGGTCGGTCAGCGACATGACCTCGCCGGTTCCGCTCTCGTGCAGCATTCACAGACCACTACACCCCGCATTCCCCCACGGCAAGCGGTTTTTCGCGATCGGGGCGGGTCAGGGCCGGTCGTCGGCGCCGAAGCGGGTGGTCAGATCGCCCAGCAGCACCCGCAGCAGACCAGTGAGCTGCTCGCGCTGCTCGTCCGACAGCGACGAGAGCAGCGTTTCCTCGTAGCGCAGCAGATCCTCCACGTGGTCCTGCACCAGCGCGTGGCCTGCGTCGGTGAGCTGCACCTGCACGGTGCGGCCGTCCTGCCCTCGGCTGCGGACCACCAGGCCGCGCTGCTCGGCACGCGCCACCCGCTGCGAGATCGCCCCCGCGCTGACCAGCGATTGGCGGGCGATCTCACCGGCCGCGAGGCGATAGGGCGGGCCCGAGCGGCGCAGCGTTGAGAGCAGATCGCGGGTCGCGGCGTCCACACCGGCGCGGGAATCGGAGCGGCGGCGCTGGTCTTCGAGGAGTTTCGCGATGCGCCAGATCCGGGTGATCACGCCGATGGACTCCACGGGCATGCCCGGGCGTTCCCGCCGCCACGCCGCCTGAATGCGATCGACCCCGTCCTCACCATGACCCATGCCCCCACAGCCTAAGGGGTCCTTGCGGAATCGCCTTGCTCGGCGGTGCGGGTGGCGGAACCTCACATGGGAAGGCCACAGTGGTGCCGGCTGAGCCCCACACCTGGAACAACGGCTCCGCCGCATCCTGAAACGACCCCAAGAGCCACCCTGCCCGGTCCGGTTCTCGCGGGGCGGACGATGATCAGGGCATGATCGACCCGCGACTGCGCGATCGCGTCGCCGTCATCACCGGCACCGACAACGCCCTGGGCATCGGTGCGGCCATCGCCCGCGCCCTGGCCCGCCAGGACGCCCGGCTGCTGCTGGTCAACCCGCCCGGCAGCAGCGACCACCTCACCCCCGCCCTGCGCGCCGACGGCCACACCGCCCACTCCATCACCGCCGATCTGGCCGCCCCCGACGTCCCGGCCCGCGTCTACGACGAGGCCGAAGCGCTGCTGGGCCCGGTGGAGATCCTGGTGGCCAACGCCGCCCACAACCAGCCCGACACCTTCACCACCGCCCGCGGTGCCCGCCCGGTCAGCGCCGCCGGCCTCGACGCGCACCACGCCGTCAACACCCGGGCACCGGCGCTGCTGATGGCCGAGCACCACCGGCGTCACCAGCGCCGCCGCGCCGACTGGGGCCGCATCATCACCCTGTCGACCGATGCCGCCGACGGCGCGCCGGGCGAGGTCTCCTACTGGGCCACCAAGAACGCGCTGGAATCGCTGTCGCGTTCGGCGGCCGCGGAGTTCGGGCCCGCGGGCATCACCGTCAACATCATCGCGCCCGGCCCGGTGCAGACCGGCTGGATCAGCCGCGACATGAACGCCCGCTTCGCCGAGTTCAGCCCTCTCGGCCGCGTCGGGCACCCCGACGACATCGCCGACATCGCGGTGTTCCTGGCCTCCCACCAAGCCCGCTGGCTCACCGGGCAAACCCTCTACGCGGGCGGCGGCAAGCGCATGAGCTGAAGCAGGTGCCGCGCTCAACCCGCCGGGCGGGCGCGGTCGGTCAGCAGCCGCACGGCCAGACCGGCCAGCACCGCGGACATCAGCCACCGCTGCACCCGCAACCACACCGGGCGTCCGGCCAGCACGCGCGCCACCGATCCCGCTGCGAGCACGATCAGGGCGTTGACCGCCAGAGCCACCCCGATCTGCACCCCGGCCAGCAGCAGCGACTGCGCGGCCACCGACCCGCGCGCCGGATCGACGAACTGCGGCAGCAGCGACACGTAGAGCACCGCGATCTTCGGGTTGAGCAGGTTGGTCACCAAACCCATCGCGAACAACCGGCCGGCCCCCGCAGGCTCGACGGGGGCCGGCTCGAACACCGAGACCGCACCCGGGCGCAGCGCCTGCCACGCCAACCACGCCAGATATCCCGCTCCGGCCACCTGCAGCACCATGTAGAGCACCGGGACCAGAGCGAACATCGTGGACAGCCCCGCGGTGGCCGCGGCGGCGTAGACGGCGAAACCCGCGGCCACACCGCACAACGACACCGCGCCCGCACGACGGCCCTGGGTCAGCGTCCGCGACACCAGGTAGACCATGTTCGGCCCCGGGGTCAGCACCATCCCCAAGGCCACCACCGCGATTCCGGTCACCGCGCCACCACCGACCACCACGCACCCCTCCCGGTTGACGACCAACGCCAACCTAGGCACCACAGGCCGGGTGGAAAACGGCCAATGCCGACGCTGTGGCCACCTCACGTGTGGTGCGGATCTCGGCTGCTGAATCGGTCCCGGAGGCGTTCACCTGTGATCCCTGACGGGTCTCCCACACCCCCGCGGGACTGCCGATAGCATCCCCGGCAGAGCCAACACCACCCGTCGAGCAGGAGAACGAGACCTCATGACCAAAGCTCCCGTCACCGTGACCGTCACCGGTGCGGCCGGTCAGATCGGCTACGCGTTGCTGTTCCGGATCGCCTCCGGTCAGCTCATCGACGCCGAGACCCCGATCAAGCTTCGCCTGCTGGAGATCCCGCAGGCGGTCAAGGCTGCCGAGGGCACCGCGATGGAGCTCGACGACTGCGCCTTCCCGCTGCTGGAGAGCATCGACATCACCGACGACGCGCGCACCGCCTTCGACGGCACCAACGTCGCGCTGCTGGTCGGTGCCCGCCCCCGCGCCAAGGGCATGGAGCGCGGCGACCTGCTCGAGGCCAACGGCGGCATCTTCAAGCCCCAGGGCGAGGCCATCAACGCCGGTGCCGCTGACGACGTGCGCGTGCTGGTGGTCGGCAACCCCGCCAACACCAACGCCCTGATCGCCCAGGCCCACGCGCCGGACGTCCCGGCCGAGCGCTTCACCGCCATGACCCGCCTGGACCACAACCGGGCGCAGACGCAGCTCGCCCAGAAGCTGGGCGTGTCGGTCACCGACATCAAGAAGCTGACGATCTGGGGCAACCACTCCGCCACCCAGTACCCCGACCTCTTCCACGCCGAGGTCGGCGGCAAGATCGCCGCCGAGCAGGTCGAGCAGTCCTGGCTGGCCGACGAGTTCATCCCCACCGTCGCCAAGCGCGGCGCGGCGATCATCGACGCCCGCGGCGCCTCCTCCGCGGCCTCGGCCGCCAACGCCGCCATCGACCACGTCCACACCTGGGTCAACGGCACCCCCGAGGGTGACTGGACCTCGGCCGGTGTCGTCTCCGACGGCTCCTACGGCGTGCCGGAGGGCCTGATCTCCTCGTTCCCCGTCACCGCCCGCGACGGCAAGTTCGAGATCGTGCAGGGCCTGGAGATCGACGAGTTCTCCCGCGGCCGCATCGACGCCTCGGTCGGCGAGCTCACCGAGGAGCGCGACACCGTCAGCAAGCTCGGCCTCATCTGATCGAGAGCCACCCAGCACGACCGAGCGGGGCGCCATTGCCGGAGATCACCGGGGATCGCGCCCCGCTCGCGCGTTCGGGGCAGGAAACCGCTTGCGACCTGCGGTGGCCACCGAGCAGCATCACGGGCATGACCCGCCCGCAGGAACGCATCCCGGTGCCCGGCGCGCTGCTGCGCCGACCGACCTCGGCCGACACCGCCGCGTTGCAGCAGGCCGTCACCGAATCCCTGCAGCACCTGCGGCCCTGGATGCCGTGGGCGGAAGGCGACTACCCGGTCTCGGCCGCGGTGGAGTTCATCGACACCGCCACCCGCCACTGGCACAGCGGTGACGGCTACACCTACCTGATCACCCGAGGCGGCCACATCGCCGGCACGATCTCCCTGGAGCGGCGCATCGGCGACGGCGGCCTGGAGATCGGCTACTGGCTGCACCCCGAACACACCGGGCGCGGCCTGATGACCGCCGCCGCACGCGCGCTCACCGACCAGGCCTTCGCGCTGCCAGGCGTGGACCGCGTCGAGATCTGGCACGACGCCGCCAACACCGCCAGCCGGCGCATCCCCGAACGCCTCGGATTCGACTGCGTCGACCCGCACCGCCCGCCCCGCTTCGCCCCCGCACCAGGACGAGCCGGGGTCGACGTCGTGTGGCGCATGGCCCGGCAGGTGCGCTGAGGGGTACTCGCTCGGCGGCGCGCTTGCCTTCGAGCGCGCTCACACCTCTAGCGTCCCGGTCATGGAACCGGACGAGACGTTGCGGGAAGCGCTTCGGCTGGCGGTGGATCCGCCCGGCGGCCACTCGATCGAGGCGTTGCGCGCACTCGCTCGCCGACATCAACCCAGCGCTCGGCCACCACATCGCCGCGTTCGGATTCGGCGACATCGACGACCGCCGGGCTTGGACCCCCGCAGCCGCCAGCTCGTCACCCTCGGCTCCTTGATCGCGCTCGGCGGCTGCGAACCACAGCTCAAGGTCCACATCGGTGCAGCGCTCAACGCCGGCGTCAGCCGCCAGGAGATCACCGAGGTCATCCTGCACGCCGCCTGCTACTGCGGATTCCCGCGCGCGGTCAACGCCACCTTCGCAGCACGCGAGGTCTTCGCCGAACGGGACTCCGCCGGCTGAACCCACCCCCTCATACGGGCCACGCCCGGCTAGTCGGCCGAGCCGGTTTCGGTGGGGCGCAGTGCCCGCAGTTCCTCGTGGGCGGTGTCGAGCTGGGTCTCGGCCCGCTGCGCGCGGGCCTGGGCCTGATCGCGCGCGTCTTCCACGGCGGCCAGCCGCTGGGCGTGCGCGTCGCGCTCGGAGCGCAACCGCTCGGCGGCGTCCTCGCGCAGCCGCTGAACCTCGGTGGTGTGCTGCTCGCGCAGCGCGGCCAGTTCGGTGCGCTGGCGCTCGATCTCCGCGCGGGAGGACTCGGCGGCCGCGCGCAGTTCGGTGACCTGTTCGCGGGCGGTCTCTGCGGCCGTTTCCGCGCGCGCGGCGCGTTCCCCCGCCTCGGCCTTGCGATCGGCGGCCTCGGCGATCTCCCGCTGGGCTTGCTGCTGAGCGGAGAGCACCTGCGCGGCCGCGTCGGTGCGCGCGGTCTCCAGGGCGCTGTGGGCTTCGGCGATGTCGGTGCGCGCGTCGTGGCGGGCGCGGGCCACCAGTTCCTCGGCCTGGCGCTGCGCCGCGGCGGTGGCGACTTCGGCTTCGTTGCGGGCCGCCTCGACGTCAGCCGCCGCGTCGCTTCGCGCCTGCTCGGCCTCGGCGCACGCCTGGTCGCGCTGCGCCTGGGCGGAGTCGGCGTCCCGCGCGGCCTGCTCGGCTTCGGCCACGGCGTCCTCGGCTGCCTCCTCGGCGTTCTGGCGGGCCTGCTCGGCGTTCTGGCGGGCCTGCTCGGCGTCGCGGCGCTGCTGCTGGGCGGTGGCCAGCGCCTGCTCGGCCTGGGCGACGCGGTGCGCGGCTTCGGCTTGGGCAGCCTGGATCTGGGCTTCGGCGGCCGAGGGATCGGTGAGCGTGGCCAACTCCTCCAGGCCCGCGCGCAGGTTGCGGCCCAGCTGTTCCGACAGCAGCCGGTACTGGCGCAGCAATTCCTCGGCGCGCATCCGCGCCCCGTCGAACTCGCTGGCGCTCTCCGAGGTGGTGCTCGGGGTTTGCTCGGCCACCGCCTGGAGGCGTTGCCGCTGCTTCCAGGCGCGCCACCGGGTGTGTTCGGGCAGGTCGCAGTACTCCGGGGGGCGTCCCGGGCCGCTGGGGCGCTCCACCGGGCGTTCGCACCCCGGGAAGCGGCAGATGCCCTCGGCGGTGTCCTCGGCGGATCGCGGCTGCTCACTCACGAGCAGTGACCGTACCAACGGCCCCGGTCGAGGCGATCACCGCTGGTGAGCGGACAATCTTCCCCATGGGTGAGAGTCAGGACCTGCGGGCCGATTGCGCGCGGTGCTTCGGGTTGTGCTGCGTGGCACTGCCCTTCTCCGCTTCGGCGGATTTCGCGGTGGACAAGCCCGGTGGGCGTCCGTGCCACAACCTGCTGGCCGACTTCTCCTGCGGGATTCACGCGAACCTGCGCGACGAGGGCTTCGCCGGGTGCACGGTGTTCGACTGCTTCGGTGCCGGGCAGCACCTCTCGCAGCACACCTTCGGTGGTGTGTCGTGGCGGGAGGCCCCGGAGACGGCGGAGTCGATGTTCGCGGCGTTCGAGGTGATGCGCGGCCTGCACGAACTGCTGTGGTACCTCGACGACGCGCTGGGACGTGAGGCCACCGCAGCCCTGCACGAAGATCTGCGAGCGCGCCGCGGCGAGGTCCGCGCACTCACCGAGCTGGCGGCCGGACCACTGGCCGAAGTGGACCTGGGCGCCCAACGCGGGCGCACCGGTGACCTGCTCGGCGAGGCCAGCATCCTGGTGCGCGGCCCTCGCGGCGCGCAGCACCGCGGTGCCGATCTGGTGGGCCGCCGTCTGCGCGGCACGCACCTGCGCTCGGCGAACCTGCGCGGTGCGCTGCTGATCGCCGCCGATCTGCGCGGCGCGGACCTGGGTTTCGCCGACCTGCTGGGCGCGGACCTGCGCGATACCGATCTGCGCGGCGCAGAACTCACCGGCGCGCTCTACCTCACCCAACCGCAGGTGTCGGCGGCCCGAGGCAACGACACCACCCGCCTGCCCGCGGGGCTGCAGCGCCCCGCGCACTGGCGCTGACCCCGGGGCTCGCTCAGGCGATCGGCTCGGAACCTCCGCGGAGGCCGGCCAGGGGGTGGCGCAGGAAGTGCTCGGTGCCGAACAACTGCCTGCGGGTGCCGGGGTCGAGGTCACCGACCAGCGCGGGAAGCGCGCCGCGCTGCACCTCGCTGCGGTGAGCCAGGACCGCTTCGGTCTTGCTGTCCAGCCAGCGGCTGATGTCGACCGACGCGCTCAGCTGCTCGTCGGGCACCGTGTGGGCGGCTTTCGGGGCCCCCACCAGGCCGCGGTAGGCGGCCAGCTCCGAGTGCGGGTGGGTCACCGAGTACAGCGCCCCCACCTGCCACGCCTCGCCCGCCTCCGGATGCAGCTGTTCGAGGGCGGCCGCGTGCACCGCGAGCATCGTGATGCGGTGGGTGTGCACGTGATCGGGGTGCCCGGAGATGCCGCCGTAGCCGTCGTGGGTGATCACCACGTCCGGGCGGAACTCCCGCAGGTGGCCCACCAGCCGGTGCACGGCTTCCTGCAGCGGGGAATCGACCAGTCGCGCGCAGCCCGGCGCTGATTCGGGCACCCGCGCGTCGGCGTAGCCCAGCAGGCGCGGTTTGCCCGCGCCGAGGATCCGCAGTGCCTCTCCCAGTTCCCCGGCCCGGTGGGTGTCGTCCACCCAGGTCGCGGTCACCACACCGGTGCGGGCTCCCGCCTCGGCCTGGCGGGCCAGCACACCCCCGGCCGACAGCGACTCGTCGTCGGGATGGGCGAAGACCCCGAGCAGACTGGGCACCGGCATCGCGAACCACCTTCCAGGGCAAAGGAGGCCCGGAGCATAGCCAGCTCCCGCACCACCCCGCGACGCCTGCCAGCGGGGTTGGCTTGTTCACGCAACCCGCCTGTCCGATGCGGGTCGGACGAGCGCCCCTGTCGCATGTGGACCGCGACCACCCGCGCGACGGGATCACAGGCCGGGGAACTCTCCTGGTACCGGCATCACCAGGAACTCCCCGCCGCCCCGGATTCCGGTCAGCCTGGTCGAGTTCACCGGCACGGAGACGCGAAGGCGTCAGCACGTGCTTCCACGGCAGAAGGACGGCCAGCCATGGCGGAAAACCAGTCCACCGCTCACGCGGACCTCTTCGACCTGAGTGGCAGGAGCGCACTCGTCACCGGTGGCACCCGGGGAATCGGGTTGATGATCGCGCGCGGTCTCCTGCGAGCGGGCGCGCGCGTGTTCATCAGCTCGCGCACGGCGGACGCGTGCGCGGGGGCGCAACACCTGCTGTCGGAATTCGGCGACGTGCGGGCCGTGCCCGCCGACCTCTCCCACCTCGACGAGTGCCTTCGCCTCGCTGATCGCGTCGCAGACGACTCCGAACAGCTGGACATTCTCGTCAACAACGCGGGAGCGATGTGGCGCGAGCCGCTGGAGACGTTCCCGGCCGAGGCCTGGGACTCGGTGCTCGACCTCAACCTCAAAGCACCGTTCCGGCTGGTACAAGCACTGCTGCCGACGCTTAGCAGGGCGGGTGCGGCCGATGATCCCGCGCGGATCATCAACATCGGCAGCATCGCGGCCATCCACGTCGCCGAATCCCCCAACTACTCCTACGCAGGCAGCAAAGCAGCGCTGCACCAACTCACCCGCGTGCTCGCCCGGGAACTGGGACCGCAGCACGTCGCGGTGAACGCGGTGGCCCCGGGGCCGTTCCCCTCGCAGATGATGGCCGCGACGCTCGATGCCCACGGCGAGACGATCGCGGCGAAGGCACCGCTGCGCCGGCTCGGCCGCGACGACGACATGGCAGGCGTCGCCGTCTTCCTCGCCAGCCGGGCAGCGGCCTACCTCACCGGCACCATCATCGCGGTCGACGGCGGCATCGCCACGACCGCGACCGGCACCTAGACACGGCACGAACCCCGGACGCCCACCGCGGGTGAGGGGCACCAGCAGAACCTCCCTTCACCTGTCGGTGGCGCCTACGGTGATGGGGTGACCACGAGCGACCTGCGCACCGAGATCAAGGCGTTCCTGGGGTCGCGGCGCGCGCGCCTCACGCCCGAACGCGCGGGTCTGCCCGCCTACGGGGCCAACCGCCGCGTCGCGGGCCTGCGTCGCGAAGAAGTGGCTCTGCTGGCCGGTGTGTCGGTCGACTACTACGTGCGCATGGAGCGTGGCAGTCTCACCGGCACTTCCGACGGGGTACTCGACGCACTGGCCTCGGCGTTGCAACTCGACCAGGCCGAACGCGATCACCTCTTCCACCTCGCGCGTCGATCCGGGACCTCCAGCGGTCCCCGACGACCTGCCGTGACGGTGCGTCCCGCGCTGCAGCAGGTGCTCGACGCGCTGGCCGATGCGCCCGCTGTGATCTGCAACGGCCACTACAACGTCCTGGCCATGAACCGCCCCGCCCGAGCGCTGTACTCACCAGTGCTGGCCGACCCGCGACGACCGGCCAACACCGCGCGGTTCCTGTACCTGGAACCCGAAGCGGCACGAGCGTTGTTCGTCGACTACGACCGGATCGCCTCCGACGTGGCGGCGAAGCTGCGCATGCAGGCCGGCCGCGCTCCGCACGACCGGGAACTGCTCGCCCTCGTTGGTGAGCTGTCGGCCCGCAGTGCGCTGTTCCGGCAGCGGTGGGCCTCCCACGACGTCCGGTTGCACCGGTCCGGCCGCAAGCGGATGCAACACCCGGTCGTGGGTGATCTCGAGCTGGACGTCGAGTCGATGGAGCTTCCCGCCGAACCCGGCCTGCTGCTCAACGTCTACACCGCCCCCGCAGGCACGCCGACCGCGGACGCTCTGGCCCTGCTGACGTCGTGGGCGGCCGGTCAGGAACTGCGCGCACTCACCTGATGCCCGCGCGCTCCGGGGGCGCTGCCCCGACCGATCACCGATGGGCCATCCGGGCGGGAGCGGATTGGGCCGAAACGTGCTCCCGCTGAGCGGGTCTGCTGGGAAACTCCACCGCATGGCTCTCGCACACCCGGTGTCCACGGGCGCGCACCGACGTCGCGGCGCCGTGCGCGCCGCGCTGATCGCCGTGGCCTGCGGACTGGCCGCAGGAGGGGTCACCGCCGTCGCGCAAGGCGCGCTGCCCGCGCCGGTGGCATCGCTGGCCAACTCCAGCGGAGCGTGGACGCTGCTGGCCTTCGCCCTGGCGCTGCCCGCACCGACGGCGCTGGCGGGAGCGGTGTGCGGGGCGCTGTCGCTGGCGGGGATGCTCGCCGGTTACGTGCTCACCGACCTGCTGCGCGGCTACCCCTCCTCCACCGGGCTGATGGTGTTCTGGGGTGCTGCGGCGCTGCTGGCCGGACCCGTGCTGGGGCTGGGTGCGCAGTGGCTGCGGAGGGGACCGGGAACCCGTGCGGCCCTGGGGCTTTCAGCGCTGTGTGGTGTGCTGATTGGCGAGGCGGGTTACGGGCTGCTCGTCCTCGCCGAGAGCACGCACCCGCTCTACTGGTGGGGTCAGGCCGGTGTCGGTGCGCTGCTGCTGGCGGCGGGTGCGGTGTGGAAGCTGCGCGGGGCAGGCGTGATCGTGCAGGTGCTGCTGTTCACCGCCGCGGTGGCCACCGCGTTCCCGGTGCTCTACATGCACGGCAGCGTCGTGCTGCTGCTGGTGCCGTGACCCGCTCACCTGTCCCGATCTTGATGAGGTCATGGGTGCTCACAGCAGGGCGCCGCCGGAAACTTCGATGCGCTGGGCGGTGACCCAGCGCAGTCCCTCGGAGGCCATCGTGGCGATGGCGTCGCCGATCTCGTCGGGTTCGCCGACTCGGCCGAGCACGGTCTGGTCGGCCAGAGCCTGGCGCAGCCCGGCGTCGTCGCGCATCGCTCCGCCGTTGAAGTCGGTGGCGGTCGGGCCCGGGGCGACCGAGTTGACCCGGATGCCGCGAGGCCCGAGTTCCGCGGCGAGGTTGCGGCTGAGCGCTTCGACGGCGGCCTTCGATGCGGCGTAGAGGGAGGTGGTGGGCCTGGTGTGGCGGGTCGCTGACGAGGAGACGTTGATGATCTGGCCGCCCTGGCCCAGCAGCGGCACGAGCGATTGGATGAGGAAGAACGTGCCCCGGACGTTGGTGCCCATCACCGCGTCGAAGTCCTCGAGCGTGACACTCTCCAGCGGCCCGAAGATCCCCACTCCCGCGTTGTTGACCAGGACGTCGAGCCGCGAAGCCCCCCAGCGCCGCAGCTGCGCGCCCACCTCGGAGGTGAAGGACTCGAAGGAGCCGACATCGCTGATGTCGAGCCGGACGACGGCGACGGTCCCACCCGAAGCCCGCACCTGCTCGGCGGTCTCCTCCGCCCCGGCCGCATCACCGCGGTGGGTGATCACGACCCGCGCCCCGCGGGTGGCCAGAGCGATGGCCGTGCTGCGCCCGAGACCACGATTCGCACCGGTCACCACAGCGCTCTTGTCGATGGTCATGCCTTCCTCCCCAGATGCGAGTCACCCGACTCGCCTTGTTGGTGCAGCGTGAGCGGACACGCGATCACCACCGCGGCCACGCACACCGTTCGTGGAGCGCGGCTGCGACCGCACCTCCCCAGCACGGGTCGCCGACATCGCCGGGGTCTCGAAGTCCACCCTGTTCAAGCAGTTTCCCACCAAAGCGGCCCTGTTCGGGGCCATCATCACCGAATCCTGGCAGCGCGACGCAGGCGATGCCGTCACGCGTCCGGAGACCGGCGATCTGCGCTCCGGGCTGAGGACCATCGGCCGGCCCGCATGACGGGTCCGTTCCGGATCGTCATCGCCTCAGCGGCGGTAGAGCTCGGTGAGCAGGTCGACGACCTTGCCCGCGTGCAGCGGCCGCTCGCCGCGCCACCAGATGACCCGCACCGGGATCGGCGGTGCGTCGCGGACGGGCCGGAACACCACCCCGCTGCGCCGGTACTGGGTGAGCGTGGCCTCGGAGGTGATGCCCACGACCCGCCCGCTGGAAACAGCGGTCAGCCAGTCGTCGACGTCGGCGGTGTCCTCGAAGACCGGTTGCCGGTCGTCCGGCCACAGCTGCGGCGTCGTGGAACCCGCACGCCGGTCGATGAGCACCGTGCGTTCGGCCAGATCGCTCAACCGCACGAAACGGCGCCGCGCCCACGCGTCATCGGTGGCCATCGCGCAGTACCGGCGTTCCAGGCCTACCACCACGCCGGAGAAGCGGCGCCGGTCGGGCTCGGTGCGCACCACCGCCAGATCGCAGGCGCCTTCGGCCAGCCCGCCGGTGCCGGAGTTGGTGCGCACCAGCTGCACCCGCACCTCCGGTGAGCTGAGCGCCCAGCGACGTTGGAAGGCCACCGTGTGCTTGCCCAACGCCGACCAGGCATGACCGAGCCGCAGCGTCGAATCACCGGTCTTGGCCTCGTGCACCAGCTCGTCGGCCTCGGCCAGCACGCGCCGGGCGCGGGAGAGCACGCGCGTTCCCGCAGCGGTGGGGGCGACCTGGCGGCTGGTGCGGCGCAGCAGCCGCACGCCGAGGGCGTTCTCCAGCCCGGCCAGCGTGCGCGAGACCTGAGCTTGGGAGAGGCCGAGTTCGGCGGCAGCGTCGGTGAAGGTGCCGGCCTCGACGATCGCGACCAGGCACTTGAGCTGCCGCAACTCCACATCCATACCTCCAGCGTATCTTTGGCGCGGCGCATGCATTAGGTGCAACAGTGCCCCGGGCCCCAGGGTGGCGGGCATGTCGACCGCGCGCACCGCTCCCGCCCCGACCGTCCCGGATGCCTCCCGAGGTGCGGGGGTGGCGTTGATGACGGGCAGCGCCCTGTCCAACCAGACCGGCGCCGCGATCGGATCCCTGGCCTTCGACACCATCACCCCGGCCGGTGTGGTGGCCGTGCGCCAGTGGATCGCCGCGCTGGTCCTACCGGCCGCCACCCGCCCCAGGTTCAGGCAGTTCACCGCGGCCCAGCGGCGGCTGGTGCTCGCGCTGGCCCTGGTGCTGCCGGTCATCAACCTCGCGCTCTACAGCGCCATCGACCGCATCGGGCTCGGTCTGGCGGTCACCTTGGAGTTCCTGGGGCCGCTGGCGGTCGCCCTGGCCGGGTCCCGCCGCCGCGTCGACCTGGCCTGCGCGGTGCTGGCCGCGGGCGGTGTCGTGGTGCTGATGCGCCCGCAACCCACCACCGACTACCTCGGGATGGGGCTGGCGCTGCTGGCCGCGGCTTGCTGGGCCTGCTACATCCTGCTCAACCACGCCTTGAGCGGTTCCCTGCCCGGCGGTCAGGGAACCGCCTGCGCGTGCGGGATCTCCGGGCTGCTGTTCCTGCCGGTCGGCATCGGCGTGCTGGTCACCCATCCGCCCACTGCCGCTGCGCTGGGTTTCGCGGTGACCGCCGGCGTGCTGTCCTCGGCGGTACCGTTTCTGTGCGACGCGCTGGCGCTGGGCAGGGTGCCCGCTCCACTGTTCGCGATCTTCATGAGCCTCAACCCGGTGCTGGCGGCCACCGCCGGACTGCTGCTGGGCCAGCACCTCGACGCCTGGCAGTGGGCCTCGATCGCCGCCATCGTCACCGCGAACACCACCACGATCCTCACCCGGCGGTGAGCACCCCAGCTGCAGCCTCCGCCGCGACGCGACCGGTGAGCGGGTCGGCGTGCCACCGGAGGGCACGCCGACCCGCTCATGGGAGGCGTCAGGAGTTGGTGTCGACGACGGCGATGTGGTTGCCGTCGGGGTCGCTGAGCATGAACAGCAGCGGTGCGCCTGGCCCGGATTCGGGTGCGGAGTCCAGTTGCACGTCGCCGAGGGCCCGAAGGCGCTCGTACTCGCCGTGCACGTCGCTGGTTTCCACCCCGATCGCGCTGCCGCCGGGTTCCACGCCCATGGGCGAGTTGAGGGCGAGCCGCGCGGTGGATCCCGGGGGTGCGACCTCCAGCCACCGGTATTCGCCGTTGGGCCCGAACCGGGTGTCGCTGCGGACCTCGAACCCGAGCTTGCGGGTGTAGAACTCCAGGGCCGGGTCCTGGTCGGCGACGGTGAACATGGCGACGCCGAGGTTGTTGATGGTCGTGGACGTGTGCGTGTTGGTAGCCATGCCATGGGGACTACCCCACTGCGCGAAAATCATCGGCCCACACCACGATTTAACGTCACCGTGACGTATCGGGTGAAGGTCCTTGATCGTCCTCGCCCCGGGCTTCCGGGGCCGCTGTGGCGCGGGAGACCAGGTGCGCCGGGTCGCGCGAGAGCGACAGCGCCACGTGGTCGTAGAGCTGGGTGACCGCCGCCGAGGAATGCCCGAGTGCGTCGCGGCGGTCCTCCAGGGCCGCTCCGTGCTGGCGGGCGATGGTGTTGAAGGTGTGGCGCATCGAGTGCGGGGTGATGCGCTGCGGCATCGCGACCCCGGCTCGTGCGGCCATGGTCTGCACGAGCCGGTAGATCTGGTGACGGTTGACCCTGGTGCCCTCGCGAGTGATCACCAGCGCGTCGGTGTCGGCGTCCGGGCGCTGCTGCAGGTAGGCCTCCAGCACACCGTGCAGCGCCTGCGGGATGGGGCGCGTGCGGACCTTGCCGCCTTTCATCCGCACCGTCAGCACCCGCATCCCCTCGCGCTGGCCGAGATCGGACACATCGGCGTCGCACAGCTCTGACACGCGCACGCCCAGGTCGATGAGCAGGGCCATCACCAGCGCCGCGGCCTGCGGGCCGAGGGTGCGGTGCCGGTAGTCGCGGCTTCCCGCCAGCATCGCGCTCGCCTGCTCGGCCGTGACGCTCGTGGTGGGCGAGTGCCTGCGGTCGTAGCGGGGCCGCGCGGCATCCCGGGCCGGGTTGGCGTCGATGGCGCCGGCGCGCACGAGGTAGGTGTAGAAGCTGGACACGGCGGCGAGCTTGCGGGCCCGGGTGGAGGCCGCCGCGGGGCGCCCGGTGCGCGGGTTCGGTGTCGCGGCCAGCTCCGCCCCGTACATCTGCACCTCCGGCAACCGCACGCTCATCGGGTCCAGCCCGCGGTGGGTGCACCAGTCGAGGTAGTCGCGCAGGTCGCGCGAGTAGGCGCCCCGGGTGTCGGCGGACTCGGCGAACGAGCCCAGCCAGGAGGCGATCAGCGCCGCCAGGGTGTGGCCTGTGCGCGTCGGCGAGCGCAGGAGTTCCGTTTGCGCCCGCTTCCCCACCACGTCCGCGTCGGACACCGCTCGCTGCTCCATGCGACCACCCTACCGCACATAAGCGCGATTATGCGTGCCATCCCCATGTCCGATTTTCCTGATTGTGATTCCGTTTTCGTTTTAAGAGAAACGTTATTAACGTAACTGGGTCAATGGTTGGCTGAGACCGTGCGATACCTGCCGGAGTTCTCCGCGCCAGCGAACCCGGCACTGCGACCGCACGCTCCCCTACCCCGCCGCGGCTATGTAGGCGATCCATTTCGTCAGGTGACATTTCCGTCGAGGAGGCCGGTGGGCGTCGGGTTCTGGCTTGACGTCGACGACCGGAAATTTCCGTTGTCGTCTACTCCGGACTGATACGGCACCTCGGTTGCGGGATCACCGTCCGGCGGTCGCGCGGGACGGGTTAACGTCGGACGATGCGCCAGGGCTGGGAAGCACGCCGCGCCAACGGGCAGTTCATCCGTCACATCCGCCTGGACGAGGCTTCCGACACCGGCGCCTACCCCTTCACACTGCCGGTGGTCGCCTCGCTGGCCGCGAGCGACGGACTGGACCTGGATTCGTCAGTGACTTTCCTGGTCGGGGAGAACGGGACCGGCAAGTCCACGCTCATCGAGGCGATCGGCACCGCCGCGGGGTTCAACCCCGAAGGCGGATCGCAGTCCTTCCGCTTCGCCACCCGCGCCACCGAATCCAGCCTCGGCGATCACCTGATCCTGCGCTGGAACCGCAAACCGCGCACCGGGTTCTTCCTGCGCGCCGAGTCCTACTACAACGTCGCCAGCGAGATCGAACGGCTCGACGAGGACCCGTACTCGCCGTCGCTGCTGCCGGCCTACGGCGGTGTGTCGCCGCACGAGCGCTCCCACGGCGAGTCGTTCCTGGACCTGGCCACCCACCGGTTCGGCCCGCGCGGGCTCTACGTCCTCGACGAACCGGAAGCGGCGCTGTCGGTGCGCGGCTGCATGGCGTTGCTGGCGCGCCTGACCGAGCTGGCCCGGCAGGGAAGCCAGATCATCATCGCCACCCACTCCCCCGTCCTACTCGCGCTGCCGGGCGCCCGGATCTTCGAGATCGATGAGGACGGCACGATCAACGCCACCGACTACGACCACGCCCTGCCGGTCCGCTTCACCCGCGACTTCCTCAACTCCCCCGACAAGTACCTCCGCCACTTGCTCGACGAGCACTGACCTGAGCGCTCGACGAGCAAGTTCGTGCGCTGTCATTCGGCTTCGACGGGCAGCCACAGCTCGCAGGTGGCGGTGCTGAAGTCCTCGGCACGGTCGAGGACCGCGACGATCGACGGGCCGGGTCGCAGCCGCCAGGGCTGGGACGGGAACCACTCGGTGGCCGTGGCCGCCCAGGTGTCCTGCAGGACCTGCGGGTGCGGGCCGGAGGTGTGGAACACCGCCCACCGGCCCGCCGGCACCTCGATCACCTCGAGATCGTCCGGGGACGCGCTGCGCTCCGACACGGCGACACCGTGCAGGTAGGTCAGCTCGGTGCCTTCCCTGCCGTCGGGGTCGAGGTCGTCGCAGACCTGCAGCAGGCCGCTCGGCTCGGTGTTGCCGAGGGCTTTGAGCCGCGCGTGCTCCTGCTGCGGCAACGAGGTGACGTGCCGCTGGATGTGCGGGTTGATGCCTTCGTGAATGAGCGGGACCCGGGCGGCGTGGCCGATGAGCCGGATCGCGGGCTGGTCGACGATGCGGGTGTCCATGGGGGTGTTCCCTTCGACGGTCAGGCGGAACCTGAGCTGCGGCTGTGACCGAAGGGGGCCTCCGTCGCGGCGCACATCGCTGGGCCGCGCGCCGTGGACAGCGCGAAACGCCCGCCCGAACGCCTCCGTGGAGCCGTATCCGTGGCGGACGGCGATGTCGAGCAGATCCCCCTCGCCCCGCACGAGATCGGCGGCGGCCGCGGTCATCCGGCGACGCCGCACGTACTCCGACAGCGGCATGCCCGACAACGACGAGAACATCCGGCGCAGGTGGTACTCGGTGGTGCCGAGCGTCCTGGCGGCCTCGCCAACGTCGAACTCCTCCCCGAGGTGTTCCTCGACGAGATCCACGAGCCGGTTGAGATCCGAGATCATGGGCCCTCCTTCCGGCATCCACCCTGGCCGACAGGATCCCGGCGATGCCCGACCGTTGCCGTCCGATCCGATCATCCGAGCAACCGCGCCCTGCGGGCTCCCCTCCCGGGCGGTGCGGTGAAACGGGCCCGAGCGGCGGCGGGCCCTGCGACGATGTCGGAGCTGACCCGGGGCTTCCGGGGAGACCGACAGGAGACGACCATCCGCACCGCAACGCTCACCCTCGACGACGTGGCACTCGACTACCGCGATCAGGGCGACGGTCCGCCGCTGCTGCTGCTCCCGGGTGGTACCGGCCAGGCGGCGATGCTCGACGGGCTCGCCGCGCACCTGGCCGAGCACCACCGGGTGGTGGCGCTCTCCAGCCGCGTGGCCTCGGCCGCTCCGGGAACCATCGGCACCGACCAGCGGCCGGAGGACCACGCGCGGGACGCGCTGCGGGCGATCGAGACGCTCTTCGACGAGCCGCCGGTCGTGTTCGGCTTCAGCGCCGGGGCCATCACCACCCTCGAACTGCTGGCCCGCCATCCCGAGCGCGTTGGCCTCGGGGTCGTGCACGAGCCACCGGTCCTCGGGCTGCTGCCGGATCCGGGGACCCATCGGGACGCGCTCGAAGCAGTGCGGTCCGCCGCACGCGACGGGGATCCCGACGAAGCGGCACGGCTGATGACCGACACCATGACCGCAACGGAAACCGTTGTGGCGCAACCGGCTCTGCGGCATCCCGGCGAATGGCTGGAAGGCTACGGCGAGACCGATCCCGAACCGCCCACCCCGCAGCTGCTGGAGGTGCTGGCCCAGGCCGCCGATCTCCAGCAGCTGTTCCTGGAGCACGTCCTGGTCCCGTTCACCACCACCGAGGTCGACGTGCCGGCGCTGGCCGCCGCGGGCTCCCGCCTGGTGTGCGCCGCGGGCATCGACTCGCGGGGACAGCTCGCCCACCGCGCCGCCTCAGGGCTCGCGATCGCCCTGGGGCACGTCCTCGTGGAGTTCCCCGGAGGTCACCTCGGACCCGTCGAGCGCCCCACCCAGGTCGCCCACGCGCTGCGGGCACTTCTCGCGCAACGCTGAACCGGGGGGGTGTCAGCTCTGCGCGGTGGGACGGACGATGATCTCGCCGACATCGACCCCGGGAGGTTGCTCGATGGCGTAGGCCACGGCGCGGGCGATCGCCGACGGCGGCTGCGCGATCGAGCGCACGCGCGAGGCGGTCTGCTCGTCGGTGGCCCCTGAGCGCACGCCCTCGGTGTCGGTCATGCCCGGTGACACGACCGTCACGCGCAGATCCGGGCCCGCTTCCTGCCGCAACGCCTCCGAGAGCACCCGCACCGCCGTCTTCGTGGCGGCGTAGACGCCCTGGGTGGGCACGATCCGGTGCGCCGAGGTCGAGGACATGTGGATGAAGTGCCCCGACCCCTGCGCGCGGAACACCGGTAGTGCGGCGCCGATCCCGTTGAGGACTCCGGTGAGGTTGGTCGCGACCATGTCGTCCCAGTCGTCCTGGCGTAGCTCGTCGAACCCGGAGATCGTCATGCTGCCCGCGTTGGAGACCAGGACGTCGAGCCGGCCGTGGCGCTGCTGGGCCGCGGCGACCAGGCGCGCGAGGTCCTCGCGGCGCCGCACGTCGACCTCGACGGCCAACGCCACCCCGCCCGCGGATTCGATGCGCGCGACCACCTCGGCGAGCCGATCCCGGCTACGCGCCCCGAGCAGGACGGTCGCGCCGCGCTGCGCGAGGTGTTCGGCGATGGCCGCACCGATGCCGCTGCCGGCACCCGTGATGGCCACGACCTTGCCTTCCACGCCGTCGGCGGGGTTGTGCTCGCTCATCGGTCCTCCTCAAAGCCCCTGGCGGTCGCTCGTGCGCGCTCGCCGGATGAGTGTCCGCCTGCGATCTCCAGGAGGCGAGGCCGGTCACAGGCCGCGAGATTCCCGAGGACGTCCGGCGCATCGCGGTGGACGCGGCCACCGATCTCGGCCAGGCCGATCGGCTCGACGAGAAGACCCTGGCCATCACCGATGCCTACGACGACACCGAGGCCGGGCTGTGGACCGAGCGGCCCACCTCCGACAGGCAGGACATCGACGAGTGGTTCGCCCAGCTGCTCGGCCCGCGGGACGCGATCGTGCTCGTGGTGGCGTTCCAGCCGGTGCGCATCATGATCGACGAGTTGCGCCGCCGGCTGCGCCGCAGCCTGGGGCTTCGCGCGAGCCGCTCCTCCCGCAGCTCCCGCACCAGCTGAATCCGTCGCTTTCGTTGTGGGGGTGGGGAAGTTTTCATGAAAACTTCCCCACCCCCCACGACAGTGCCGTCTGGTCTTGACGTCATGTCGGCACTGAGGGGCAGCACGGCGGACGGCGTCGGCGGCCTCGCGGGCCTGAGCCGGCGGCGGGCGCCCGGCGGTGTCAGCTTTCGAGGTGGTTGCGCACGGCGGTGAACAGCGTCGAGCAGGTGTCGACGAGTTCGGCGGGGGTTTCCCGCTGCCCGCGGTGCAGCCAGTCGACGAGCAGGTGGTTGACCGCGCCGACCAGTCCGATGGCCGCGAGCCGCTGCGGATCGGTGGGGCCGGTGCGCTCGGCCAGCCGGGACCACACGGCGGTGGTGAGTTCGGCGAAGTCCCGCAGGACCGCGTGCCTGCGCTGTTCCAGTTCCGCCGAGGCTCCCACCACTTCCAGCAGCACCACGCGGGCGCGGCGGGAGTCGGCGGTGAGGTAGTCGATGAAGGCCCTGAGCGCGCTGCGCACGATCTCCTCGTCCGGGCGGCCTTCGGCGTCGTCGATCGCGGCGGTGGTGGACGTCCGCAGCTGCTCGGCGAGTTCGGTGTAGAGGGCGATCAGGCAGGCGTGGCGGTCGCGGAAGGATTCGTAGAAGTAGCGCTCGGTGAGACCCGCTTCGCGGCAGATCTGCTTGACCGAGGTCGACGGGTAGCCCTGGTCGGCGAACAGCTCCAGCGCGGCGGCCAGCAGCGCGGTGCGCCGCTGGCGCGTGCGCTCGGCGGCGTCCTGCCCCGAGTAGCGGCGCCCTTGCTGGCGCGTCGCGGTCCGGTCGGTCATCGCACTTCCCCTGGCTCGGCTGCTGTGGCAGTCTATCCGAATATCTGACACACGCCCGTGTCAGATGGTGGTGGTGCCACGATCGGAGGACGAGTATGTCGTTGCCGGTGAGCGGCCGCGTGATCGCGGTGACCGGAGGTGCCCGCGGGATCGGACGCGCGATCGCCGCACGCCTGGCCTCGGCCGGGGCGCGCGTGGCCATCGGCGACCTCGACGGCGCCGCCGCGCGGGCCACCGCGAGCGAGTTGTCGCCCCGCGTGGGGGGTTTCGCCTGCGACGTGACCGACACCGATTCCTTCGCCGCGTTCCTGCGGGCCGTGGAGAACACCTGGGGTCCGGTGGAGGTTCTGGTCAACAACGCGGGCGTGATGTGGGTCGGTGCCTTCGACGAGGAACCGGAGGCCGCGACCGAACGCCAGCTCGCGGTCAACCTCCACGGCGTGATCCGCGGGGTGAAGCTGGCGGCGCCTGCGATGCGCGCCCGCGGCAGCGGCCACATCGTCACGGTGGCCTCCGCAGCCGCCAAGCTCTCCCCCGCCGGCGAGTCGACCTACGCGGCCACCAAGCACGGCGTCTACGGCTACCTCGCCGGGGTGCGCGCGGAGCTGCGCTCCAGCGGTGTGGAGCTGTCGGTGGTGATGCCGGGCGTGGTCGACACCGAGCTGGCCGCGGGAACGGCCACCGGCGCGGCCAAGCTGCTCACCCCCGACGACGTGGCCGAGGCCGTGGCGGCGGTCATCGGCCGCCCGCGCTTCGAGGTGAGCCTGCCGCGCCACGTGGGTCCCCTGGTGCGCTTGAGCAACCTCTTCCCGCAGCGCGTCCGCGACCACCTGCTCCGCCTGATGGTGCCCGACCAGGTCGCGGCCGCAGGCGACAAGACGGCCCGCGCGGGCTACGAGACCCGCACGTTGGCCGACCCCGACGACCGAGGGAGCACAGCATGAGCATGTCCCTGCCGGCCCAGGCCGCCCGCCCGATCCCGGAGTTCGAGGGGGTGCACGACATCTGGCCGCGCGGCAAGCGGCTGGAGGCGGTGCGCGAGGCCGCCCGCGCCTACCGCGAGCGCTTCCTGGCGCAAGGACAGGTCGCGGCGATCAAGAGCGTCGACATCGCCGCCGCCCCGTATCCGGCGCGGTTCGCCTTCCAGGGCTACGCGGTTCAGCTCAACCCGGTCATCTCGATCATCAACCGCATGTTCATCATCCAGTTCGAGGGCTTCGACGGTGAGCTCAAGACGCTGGTGTGGGAGCCGACGGTCTCGGCGGGCTCGGCCGAAGCACCGTTCTACGCGAAACTGCAGGCGCTGGGCCAGAAGCTGCGGGCCGAGCGCCTGTTCGCCCGGTACTACAACGACCCCGACACCGTGCTGCCGCGCCTGGGCCTGAGCAACAGCGACGTCGATTACCTCAGCTTCGACCACCTGCACGTCCAGGACGTGCGCATGATCCTGGGCAGCGACAAGCCGATCCCCGGCGAAACCGCGCCCCGCGAACCGCTGTTCCCGCACGCGAAGCTGCTGGTGCACCGCAAGGAGCTGGGCACGTTCGAGTCGACCCACCCCATGCAGTGGGCGTGGTACGTCGAGGGCGGCATGGACGGCATTCCCGAGCAGCGCCTGGAGGTCATCGACGGCGACGTCGAGCTGGGCGTGGGCGTGAGCCTGCTGTGGACGCCCGGGCACACCGACGGCAACCACTCGCTGGTGGTCAACACGCCCGACGGGGTGTGGGTGTCGTCGGAGAACGGCATGGCCGCCGACAGCTGGCAGCCGGAGCTGTCGAAGATCCCGGGCGTCAAGCAGCACGCGAAGTTCTACGGCCGCGAGGTCGTGCTCAACGCCAACACCCTCGAGGACTCCCTGGACCAGTACGACTCCATGGTCAAGGAGAAGACCCTGGCCTCCCGGTCGCCGAGCGCACCGCAGTGGCTGCAGATCATCCCCTCCTCGGAGTGCGCGGCGTGGAAGCGCCAGTGGCCGGTGATGCCCACGCACACCCACGGCGGCCTGAACTACGGCACCATCACCCCACCCCGCCGCGAGCGCTGAAACACCCGGGGAGCCTCCGCCTGCTCTCACCCGTCGAGGGCCACGAGCAGGCGGAGTTCGGCTTCGCCGCAGCGCGATTCCCGCTACAGTCCGGAGCATGTCTCGACCAGTGGTGACCGCCGAGGACCTCGCCGACTCGGTGCGACTGTCTGTGCAGGTGCTGGGCGAGGTTCCCGGGCACGCCTGGCGCGACCGGGCGGGAACGCTGGAGTGGGATCGGTGGGAAACCGTGGAACACCTCAGCGACGACCTGTTCTCCTACGCCGTCCAGCTCGGTCCCGCCCGGCCGTCGGAGCGGGACCTGGTGCCGTTCGTGTGGCATCCGCGCCGGGAGGGCGGACCGTGGAACGCGGTGCACGCCGATCCGGATGCCGGGCCCGCCGGGCTGCTGCAGACCCTGGAGGCGACCGCGGCGCTGCTGGTGGCGATGGTGCGCACCTGCTCGCCCGAGGTGCGCAGCTACCACGCTTACGGCGTGTCGGATCCCGAAGGTTTCGCGGCGATGGGCATCGTGGAAACGCTGGTGCACACCCACGACGTCGTCGACGGGCTCGGGCTGAGCCGGCACCCCTCGTCGCAGGTGTGCGCGAAGGTGCTCGACCGGCTCTTCCCCGACGCACCCGCAGGCGACCCGTGGACGGTCCTGCTGTTCTCGACCGGCCGCGCGGAGCTTCCCGGCCGCGCCCGCCTGACGAGCTGGCGGTGGGACGGCACGGTGCGCGAGCCGGGGGTCAGTGGGCGAGCTTGAGGCCCACGACGCAGGTGATCAGGCCCAGCAGCAGGGCGAGCTTGAGCGGGGAGATCGTTTCGTCGCCGGTGGCCATCGAGTAGCCGACGGTGAGCACCGCGCCCACGGCCACCCACACCGCGTAGGAGGTGCCGGTGGGCAGCGTCCGCATGGCCAGGGCCAGTCCCCCCATGCTGATCGCGAGGGCGACGACGAACACCAGCGAGGGCGCCAGGCGGCTGAAACCTTCGGATTTGCCCAGGGCCACGGCCCAGACAGCTTCGAACATGCCGGAGATGATCAGGACGATCCATGCCATGATGTCGCGCGCTCCCACGCGCCTGCACCGTCTTTGCATGGCCAGGTACGGTGCGCCTCGTCCGGATCCCGCTTCACCGGTGATTCTGCCCGACGGGCGCGCTCGGCGTGCGCCCGGGAGCTGGTGAATCCGGCCACCGGCTCGTGGTGGGCCCGCCGGCCTGCGCCCCGAGGTGAGGTGGCACACCTCGGGGCGACCCGGGTGGATAACCATACAGTCCATCGCATAAACTTTCCGCATGTCCAAGGTTCTGACGTCTCTGCCGGTCGGCCACCGGGTCGGCATCGCCTTCTCCGGAGGTCTCGACACCTCCGTCGCCGTGGCCTGGATGCGCGACAAGGGCGCCGTGCCGTGCTCCTACACCGCCGACATCGGGCAATACGACGAGTCCGACATCGCCTCGATCCCGGGCCGGGCCAAGGACTACGGCGCCGAGATCGCGCGCATGGTCGACTGCCGCGAAGCGCTCGTCGAGGAGGGGCTCACCGCGCTGTCGTGCGGCGCGTTCCACATCCGCTCGGGCGGCCGCACCTACTTCAACACCACTCCCCTGGGCCGCGCGGTGACCGCGACGCTGCTGGTGCGCGCCATGCTCGCCGACGACGTGCAGATCTGGGGCGACGGGTCGACGTTCAAGGGCAACGACATCGAGCGGTTCTACCGCTACGGGCTGATGGCCAACCCGCGGCTGCGCATCTACAAGCCGTGGCTGGACGAGGACTTCGTGCAGCAGCTGGGCGGCCGGCAGGAGATGTCGGAGTGGCTGGTCGAGCACGGCCTGCCCTACCGCGACTCCGCGGAGAAGGCCTACTCCACCGACGCCAACATCTGGGGCGCCACCCACGAGGCCAAGTCGCTGGAGCACCTGGACACCGGCATCGAGATCGTCGACCCGATCATGGGCGTGCGGTTCTGGGACGAGTCGGTGGCCATCGCGCCCGAGGACGTCACGATCTCCTTCGTGCAGGGCCGGCCGGTGGCCATCAACGGCGAGGAGTTCTCCTCGCCGGTCGACCTGGTGCACCAGGCCAACGCGATCGGCGGCCGCCACGGGCTGGGCATGAGCGACCAGATCGAGAACCGCATCATCGAGGCCAAGAGCCGCGGCATCTACGAGGCCCCGGGCATGGCGCTGCTGTTCACCGCCTACGAGCGGCTGGTCAACGCCATCCACAACGAGGACACCGTCGCCAGCTACCACAACGAGGGCCGCAAGCTGGGCCGCTTGATGTACGAGGGCCGCTGGTTCGACCCGCAGGCGCTGATGCTGCGCGAGTCGCTGCAGCGCTGGGTCGGCTCGGCGATCACCGGTGAGGTGACGCTGCGGCTGCGCCGGGGCGAGGACTACTCGATCCTCGACACCCGGGGCCCGGCGTTCTCCTACCACCCGGACAAGCTGTCGATGGAGCGCACCGAGGACGCCGCGTTCGGCCCGACCGACCGGATCGGCCAGCTCACGATGCGCAACCTCGACATCGCCGACTCGCGCGCCAAGCTGGAGGGCTACGCGCAGCTGGGCATGGTCGGCAAGGCCCAGACCGAGCTGGTGGGCTCGTTGCAGGCCGGTGGCGCGGAGGCGATCGCCTCGGTGGGCGCCGAGGAATCGGAGTCGCAGGCGCTGGATCGCGCGGCGATGGAGTCGGGCACCGACTGAGACCCTCGTGGCCGCTCGTGCGAAGACCGCTTCGCGCGAGCGGCCATGATCGCATTCCGTCGCGGGAACTCAGCGCTGGGGGCGCTGGGTTCGGGGCGCCCGGGCGTTGTCGTTAGGGTCCCGGGGATGAACCGGGGTCGGGTTGCGGAGGTGCGAGTTGTCGGGTGACCGGCCGAGTGCGCAAGAGCTGGAGGCCGCCAGCGGTGCCACGATCGACGACGTGCTGGCACCGGACCTCGCCGTGCTGTTCTGCGGGATCAACCCGGGATTGTGGTCCGGTGCCACCGGATTCCACTTCGCCCGCCCCGGCAACCGCTTCTGGCCGGTGCTGCACGCCAGCGGTTTCACGCCGCGCGAGCTCGCCCCGCCGGAGCAGTCGGAACTGCTGGGACTGGGACTGGGCATCACCAACCTGGTCTCGCGCGCCAGCGCGAAAGCCGCTGAGCTCTCCGAGCAGGAACTGGCCGCCGGCGCGGATGCGCTGACCGCCAAGGTGCAGCAGTACCGGCCACGTTGGGTGGCCGTCGTGGGCATCACCGCCTACCGCAAGGCCTTCGGCGCCAAGCGCGCCACCTTCGGTGCGCAGGACCGGACGATCGGTGACACCGGGGTGTGGGTCCTGCCCAATCCCAGCGGCCTCAACGCGCATTGGAGCGCCGCGACGCTCGCAGCCGAGTTCGGCCAGCTCAGACAAGCGGTCATGGCCGGAGAGGAATGCCCCTGCGGGTGAGTGATCGGACTGGTCGTGATCGCTCGCGGGTGGCTTAGGGAACACGGGGGTGTGCTTTACCGGTCCGTGACCGGTAGGGTCTGCTCCGCCGGAACGGAAGTCCCCGATCCGGTGACATTGGCCGTTTGCTGACGCAGAGTCGATACGGATGACTATTCAAGACGATCTTGCTCGACCGTGGTTCCAGCCCGTGGTCCCTTCGGAAGCGCAACAGCAGCAACCGGATACGGGATCGCCGACGACACGCATGATGGGCCAGCTGCCCGTCGACGAGGCCAGCTCCCCCGGCCCGTCCGAAACCGGCCCCATGCCCGCCCCGGCGCCCGCACCGCAGCGGACCGAGTTCCACACCCCCGCCCCGCAGCCCCCGACGCGCGAGACCCCGCAGAACTCCCGACCGCAGCGCCCGAGCACCACGATGTCGCAAGGCACGACCTTCGCCGAGGCGCTCAACCCCGGTTCCGCACCCCAGTGGGCCCCCGCCCCGGACCCCGCCGGCCACGAGGGCATCGCCGGGGACACGGCGTTCCAGGCCTTCTACAGCGACGAACCGGTCTCCTCACCTTCGATGCCCTCGATGCCTCCGGGCCCGCCGATGGCGCCGCCACCGGTGCCCGAGCACGTCGAGGTCACCCAGCCCTACATCCCCGCGATCCGCGACGAGCAGCCGGAATTCGCCAAGCGGCTGGACACCGAGTCGGCCGCATCCCCGACGGCGCTGACCGGACCGCAGCCCGCGGTGGCCGAACGCCCGGCCGCCCCGGTGCGCAAGCGCGGCATCATGCGCAGAGCGGTGCGCCGCATCATCGGCCCCGACCTGCTGCGCAAGGACCCGCCGAGGAAGCGGCGCTAGAACCCCACTTCCTCACCCGCGGTGGTCCTGGCACGGGCGCAGACCTGCATCCTGCGCCCGTGCCAGGACCACCGTTTTTCATGCCCGCACACCGGCGCGAGTGGCCGCGCGCGCGTGCCAGCGGCCGTGATCGCGCGTGATGTGCACCGGGTGCCCGAAGCACTCGCTGACGTGATCGCTGGTGATCACCTCGCCGACCTCACCCGCGGCCAGGCAACGACCCTCGCGCAGCAGCATCGCGTGAGTGGTGCCGGAGGGAAGCTCCTCCAGATGATGGGTCACCAGCACCGTGGCCCAGCCCCGGATGCTCGACGCGCAGCTGATCGAGGCTGGTCAGCAGTTGTTCCCGCGCGGCCAGGTCCAGCCCGGTGGCTGGTTCGTCGAGCAGCAGCAACCGCGGGTCGGGCATCAAGGCGCGGGCGATGAGCACGCGACCGCGTTCGCCCTGCGACAAGGTGTTCCAGACCGCCTCAGCCCGCTCGGCGATGCCCAGCACACCGATCAACCGCTCGGCGCGGGCGCTTTCGGCGTCGCTGGGAACCCAGCGCGGCACCAGCTCGGTGGTGTTGGTGGCCCCGGTGAGCACGACCTGACGGGCCGTGAGCGCGCTGTGCAGCAGGTGACGAGGGTTGACGTGGCCCACGAAGCTGCGCAGCGCCCGCATGTCCACCGCCCCCAAGCGATGCCCCAGGACCTCCACGCTGCCGCGCGTGGGGTGCTGGTGGGCGCCCAGCAGGCTCAGCAGCGTGGACTTGCCGGCACCGTTGGCGCCCAGCAGCGCCCAGTGCTGGCCGGGGTGGACCTGCAGGCCGATCTCGCGCAGCAGGTGCCGGCCGTCGCGGACGACGTCGACGTCGTGGGCGCGCAGCACGGGGCCGCGCTCGCCGGGGCGGGGGTGGTTCACAAGGGGTTCCTTCGGGCGCCGTGGTGCGGGGCGGTGAGGTGGCGCGGGGTGTCGCGGATCCTCGGGTGATCAAGCCGGCCTGCGGGCGGCGATCAACGCGGTGTCGTGAGCCTAGCAAACGGATCGGTGGTGGCCGGGCGGGAGCGCGGGCGCACTAGGCTGAGCACCACCGAACCGCCACCCGCACCCGAGGATTCGATGTCGCGCTCCGCTGTGCCCACCCCGACGCTGGCCGACAGCGTCCGGCTCGACGACGACGGCGTGCACGTCCTGGACCGGCGGGTGTTCCCCTTCGAGCACCGCTGGGTCCACGCGCGCACGGTCGAGGAGGTCGCCCGGACCATCGAGGACATGGTCACCCAGTCCTCCGGCCCGTACTTCGCGGTCCTGTGGGGCCTGGTGCTGGCCGCCCGCGACGCCGGCGACCAGCCGCCGGACACCGCGCGCGCCCGCATCGGCGAGGCGGCCCAGCGGCTGATCGCCACCCGCCCCACCAACGACCAGCCGCGCAAAGCAGCCGCATTCGTGCTCGAGGCGATCGCGCAGCGCGACGACGTGGCCGCGGCCGCGTTGCAGGGCGCCCGCGACGGCGACGCCGACTACCGGCGCCGCTGCCGGGAGATGGGCCGGGCAGGTGCGGCGCAGCTGGAGCACGGCGCCCGCATCCTCACCCACTGCTGGGGCGATCTCTACCTGCTGGGACTGGTGGAAGCCCTGCTGGAGCAGGACAAGCAGCCGGAGTTCTTCTGCACCGAAACCCGCCCGTACCTGCAGGGCGCGCGGCTGACCGCCGAATCGCTGGCCGAGATGGACGTGCCCACCACGCTGGTCACCGACGGCATGCCCGCCTCGCTGATGCGCGAAGGCCGGGTGGACGCGTTGGTCACCGCCAGCGACCGGATCACCACCGACGGCTCGGTGGTCAACAAGGTGGGCACCCTGCAGCTGGCGACCGCTGCGCAGGCCTTCGGGGTCCCCTTCCACGCGCTGTGCCACGCCCCCGACCCCCACACCACCTCCGGCTCGCAGGTGCCCATCGAGTACCGCGACGGCCAGGACGTCCTGCACACCCTGGGACGCCGCAGCGCCAGCAACAAGGTGACCGGCCTGTACCCCGCCTTCGACGTCACCGACCCGCACCTGGTCACCAAGGTGATCACCGACCGCGGCGCGTTCGCCCCGGCGGAGCTGCACCGCTACTGGTCCTGATCGCCCCGGTGCACCCGCGCCAGCAACATCAGCAGCAACTCGCGCTCGGTGACGCTCAGCGGAGCCAGCAGCCGCTGGTTGGCCTCGTCGGCCAGCGCTGAGCAGCGGCGCAGGCACTCCAGGCCGGCGGGCGTGACCGACACGGCGTTCTTGCGGCGGTCGCGCGGGTCGGGCCTGCGCTGCACGAGCCCCTTGTCCTGCAGTTCGTTGATCAGCCCCACGACGTCCTTGGCGTCGATGTCCAACCGGCGCACCACTTCGGCTTGGGCCAGCGGACCGTGCTCGGCGACCGCGGCCAGCACGGCGTGCTGGCTCAGCCGCAGGCCCTCACCGGCCAGCGCACCGGCCACCAGCTCGCGTCCGCGCGCGGCGACGCGGCCGGTCAGCCAGCTGGGCAGGGACTGGATGTGCTGGAGCGCCCGGAGGTCCTCGGAATCGGCCACACGCACAGCCTAACCGAAAATCGTTGGACACCCCAACGAGTCTGCTCCTACTCTCGGAACCGTTGGTGACCCCATCGAATTCGAGGAGGCAGCGATGCGACGCATCATCCACACCCTCAACGGCGGACCCGAAGTCCTCCACGTCGACAACGCCCCCACCCCCACACCGGGACCCGGGCAGCTGCTGGTGCGCTGCGAAGCCATCGGCGTCACCCTGCCCACCGTCCGCCGCGTGCGCGAAGGCCCCGAGCCCATACCCCTCGGAGGGGAGATCGCCGGGATCGTCGAAGCCCTCGGCCCCGGCGTGCGCGACTTCCAGCTCGGCGAGCGAGTCACCGGCCTGTGCTTCGAGCACGCCTACGCCGACTGCGCGCTGCTGGAGGAGACCATGACCTCCCGGGTGCCCGGCGGCGCCGACCCGATCACCGCCGTGGCGCTGGTGCGCAGCGGCCTGGTGGCGCGCCGGGCGTGCACGGCGGGCTCGCTCGGCCACGGTGAATCAGTCCTGATCACCGCCGCGGCCGGCGCCATCGGAACCATGGCCGTCCAACTGGCCCGCGCCCACGGAGCCCGCGTGATCGCCGCCGCCGGCACGACGGTCGACAAGCGGCCCCACCTGCGGGCCCTCGGAGCTGATGCGGTCGTGTCCTACGACGAAGACACCTGGGGTGACCCGGTCGATGTCGTGCTGGACTCCGTCGGAGGCACCCTGCTGGCCAAAGCCACCCGCGCCCTGGCTCACCGCGGCCGGCTGGTGACCTTCGGCTCCGAGACCGGCCCCATCCACTCCCACGAGCTGATCAGCCGATCCGCCTCGGCCACCGGGTTCCGCATGGGCTCCCCGGCCGCCCCGGCACTGATGGCCTGCTGGCGCGACGAGCTGTGGGACTGGCACCGGGACGGCCGCCTGCGCACCTGGGTCCACGAACTGGTCCCCCTGGAACAAGCGGCACGAGCCCACGAGATCGTCGAAGCCCGCGCCAACCTCGGCAAGGTGGTCCTCGTGCCCGGCTAGCCCGCCGGTGGCACGTCGCGCGGATCGAGCGATCGTGGCCCCAGGTCGCTCGATCCGCGCGACACCGTCAGCCTTCACGAGTGTCAGGTGAGAACACGAGCCCCGTTCTCGGTGATCGCGACGGTGTGCCCGCTGTGGGCCGCACGCGCCTCATCTCCGGTGCGCACCATCGACGACTCGGTGTCGAGGTGGTCGTGGCCGCCGGCGGTGAAGATCGGTTCGACGCTGAACACCAGACCGGGCCGCAACGGCATCCCGCGCGCCGGATGCCCGTCGTTGGGCACCAGCGGATCCTGCCTCGGCTGCCTGCCCACACCGCACCCGCCCACCGGCGGAACACCGAAACCCGCACTGCGACCCACCAGCCCGATCGCCCGGCACACCTCACCCAGCCGGGCACCCGGGCGCGCTGAAGCCACACCATCGGCCAGCGCCTGCCGAGTCGCCTCGATCAACCGCCGATCGCTCTCGCAGCCGGCACCGGCCGTCCAGCTTGAGGCAGCCCGGGCGAACCACCCACCCACCTCCAGCACGCATACGACGCTGAGCAGATCACCGGCCGCCAGAACCCGCCCGTCCGGGACGCCCCCGACGATCTCGTCGTTGACCGACGTCGAGATCACCGCACCACCGACCGGCCGCGCACCCGAACCAGCCGCCACCCCACGAGCGACCTCATCGAGCTCACCCAGCCTCACACCAGCCGCCACGTGCTCGCCGACCCCGGCCAGCACCGCCGACACAACCGACCCGGTCACGGCCAGCGCCTCGACCTCACCTCGGCTGCGCAGCTCGATCACCATGCCGCGATCATGCACCTCACCGCCGACACGCACGCCCCGGCCGCGACTACTCCTGCTTGCCGGTGCTCCCGCCCACCACAGCATCCGAGGACTGCGACTCCGCCGGCGGCAACAACCCCGACACGTCCCCACCCGTGTCGTTGACCTTCAGCACGAACGGCCGCGTCTCGGTGTAGCGCACCACGCTCACCGAACACGGATCCACCACGATCCGCTGGAACGAATCCAAGTGCAGCCCCAGCGCATCCGCCAGCACCGACTTGATCACATCACCATGACTGCACAACAACCACACGTCCCGCTCACCGAGCGTCCGGTCGTGCTCGCGCACCGCGGCCACCGCCCGCGCCTGCACCTGCGCCAAACCCTCGCCACCCGGGAACACCGCCGCAGACGGGTGCTGCTGCACCACCCTCCACAGCTCCTGGTCGGTCAGCTCGCTGATCTTGCGGCCCGTCCAGTCCCCGTAATCGACCTCCGCCAGCCGCTCCTCGACCACCGGCTCGATCTCCCGCTGCCCCACCAGGCCCGACACCGTCTCCTGACAGCGCTGCAGCGGAGACACCACGACCCGGCTCAACGGCACGCCCTCCAGGCGCGCAGCAAGACCCGCGGCCTGGCCGCGTCCCGTCTCATCGAGACCCACACCGGGCGTGCGCCCGGCCAGAACACCAGAACCGTTGGCCGCCGAACGAGCGTGCCGAAGCAGAATGAGAGTCGCCACGTCCGCCGAGGGTAGGCGTCACCACCGGACCCACCGCCCGCAGGCCGCCCGAAAAGACATCGGGGCGGCCCGGCGGGCCGCCCCGATGTCACCGTCGTCCGACGTCAGCGCCTCACGGCTGCATCGCACCGAAACCCAGCAGCGCGAACAACGCCGCGCCCAGAGCGATCCGGTACCAGACGAACAGGTACACGCTGTGCTTCTCCACGAACCGCAGCAACCACGCGATCACCGCGTAGCCGATGACCCCGGCCACCACGGTCGCCACGATCATCTGCGCGCCCGACGGCTGCAGCCCGTACGGACTCGGCTCGAACACGTGCGAGACCTCCGACAACCCCGCGGCGAACACCGCCGGGATCGCCAGCAAGAACGAGAACCGCACCGCCGTGGCCCGCGTCAGACCCAGCGACAGACCCGCCGTGATCGTCCCGCCGGAACGCGACACACCCGGGATCAGCGCCAACGCCTGCGCGAAACCCATCAGCACACCATCGCTGAGCCGCAACTGGGCCTGCTCGCGCAACTGCTTGCCGTACCGCTCGGCCAGACCCATCAGCACACCGAAGATCACCAGCGTCGCCGCCGTGATCCACAGGCTGCGCAACGTCGACCGGATGTAGTCCTGGAAGAAGAAGCCCAGGATCCCGATCGGCAAGCTGCCCACGATCACGTACCAGGCCAGCTTGTAGTCCTGGGTGGCGCGCACCTCGGCGTTGAACAACCCGCGGAACCACACCGCGACCAGCCGGACGATGTCTCCGATGAAGTAGATGACCACCGCCAGCTCGGTACCGATCTGCGTCACCGCGGTGAACGACGCACCCGCGTCCTCGCCGAAGAACAACTTCGACACGATCGACAGATGCCCTGACGAGGAAATCGGCAGGAACTCGGTGAGCCCCTGGACCACGGCCAACACCATGGCCTGCAACCACGACACGAAACCCACTCCACATGCTCGACAAGGGAAACCGGGCCGCACCCGGAACTTCCGGCCCGGTCCCCAGATCTTCCAGCATCCCCAGGAGCTCGAACCCCCCACCCTTGATCACCCCGTCGGGGCAGGTCAGCCAGGAACCGATCACCCAACGCAGCCGAGCACGCGACACACCACCACACGTGTGATACACACCACGTCACATCGGACCCGCCGAGCCGACCTCACCACCCACAATCCCCGCAGCGCATACCCTGCAACACCGTGGAACAGCGACAACTCGGCCGCAGCGGCCTCCGCGTCTCCCGACTCGCACTCGGCACCATGACCTGGGGCCTCGACGTCGACGCCGACGAAGCAGCCGACCAGCTGACCACCTTCCACGCCGCAGGCGGCACCCTCATCGACACCGCCGACGTCTACCAGGACGGACACGCCGAAGAACTCCTCGGCACCCTGCTCACCCACCACATCCCCCGCGACGACATCATCCTCGCCACCAAAGCCGCCGCCCGCCGCAAACCCGGCCCCTTCGGCGGCGGCGCCTCCCGCGGCTCACTCCTGAGCGCCCTCGACGACTCCCTCCGCCGCCTGGGCACCGACCACATCGACCTCTGGCAAGTCCAAGCCTGGGACCCCGCAGTCCCCCTCGACGAAACCCTCGCCGCACTCGACACCGCCGTCACCACCGGCCGCGTCCGCTACACCGGCATCGCCAACTACACCGGCTGGCAAACCGCCACCGCCGCCGCCCACCAGCAACACCACCCCCTCCGCACACCACTCATCTCCACCCAAGTCGAGTACTCCCTGCTCGAACGCGGCACCGAACGCGAAGTCGTCCCCGCCGCCGCCCACCACGGACTCGGCATCCTCGCCTGGGCCCCACTCGGCCGCGGCGTCCTCACCGGCAAATACCGCAACACCACCCCACCCGACTCCCGCGGCGCCACCACCCACCTCTCCGGCTACGTCGAACACCACCGCACCGAACGCGCCGCCCGCATCGTCCAAGCCCTGCTCACCGCAGCCGAAGGCCTCAACACCTCACCCGCACAAGTCGCCCTCGCCTGGATCCGCGACCGCCCCGGCGTCACCGCCCCCGTCCTCGGCGCCCGCACCACCACCCAACTCAAAACAGCCCTCACCGCCGAAGACCTCACCCTCCCCCCGGCCATCCGCGCCGCGCTCGACGACATCAGCGCACCCCGACTCGGCTACCCCGAGAACCACTAGCCGACCACCAAGCCCACTTCCCGCGACCCCTCCGACGTGCCAAGCTGATGGGTCACCCCCAGGGGCGGCCTGCACCCCCGTCCCCCGATCAGGGATGCTGGAGGAAGCAGCAACCACCCAGCGGAACCACAAACACCGCAGGGAAGCACCACCACAGGAGGGCCTCGTTGCGTCGTCTGGTCATCACCTGCCTCACCCTCACCCTGCTCGCCGGGTGCGGCATGGACGACAACACCGACCCCCTCCAAGTCACCGACACCCTCACCGAAGCGCGACCCGCGACCGCACCACCCGCGACCACCCCGCCCGCAGGCACCGCGCACCCCGCACCACCCACCCAGCACACGGCCTACGACCGCGACACCCGCACCCTCGTGCTCGCCACCGGCCCCCAGCTGCAGCTCATCGACACCACCAACGGCAACCGCCGCACCGTCGACCTCCCCGCAGCACCCACCAACCTCCACGCGCGCAACGGCCAACTCCTCGCAGCCCTGCCCGACGCCGGCCAGATCACCCGCGTCGACCTGCGCACCGCCACCGCACACCCCACCCCCGTGCCCGGCGGACCCGTCGACGCCCTCGACCTCGACGCCCAGCGCACCGCCGTCATCCAGCGCGACACCGCCACCGTCACCATCCTCACCAACGGCCAACCCGGCGTCACCACCGAGAAGTTCCAAGGCCCCGCGCAACTGCTCGACCACGCCGGCCAGCTCTACGTCCTCGACCGCCTCACCACCGCGATCACCCCCATCAACCCCACCAACGGCGAAAAAGGCGCAGGCCTGCGCGCAGGACAAGGCGCCACCCACGCCCTCCAAGACCGCTACGGCCGCATCCTCACCATCGACACCCGCGGCCAAGCGCTCCTCGCCTTCAGCACCGACCCCCTCATCCTCAAGCAGCGCTACCCCGTCCCCGGTGCCCCGTACGCACTCGCCTACGACCCCACCACCGACACCGCCTGGGTCACCCTCACCGCCACCAACGAACTCGTCGGATACGACATCGCAGGCGGCGAACCCCGCGAAATCCGCCGCATCCCCACCGTCAGCCAACCCGACTCCCTCGCGATCGACCCCGACAACCGGACCCTCTACATCGCCTCCGCCAACGGCGCCGGATACCAGGTGGTGACAATGTGAGCGCACACACCGACGAAGTCGAGACCGATCCCGACTGGGAATACCGGCCGCTGCGCCTCCCACCCGGCATCACCCGGATCAGCGCCGCGACCCAACTCAGCATCCACGCCGAGTACTCCGGCTGGGAACTCTCCCGCGTGCTCCTCTACGCCGACGGCACCCGCAAGATCTGGCTCCGCCGCAAGCGCAACACACCCGGCGTCCCCAACATCATCACCTGACCGCGCCACGACGCCCCTCAGGAAGGCGCAGGGATGACCGAGCTGCTCACCGGAGCCCTCCTCGCCGACGGCACCGGACACCCGCTGCGACCCGCCGACGTCCTCATCGAACGCGACCGCATCACCGCCGTCGCACCACCCGGAACGCTGCCCGCGCACCACCCGCGCCGCGACCTCACCGGCCTCGTCCTGGCACCCGGGTTCATCGACGTCCACTCCCACGCCGACAACGCGCCGCTGCTCACCGAGCACGACACAACCAAGATCCTCCAAGGCGTCACCACCGAGGTCGTCGGCAACTGCGGCTTCAGCCTCGCACCGCGCAGCACCACCCACGCCGAGGTCCACGACGGGTTCCTGCAACGCCTCTTCCCACCCCTCGACGTCACCTGGAACCGCTTCGCCGAGCTCCTCGCCGCCACCGACGCCGCAGGCCACGTCACCAACCACTGCCCACTCATCGGCCACGGCACCCTCCGCGTCGCCGCCACCGGCATGAGCGACGCCGCCCCGGACGCCGACGCGCTGCACCGCATGCGCGAGATGCTCGACGAAGCCATGAGCGCAGGCGCTTTCGGCCTCTCCACCGGCCTCATCTACCCACCCGCCCTGTTCGCGGGCACCGACGAGCTCACCGCGCTCGCCCGCACCCTCGGCGGCCACGGCCTCTACGCCACGCACATGCGCGACGAAGGCGACCACCTACTCGACGCCATCGACGAGGCCCTGCGCATCGGCCAGGTCGCCGGCCGCACCCACCTGTCCCACCTCAAGGCGACCGCACCGCGCAACTGGGGCAAGATGCCCTCCGCCCTCGACCGGATCCACCAGGCGCGCGAACACGGCCACGACGTCGCCCAGGACGTCTACCCCTACACCGCCTCCTCCACGACCCTCACCTCCGTGCTGCCCAGCGACTACCTCGGCGGCAGCGGTGAGCACACCCTCGCCAAGCTCACCGCGCCCACCGCGCACGCGGAGCTGACCGCCGCGATCGGCCGCACAACGCACTTCGACCGCATCCTCATCGCCACCACGAGCAGCCATCGCGAGGAAGGACGCACCCTCGCCGAGATCGCCGAGGCCCGCAGTTGCGACCCGGTCCGAGCACTGATCGACCTCCTGGTGACCGAGGAGCTGCGGGTGGCGATGATCCACTTCTCTATGCACGAGGACGACCTCGAACTCGCCCTGCGCGACCCGCACACCATGATCGGCTCCGACGGTCTCCCACCCGGCAACGGCGGACGACCCCACCCGCGCATGACCGGCACTTTCCCCCGAGTGCTCGGCCGGTACGTCCGCGAGCGCGAAGTCCTCCCGCTCCCCGACGCCGTCCGGCGCATGACCGCGCTGCCCGCCGAGACCTTCCGCATTCCCGACCGCGGGCTGGTCGCACCGGGCCGCATCGCCGACCTCGTCGCCTTCGACCCCGCCACCGTCACCGACGTCGGCGACTACCAGGACCCGATGCGCCCGCCAGCAGGGATTCCCTGGGTGTGCCTCGGAGGCCGGACCGTCGTGGAAGCAGGCCGATTCCTCGGCGAACGAGCCGGCACCCGCCTCAGTCCGAAAGCCTGATCTCCCTTGTGGCGGTCTTTGTCCGACGTGCTGGCCGGTGCGTGCGGAGCATTCTTTTCACCAATCACTGAAGTTACAGAAGTTAATATCCAGGACTGAGCTGCTCTTCCGAGGGATTCCGGAAACCCAGTGGCGCGTCCCACATGCGATCTGTCCAGCAGGGACGGACGATCGGCCGGTGAAATCCGTTGCCGAGAGGAGCCCGGCATGACGCTCTCAGATCATCGAGTCGCCCAGCAGGACTCCTTTGACCCGGACATCGACCTGGACCTGCCGGTCCAGTCGCGCCGGGAGTCAGTCGAGACCGAAGACGACGAAAGCCACGTCATCCGCGGCTACGACTGACGACGAGCGGGCGCGCCGTCCAGGCCACAGCACGACCTCCCAGGACCAGGCGGCGCGCCACTGCTCTCCCCCTCGTTGCGTAGTTGCTGGTCGTTCCGCGATCGGTTCAATTTCGGTCTGCACTGAAGCAGTAGAGGTACTTGAGACTCTGAGAGCCTGTCGAGCGCGCGCTCCAGCTCCACCCCCTGGACCGTCCACGATCCCTACGTGGAAGCATTCGCCCCGGCCTCCAGCGCCTCCGGCACGTGGGCCGAACGTCTGTCGGACCAAAACC
Organism: Saccharopolyspora tripterygii; assembly: GCF_054778355.1. Classification (NCBI taxonomy): domain Bacteria; kingdom Bacillati; phylum Actinomycetota; class Actinomycetes; order Pseudonocardiales; family Pseudonocardiaceae; genus Saccharopolyspora; species Saccharopolyspora tripterygii. The sequence goes on along the minus strand of NZ_BAAGZP010000029.1, from coordinate 64,619 downwards.
GCCCACGACCCAGTCCCGACGGCCGGAAGGTGAGATGAGTGAGCACCCACTCATTGACATGAGTGAGCACTCACTCCTATCGTGGTGCGGTGACCGCAGAACAACCGCGTCGACGCGCCTCGGCGATGAGTCCCGACCAGCGGCGCGAGGCGATCGTGGCGGCCGTCCTGCCGCTCGTGCGCGAGCACGGCGCGCACGTCACCACCAAGCAGATCGCCCAAGCCGCCGGGATCGCTGAAGGAACCGTGTTCCGCGCCTTCAGCGACAAGACCGAGCTCCTCCAGGCCTGCGTCACCGCAGCCCTGCGCCCGGACGAGCTGTGCGCGACCGTTCGAGCGGTCCCCCGCGACACCGACGTCGCCGAACGGCTGACCGAAGCCGCCCAGCTGTTCCTCGACCACTTCACCCGCTTCGGAGAACTCGTCCACACCCTCGCCGCCTCCGGCTTCGACCTGCGGGGCGGCCCCGACCGCAAGCCGGCCGGACTGCCCGAGGTGCGCGAGCAGTTCATCCGCGACCTCAACGAGGCGGTGGTCTCCCTGGTCGATCCGCAGGAGCTGCGGATCCCGCCGGAGGACCTCGCCGACTACCTGCAGTCGCTCGTGCTCGGCATCCGCTTCACCGCCACCGCGCAGAGCACGGCGGACACCGATCACACGGCCGCGATCCGCGCGCGCGTCGACGTGCTGCTGCACGGCGCCCTCGCCGAGACCGCCCACACCACTGGGGAGTCCTCATGACCGATCCGATCATCGAAGCCCACCACATCACCCAGAAGTTCGGGGACGTCACCGCCCTCGACGACGTCAGCATCTCCGTCGGCCAGGGCAGCGTCCTCGGTCTGCTCGGCCACAACGGAGCGGGCAAGACCACGCTGATCAACGTCCTGAGCACGCTGCTACCGCCGACCAGCGGCACCGCCCGCATCGCGGGCCTCGACGTCGTCACCCACCGGCGCGAGGTCACCGCCCGCATCGGGCTCACCGGGCAGTTCGCCTCCGTCGACGAGCAGCTCTCCGGCTACGACAACCTCGTCCTCATCGCCCGGCTGCTCGGCGCGAGCCGCCGCGAGGCCAAGCAGCGCGCCGACGAGCTGCTGACCACCTTCGACCTCGCCGAAGCCGGGCGCCGCCCGGCCCGGACCTACTCCGGCGGCATGCGCCGGAGGCTCGACATCGCCGCGAGCCTCGTCGGCCGTCCTGACGTGATCTTCCTGGACGAGCCCACCACCGGGCTCGACCCCGTCAGCAGGCTCAACCTCTGGCAGATCGTGGAAGACCTCGTCGCCGAGGGCACCACCGTCCTGCTGACCACCCAGTACCTCGACGAAGCCGACCGGCTCGCCGACTCCATCACCGTGCTCTCGGCGGGCAAGGTCGTGGCCACCGGCACGGCCGACCAGCTCAAGGCCCAGGTCGGGCAGCGCACCGTCAACGCCACCCTCACCGACGGATCGCGCACCACCGAGGCGCTGCGCTCCCTACGGGCCGCCGGGTTCGACCCGGTGCACGAGGACGCGCGGGTGACCATCCCCATCAGCGCCTCCCGCCAGCTCGCCGACGTGGTGCGCGCGCTCGACGACACCGGCATCGACATCGGCGACCTGGGACTCGGCGAACCGACCCTGGACGACGTCTACCTGGCCCTCGCCCACCACACGCCCACCGCCGCCTGAGGGGACCTCCATGACCACCACCTTGACCGCTCCACCGAGCGCCCCCGCGCCCACCGCACGCCGGTGGCGCGGCGCCTCCTACCCCACCCAGATCCTCGTGCTGACCGGCCGATCGCTGCGCGCCGTCGTCAAGGACCCGCGCGTGGTCATCTTCAGCCTGCTGCAACCGCTGATCATGCTGGTGCTGTTCAGCCAGGTCTTCGGCAAGGCGATGATGGGCAACGTCGCCGACCAGGGCGGCAGCTACATCAACTACCTCATGCCGGCCATCCTGGTGACCACCGGCATCGGCGCGGCCATGCAGTCCGGGGTGGGCCTGGTCACCGACATGAAGAACGGCGTCATCGCCCGTTTCCGCGCCCTGCCCATCGGCATGAGCGCGGTGCTCATCGCGCGCAGCCTCTCGGACCTGGCCCGCACCGCGGTGCAGCTGATCGTGCTGCTGTCGGTCGCGTCGCTGGTCTTCGGCTTCGCCCCTGCCGGCGGGTTCGGCGGGACGCTCGGCGCGTTCTGCCTCGCGCTGTTCGTCAGCTGGTCGCTGTCGTGGATCTTCCTGGCGCTGGGCTCCTGGCTGCGCAAGGAGGAGGTCATGCAGAGCATCGGCTTTCTGGCCATGTTCCCGCTGATGTTCGCCTCCAGCGCGTTCGTGCCCGTGCAGTCGCTGCCGACCTGGCTCAGCGTCGTGGCCAAGATCAACCCGCTGACCTACGCCGTGGACGCTTCCCGCAACCTCTCGCTCGCGCTGCCCACCGGCGCCGGCGTGATCTCCGCGCTGGCCACCAGCGCACTGCTGTGCGCGGTCGGCATCACCGTCGCGGTCCGCGGCTTCCGCCGCCCGCTCTGACCCTTCTCGAGGAGCTATGAAGAAGCACTTCTTGTTCACCAGCGTGCCCGCCTTCGGGCACGTGAACCCCACGCTGGCACTGGTCAGCGAGCTGCTCGACCGGGGCCACCGGGTCACCTACGCGGTCGGTGCCGACGCGCTGGAGGCCGTGCGCGCCACCGGCGCCGAGGTGCTGGAGCTGCCGACGAAGATGCCCGACATCGCCGGACAGGGGAACGTCTTCACCCCCGAGCGCATGCGGACGATGATGGAGTTCTTCATCGACGACGTCCGCCAGTGCATGCCGGTGCTGCTGGAGCGCTTCGCCGACGCACCGCCGGACGCGGTGTGCAGCGACGTCATGACCAGCTACGGCCGGATGCTGGCCGACAAGCTCGGCATCCCGGCGATCTCGCTGGTCCCCAACCTCGCCAGCAACGAGAACTTCGACCTGCGCTCCTCCGTGATGGCCGAGCACGCCCCGACGATCGGCCCGGCGCAAGCCGACGCCATGACCAAGATCCACGAGGCGATGACCGAGATCGGCCGGGAGTTCGGCGTCGAAGCCGCTCCCCTGATCGGTGCTGCTCCGACCGGGCTGAACCTGGTGTTCCTGCCCGAGGAGTTCCAGCTGGCGCGCGAGACGTTCGACGAGCGCTTCCGGTTCATCGGCCCGCTCGTGGGCGACCGCGCGGACGAGGACTACTCCCCCGCCGACCCGCAGCGCCCGCTGGTCTACATCGCGCTGGGCACCGCGTTCAACGAGCGCCCGGACTTCTACCGCCTGTGCTTCGAAGCCTTCTCCGAGGGACCGTGGCAGGTCGCGCTGTCGATCGGGTCGCGCGTGGATCCGGCCGAGTTGGGCGAGATCCCGGCCAACTTCGACGTGCGCCCCTCGTTCCCGCAGCCCGCGGTGCTGCGGCACGCCGAGGCGTTCGTCTCGCACACCGGGATGAACTCGACCATGGAGTCGCTGCACAGCGGAGTTCCGCTGATCGCGGTGCCGCAGATGCCCGAGCAGTCGGCGAACGCCGCCCGAGCGGAAGAGCTCGGTCTCGGCGTCAAGCTCGATCCGGAGACCGTCACCGCCGCGGAGCTGCGCGCGGCCGTCGACCGGATGTCCTCCGATCCCGACGTGCGCACCAACCTCGACCGGATGCGCGAGGTTGTGCGCTCGACCGGAGGTGCCTCCGCCGGGGCCGACGCGATGGAAGCCTTCGTGGCGTGACCCGCGCTCGCTGACTCCTCTTCCCCGCGTGGGTGGTTCTTTCCTCCCGCGCGGGGTTGCTTTCATTCGGCACTGAAGCCACGAATGTAATCGATGTGCGATGCGCGGTGATCACTTCCGGCACTGAGTGCCGAGTGATCACCGTTCGACGTCGCGCAGAGCCTCCTGGACCCGCTCCAGAACCGCACCCGCCGAGGCGGAAGTGCGCACGGCGGCCACCACGACCGATCCCCGATCCGCGTCGGTCGCTCCGCCGGGCCACTGCCCCGACAGCGCCTCGCGCACCTGCTCGGTGGCGTGCCGCAGCGTCGCCCCGGCATCGAGCTCTCCCCCGCTGCGCAGCCACTGGCGCAGCACGTGGTTGTGCGCCGCGACCACCGCCGAGGCCGCGACCGCCGCGTGCAGCTCGGCGTCGGGCTGGCCGGCGAAGCGGGCGCGCAGGTACCGCGCGAAGACCCGCTGGTACCGGTCGATGCTCGCGATCTCCTTGTCCCGCAAGGCCGGGACCTGCCTGGTCAGCTCCGAGCGCTTGAGCGAGACCTCGGGCTCTTCCAAGTACATCCCCAGCACGAACTCCGCGGCCTCCCCCAGGACCCGCAGCGCGTCGGCGTCCGGAGCCGCGGATTCCAGCAGCTCCACGACGTCGGTCAGCCGCTCGTCGTGCCCGGGGAACACGACGTCCTCCTTGGACCGGAAGTAGCGGAAGAAGGTTCGCCTCCCGACTCCGGCGGCCTCGGCGATCTGATCCACGGTGGTCGCCTCGAAGCCCTGCTCGGCGAACCTCTCCAGCGCCGCGACCGCGATCGCGCTGCGCACCTTCCGGCGGCCGTGCGGAGTGCGTCCGGAACGGGGCTTGGGAGTCGCAACGACTGCCTCGGACATGGCAGCGAATGTAGCACCGCGGAATTGCTAGTGGCACTCAGTGCCGTTACGATGATGACGACATCAGGTCCGCCGCGTTACGCGGGCGGCATGCGACAAGACCCCCGCTCGCGGCTGTGCGACGGGACTAGGGAGGGACCCCGGTGGACCCGAACTTCGGCACCTACCAGCTCGCCGAGGAGCACGACGCGCTGCGCGAGGCGGTGCGCGCCCTCGCCGAGAAGGAGATCGCGCCCCACGCGACCGAGGTCGACGAGCAGGAGCGCTACCCGAAGGAAGCCCTCGACGCGCTGGTCAAGGCGGGCTTCGCCGCGACCCACATCCCCGAGGAGTACGGCGGCGAGGGCGCCGACTCGGTGGCCACCTGCATCGTCATCGAAGAGGTCGCCCGGGTCTGCGGCTCGTCCTCGCTGATCCCCGCCGTCAACAAGCTCGGCACGATGCCGATCATCCTGTCGGCCTCCGAAGACCTCAAGAAGCAGGTCCTTCCCTCGATCGCCTCCGGCGAGACCACCGCGTCCTACGCGCTGTCCGAGCGCGAGGCGGGCTCCGACGCCGCGGCGATGAAGACCCGCGCCGTCCGCGACGGCGACAACTGGGTGCTCAACGGCAGCAAGTGCTGGATCACCAACGGTGGCGTGTCGAAGTGGTACACGGTCATGGCCGTGACCGACGCGGAGAAGGGCGCCAACGGCATCAGCGCCTTCGCGGTGCACGCCGACGACCCGGGCTTCACCGTCGGCCCTAAGGAGAAGAAGCTCGGCATCAAGGGTTCGCCCACCGTCGAGCTGTACTTCGAGGACGCCACCATCCCGGCCGACCGGATCATCGGCGAGCCGGGCACCGGCTTCAAGACGGCGCTCAAGACCCTCGACCACACGCGGCCCACGATCGGCGCCCAGGCCGTCGGCATCGCGCAGGGGGCGCTGGACCAGGCGCTGGCCTACGTCAAGGAGCGCAAGCAGTTCGGCAAGTCCATCGCCGAGTTCCAGGGCGTGCAGTTCATGCTCGCCGACATGGCGATGAAGGTCGAGTCCGCGCGTCAGATGGTCTACGTGGCCGCGGCCCGCGCCGAGCGCGGTGAGCCCAACCTCGGCTTCATCTCGGCGGCGGCGAAGTGCTTCGCCTCGGACGTGGCCATGGAGGTCACCACCGACGCCGTCCAGCTCTTCGGCGGCGCCGGCTACACCCGCGACTTCCCGGTCGAGCGCATGATGCGCGACGCCAAGATCACGCAGATCTACGAGGGCACCAACCAGGTCCAGCGCATGGTGATGGCGCGCAACCTCCTCAAGTGAGGTCCTCCTAGTAGCTGTTCGTGAGTTGCGTTGCGTGGCGGTGCGGGTAGCGGTGCAGGCTGAGTCTCACACCTGAAACAGCGGCTCCGCCGCAATCCTCAACAGCTCCTAGCGCGAGTGCCCCGGTGGAACCGCCGTTCCGCCGGGGCACTTCCGCGTTCAGCGGAGCTGACGCGCTGAGCCCGAGATGACGGCCGAGTCGATCACGCCGACACTGGGAGGACCCGCACAGCACAGGAGTAGGCATGAACGCGCTTCGCAGCTCGTTCACCCTCATCGGCCGCGTCGGCGTGGGGATCGTCCTCATCGCGCACGGCTGGCAGAAGCTCGTGACCTGGGGAGTTCCGGCCACCGCGCAGAACTTCGGCGCGATGGGCGTGCCGCTGCCGCAGGTCGCCGCCTGGTACGCGACGCTCGTGGAGCTCATCGGCGGTGTGCTGCTGGTCCTCGGCATCGCGCTGCCGCTGGTCGGACTGGCGGTGGCGCTCGACATGGCCGGAGCGATCCTCTTCGTCCACCTGCCGCACGGCCTGTTCGCACCGGACGGGTTCGAACTGCCCCTGGCCATCGGCGCGGCCGCGCTCGCGATGGGGTTCAACGCCGGGAACTGGTCCCTCGACCACGCGATGTTCGGCCGGCGGGCGAAGCGCGAGTCGAAGTACGTCGCACCGTCGGCGGGCGATCCAGGGCGCTGAGGTCCGCCGCTACTCCCCCGGCTCGACCTCGCGCGGGCGCTCGCGGCCGGCGAGGTAGTTGCCCGACTCCGCGTAGAGGCTGCTCAGCAACCAGCTGGCGACTCCGATGTCGTCGCCGATGCCCAGCAGCGGCAGGAAGTCCGGGATGAAGTCGATCGGCGAGACGAGGTAGACCAGGGCGATGAGCCACAGCAAGGCCTGGTAGCGCGGGAGCTCGGGGTTCCGGCCGCGCGCGGTCGACCCGACCATCGACGGCACTGCCTTGACGCGGTCGAACGGGGATCCCGCCGCCCCCGCGCGATGCGCCCGGACCGCGGCCCGCACGGGCGACCGGCGCAGCCGGGCGACCAGCCCGGCGAGGCTGATCCCCGCCCCCGCGGCCATCAGGCCCACCGGCAGCAACCAGCCACCCGCGTCGCCGCCGAAGGCGATCGCCACCACCGCACCGGCGACCAGCAGGACGACACCGAACACGATCACGCGCGCACCCCTTTCACAGGCCTCTCGATCAGCGTGCCACGGAACCGGTTCACCCGGCGAGAGCGGGTGTTTCGTGGCACCTTCAGCATCGAACGAGCCGATGGGAGGGGCTACGTGGTCGATCAGGCCAAGACCGGTGTCCGAAGCCCCTCACTGGCCCGTGCGAGCGCGGCCATGGCCGTGGCCACCGCGACCAGCAGGATCAGCGGCCTGCTCGCCAAGGTCCTGCTCGTGGTGGTCCTCGGGCTGGGCATGGTCAACGACTCCTACACCGTGGCCAACACGCTGCCCACCGTCGTCAACGAGCTGCTGCTGGGCGGGGTGCTCACCAGCATCGCCGTTCCGCTGCTGGTGCGCGCGCAGCAGGAGGGGCCCGAGCACGGCCAGTCCTACGCGCAGTGGATGATCACCATGGGCGCGGTGCTTCTCGGCGTCGCCACCGCCGTCGCGGTGGCCGGCGCCGGACTGCTCACCGCTCTGTACCTGGGGCCCGACACCCGCGCCAACGCGGAGCTGACCACCGCGTTCGCCTACCTGCTGCTGCCAGGCATCGTCTGCTACGGCATGTCGGCACTGCTGCAGGCGATCCTCAACGTCCGCGGGCTGTTCGGCACTCCCGCGTGGGCCCCGGTGTGCAACAACCTCGTGGTGATCACCACCGTGATCGTCTACGCGCTGATGCCCGGCGAGATCTCCACCGACCCGGTGCGCATCGGCGAGCCGAAACTGCTGGTGCTCGGGCTCGGCACGCTGGCCGGGATCACCACCCAGTTGCTGGTGATGGTCGTGTCGTTGCGGCGCAGCGGGTTCCGCTACCGGTGGCGGTGGGGATGGGACCGGCGGCTCTCGGAGTTCGGCGGGCTGGCCGGCTGGGTGGTGCTCTACACGCTGATCAGCCAGGCCGGGATGGTCGTGATCACCCGCGTGACCGCGCAGGGCACCCCGGGCAGCGTGGCGACGTTCAACTACGCGTGGCTGCTGTCCCAGGTCCCCTACGGCGTGCTGGGCGTGTCGCTGCTGACGGCGCTGATGCCGCGGATCAGCCAGGCCGCGGCGTCCGGGAAGACCCGCGCGTTCGTCGACGACGTCGCCTGGGGCACGCGGATGACCGCGGTGCTGCTGATGCCGGTGAGCGCCCTGCTGGTGGTGGCGGGCGGCCCGCTCGCGGTCGCCTTCTTCTCGCTGGGTGCCAGCGACGTCGCCGCCGCCGGGCGACTCGGATGGGCGCTGGCCGCTGCGGCCGCGGGCGTCGTGCCGTTCGGGATCACCATGCTGCAGCTGCGCGCCTTCTACGCGATGCACGACGCGCGCACCCCGACCTGGATCAACGTGATCATGGTCGCCGTGCGCAGCGTGCTGTGCTACCTGGTGCTGGCCACCGTGGACCCGCAGGACGTGGTGCTCGGGGTGACCGCGGCGATGTCGGCGAGCTTCCTCCTGGGTGCCGTGGTCGGGCAGGTCTGGCTGCGCGCCCGCCTCGGCTCGCTGCGCACCGGGTCGACGGTGGTGGGCTGCCTCCGCGCGCTGCTGGCGAGCACCGCCGGGGCGCTGTGCTCGCTGGCGGTGCTCGCCGGGGTGCGCGCGCTGACCGGGCCGCTGAACCCGATGGTGGACGCGTGGCTGGCCCTGGTGCTGCACGGGATCGTCGTGCTGGCCGTCAGCCTCGGGGCGCTCGCGCTGCTACGGGCCCCCGAGCTGAAGCCGGCCCTGCAGAAGCTGGGCCGGCTCGCTCGTCGCTGACTACTTGCGGTTGCGCACGTGCACCCGGGTGCGCTCGGTGCGCAGCGCCTTGAGCTCCGGCGGGTCCGGGACCGGGGCCAGCGGTTCGCCCAGCGCCCACTCCAGCAGCAGGTCGGCCAGCTTCGGGTTCCGCGCCAGCACCGGGCCGTGCATGTAGGTGCAGACGACGTGCCCGGTCACCGCGCCCTCAGCCTCGTCGCGGCCGTTGCCGACGCCGCGCACGACCTTGCCCAGCGCGTGCGAACCGGGCCCGAGCGTCGTGCGCCCGAGGTGGTTCTCGAAACCGGTGAGCATGCCGACGCCGCCGAGCGTGGACTGGGTGGTGACCTCGCCGATCGCGCGCCCGCGCCCCGGCTCGGTCGTGGCGTCGACGAGACCGAGCCCTTCGTGGCGCCGGCCGTCGCCGGTGACGAAGCCCGTTCCCAGCACCTGCAGCCCGCCGCAGATCCCCAGCACAGGCACACCACGCTCCACCGCGCGGGCCAGCCCGGCACCCCGGCGCAGGAAGCGGACGGCGGCGACCTGCGCGACGTCCTCGCCGCCACCGATCAGGTACAGGTCGCAGTCATCGGGGACGGAGTCGTCGGAGGACAGGACGGTGACCAGCTCGCTGCCGATGCCGCGCCAGCGCAGCCGCTGGGAGAGCACGATCGCGTTGCCGCGGTCGCCGTAGGTGCCCAGCAGGTCGGGCAGGACGAGGGCGATGCGGACTCGTTCCCCGGTCATGTGCGGCTCCTGGTGAGCAGGTCACGGAAAGCGGTGTAGTTGGCGATGACGTCGGGCAGTCCGCTTTCGGTGCCACCGAGGGCGACCTCGACCGTGGAGGCGACGCTGGCCCGCACTCCGGCGTAGCGGAGGCGCACCGCGAGGTCCAGCGCGCGGTCGCCCGCGACCTGAACGGACCGACCGCGAAGCATCTCGAAGTCCACGTCCCACAACCACGAGACGTCGTACCCGTCGGCTTCGCGGCTGTTGACCACCAGGACCAGCGGTTCCTCGTTGGTGGAGACCAGGTCGAGCATCTCCAGCCAGCTGGCGGGGTTCTTGGCCAGCAACAGCCTGACCCGGCGTCCACCGAGCCGGACCGTGTCGTAGCGGCCGGCCGCTTGCGAGATGCGACGGACGCGTGCCAGCGCCGGGGCTTCCTCGCCGCCGAGCTGCAGCGCCGCGGCCAGCGCGAAGGTGGCGTTGACGCGGTTGACGTGGCCGGGCAGGGCGAGGGCGAGCTCGTGGTGGGTGCCCTCGGAGTCCAGGACGCCGGTGTCGGTGACCTTCCAGTCGGCGGGCGGCCGCGCGAGCCCGCACTGGCAGCGCCAGTCGCGGTCGACGTCGCCGATGAAGGCACCGCACTGCGGGCAGTTGAGCGCGTCGTCGCGCCAGCGCACGCCGCCGGAGATCCAGGTGACGTTCGGGTGGCCCGCGGCGGCGAACACGATGTTGGGGTCGTCGCGGTTGGCGATGACGTGCGCGCCCGGGGCCTGGGTGAGCGCTCCTTGAAGGCTGGCGGCCACGGTGCGCACCTCGCCCACGCGGTCGAGCTGGTCGCGGCTGAGGTTCAGCAGCAGGATGGCGGACGGCTCGAAGCGATCGGTGACCTGTGCCAGGTGCAGCTCGTCGACCTCCAGCGCGGCGAAGGGGGCGTCGAGCTGGGTCAGCAGCGCGGCGACGTGACCGTCGAGCATGTTCGCTCCGGTCGCGTTGCTGACCGCGGGTGCCTGCGCGCGCAGCGCCTCGGCGACCATCTGCGTGGTGGTGGTCTTGCCGTTCGTTCCGGTGACCATGACGACACGCCGACCGGTTGCCAGCTGCTGCAGGAGATCGGGCTGTAGCGTCAGCGCCAATCGGCCACCGATCATGCCACCGGAGCCGAGACCGAGACGCTGCGACAGCGACGCCGCCATCCGGCCGGCGTTGATGGCCATCGCGGTGCGCAGGCCCGTCCGACGGGCATCGGCGGGCTCGCTGACGGGCGCGGGAACGACCTTCCAGCGCTGGTCAGCGCCCTGGGTCTGGTCAGGCGGTCGTCGACGGCCGGAGCTCGGCCGCCGATCGGGCGACTGGCGCTGGGCCGGTGTCTGGTCGACCGTCGGCTCGTCGGTCTCCCGCGTGGTGTCGGACATGCGTCCCCTCCCCCCTCGGGCGGCCGTCGCACGCGGCACGCCGGGTCGGCTCAGGGCTGCGCGACACCGCTAATCGGCCGCACTCGTGCGCGTCGCCCTGCGCTTCCTGGCCAGTGTGGCCCGGCTCCGGCGAAACAGCGCGACGATCAAGAGCAGGAAACCGGCCGTGATGGCAGCGGGTCCGACCCAGCTGTCGAACCCGGAATCGGCTGCGGCGTCCAGCTGTAGTGCGATGAACATCGGGGGTCCCCTTTCCGAAGGTCGGGGGTCGGGGCACGCGGGGTGAGTGCGGTCACGTCAATGGTCCGCCGCAGCTGGCTAGGTCCGCTGCGCTGACATGCCGATACGTCCCGCGAACGAGCAGCAATCACTCGGGATGATGTCGCGAGGGCACGTTAGGTGATCGGCGGATGAGCTCCGGAGATCGGAGCAGATTTCGCATCTCGCGACATTTCGTTGCGGTTGTGCGGTTTTGAGGCCGAACGGCGGATCTTTCCACTTCGCACGCTCACCCGTTGGGGTCTATTGCGGCGATACGCTCGGCGATCAACGAACGTGCAATTACTCTCGGATTTGATCCCGACGGTGGCCGTCAAGATCCGAAGGGAGCCGGACGTGACCGAACTCGTGCTGATGCTGGGCTTCTTCGCCTTCGCCGGAATCGGCTGGACCGCATGGGACATCCGGAACGACCTGCGCCGCCGCAAGTTCAAGTGAGAGGCGCACCGCAGATCGCAGACGAGGGACCCCGCCGGAGAGAGGCAGGCGGGGTCCCTCGTTCATGCGCACCCTGGTCCGAAGACGGGGTGGGTCACTTGATGGCGAGCTGCTGACCCGGGAAGATCACGTTCGCGTCCTTGATGGCCGAACGGTTCTTGTCGAAGATCGACTCCCAGCTCACGCCGGCGGCCTGGGCGATCGAACCCAGCGTGTCACCGTTCTGGACGGTGTAGGTGCCCTCGACCTTGACGGTCTTCTTGACCGGGTTCTTCTTCTTGGTGGTGGACTTCTTCTCGGTGCTCTTCTTGCTGCTGTCCGAGTCGACGTCCTGGTGCTCGGCGCTGCCGCTCTTGCTCAGGCCGGCCTTCTTCGAGCACACCGGCCACGCCCCCGGGCCCTGCGCCTGGAGCACGCGCTCGGCCACGGCGATCTGCTGCGACTTGCTGGCCTGCGCGGCGTTCGAGCCGTAGTTGTCGCCGCCGTAGGCCGACCAGGTGGACTGGTTGAACTGCAGGCCGCCGTAGTAACCGTTGCCGGTGCTGATGCTCCAGTCGCCACCGCTCTCGCACTGCGCGACGGCGTCCCACGTGGACTCCGAGGCCGCGTTGGCCGGCAGGGTCATGGCGAACGGCGCGGCGACGGCAACGCCGGCGACGGCGACGCGGGCGAGGTTGCGACGGGTGGTGGACTTGCTGTGCTTGCCCATTGTCAGTCTTATCTCCAGCAACGCCTTCGTGCCGTCCAGGTTCCGGCGTCCCGCGCGGTCGGCCTCGGCCGTCCGCACCGGGTTCCCGGCCGGTCGTCACGTCCCTGCCCGCAATGCGTCTCGGGGTTTCGGAAAGCCCGCCGGGCAGGGTTCGGCGCTGCGGACTTCCGGTCTTGCTGTCGGCTCGGGGGCGCCGACGCCGGGCAACGCTACGTAGCTGAAAAGCGTGAACAAAACTCACAGCGAGTGGCACTCGTCATAGAAACGCAATCAAGATCGCAGCGATTGCGACGTTTCAGCTGGTCATTTCTTGATCAGAAATGCGTTATTCACCTGAAATCAAACCACGGAGTGTGAGACTTGAACCACTACTCACTCACGTGAGTGACTACCGGATGTCACCACCCGAACTCGATCTGTGCACTTCGCCACGGACTTCCGACCCTGGTTCGCCCACGCGTTCGCGCTGTGGCTCGACGACGTAGCGGGGGTCGCGAGCCGTTTCCCGACCGGCTTCGAACACGCCGTAGCGGGTGGCGACCGCGCCGAGGGTCAGGCAGGCCCCCGCCGCGACACCGGCCGCCCGGCTGCGCCCCGCAACCAGCGCCAGTCCCGCGCCCACCGCGGTGGACGCGCGCGCCACGCGCAGCACCGCACCCGCCCGCCCGGTGCGGTAGGCCTCCGCCGCCAAGCCCAAGCGGGACTCCATGCGCCTGCTCGCGGCCAGCTCCAACGCCGAACCCGCCACCGCCATCCGGCGGGCAGGGCGGGCTTGCGCAGGCGCCGCGACCAGCCCGACCGCCCCGGCGCTGGCGACCGCGCTCCCGGCGAACACGAACGGCAGCTCCCGGTAGGCCTCGTGCCAGCCCGGCACGGCGGTGTCGGCGAGCAGGACCGCGGTGTAGGTGGTCATGGCCGGTGCCAGCACGCCCGCCAGCATCCCGGCCGCCTTGCCCGGAACCGGCAGCAGTCCGGTGAGCTCGCTGGCGGCGGCCGCACCGGCCAGGCCCGAGAAGGGCGCGAGGATCCAGGACCCCACGCTGAGCGGTGAGGTCGGTTTGAACACCCGCAGCATGTGCAGGAACCGCGCCGGGCGCCCCAGGTCGTGCACCAGGGCTCCGACGCTCGCGGTGGCGCCCACCGCCGCTGCCACCCGACCCGCCCGCGCCAGCTGCCTGCGACCGGTGACATCGGCCAGCAGCGCCATCGTCGAGGACGCACCGGCCATGCCGCCGAGGTAGAGGTAGGCCGGGACGTCCGGAACCTTCCACACCGGCTCCTTGAGCACCGGCAGGCCGTAGTAGGAGCTCACCCGCGCCTCCCGAGGAAGGATCCGGCGATCAGCGCCGCCGCGGTGAGCGCGCCGGCGGCCGCGTGCCGCCACATCGAGGGCAGGTCGCGGGTCGTGACGACCGGGTCCGGCGGCAGCCCGTAGACCTCGGGGTCGTCGAGCAGCAGGAAGAACGCCCCGTCGCCGCCGACACCATCGCTCGGGTCGTGGCCGTAGAGGCGCGCGCTGGTCACGCCCTGCTCGTGCAGCTCGTCGACGCGCATCGCGGCGCGCTCCCGCAGCTCGTCGAGGGGGCCGTACTGGATGGACTCCGTGGGGCAGGCCGTGGCGCAGGCGGGCATGAGCCCGGCGCCCAAGCGGTCCTGGCACATCGTGCACTTGGCCGCGCCGCCGGTGTCGGGACGCATGTCGATGACGCCGTAGGGGCAGGCAGGCACGCAGTAGCCGCAGCCGTTGCACACGTCGTCCTGCACCAGCACGGTGCCGTGCTCGGTGCGGATCAGCGCGCCGGTCGGGCACACGTCGAGGCAGGCGGCGTGCGTGCAGTGCTTGCAGACGTCGGAGGACATCAGCCAGCGCACCTGCTGCTCGTCGGGAGCGCCGAAGGCGGGCATGCCGAGTTCCTCGGGCGTTCCGCTCTGCTCGACGAAGGCGACGTGCCGCCAGGTGGTGCCGCTGAGCGCCTCGGTGTTGTCGTAGGACATGCCCGTGAGGTCCAGGCCGTCCTCGGGCAGGAGGTTCCACTGCTTGCAGGCGACCTCGCAGGCCTTGCAGCCGATGCACACGCTGGTGTCGGTGAAGAACCCCGCGCGGGGCTGCGGCGGGTATCCGGTCTCCCCCGCCGGGTCGTCCAACGGTCCCGACAGCCGGTTGACGCTCACGCTCAGTCTCCTCCCACTCTCGGGTCGTCCGCGTGCTCGGTGCCGGTGCGCTCGTCGATGCCCGCGCGGTCGCGGTACTCGGCGACCAGGCGGTGGAGCGCCGAGGCGCGCGGACGGCGTCCGGGCCGGACGTCGCAGGCCCCGGCCTTGGTCTCCATGATGTGCACGTTGGGGTCCAGCGCCACGCCGATCAGCTCGTTGGCGGCGTCGCCGGTGGTCAGCCCGTTGGGCCCCCAGTGCCAGGGGATGCCGATCTGGTGCAGCGTGCGGCCGCCGATCAGCAGCGGCCGCATCCGCTCGGTCACCATCACCCGGCCCTCGATGGCGCTGCGAGCGGTGACGACGGTGGCCCAGCCGCCGTGCTGGAGGCCTCGTTCGGCCGCCAACTCCGGGGAGACCTCGAGGAACATCGCGGGGGCGAGCTCGCTGAGGTGCCGCAGCCAGCGGCTCATGCCGCCGGCGGTGTGGTGCTCGGTGAGCCGGAACGTGGTGAACACGTACGGGAAGACGTCGCTGCCGGGTTCGTCGCCGCTGGGCTGGTAGCGGTTCTCCGGGCGCGAGTGGATCTGCCGCGCGGGGTTCCGCTGCTGGTGGGGGTGCAGGAGGTTGGCGACCGGGGATTCCTGCGGTTCGTAGTGCGCGGGGAAGGGGCCGTCGACGAGGCCGGCGGGCACGTAGAGCCAGCCTCGGCCGTCGCTCTGCATGATGAACGGGTCGGTGCCCGCGATTCCCTCGGGTCCGACGGCGCCGTCCTCCGGCTGGTAGTCGGGGCGCTTGGTCTTGTCGAAGTCGGGGACGTCGTGGCCGGTCCACTCGCCGCGCCCGGCGTCCCACCAGACGTAGGCCTTGCGCTCGCTCCACGGGTTGCCGTCGGGATCGGCGGAGGCGCGGTTGTAGAGGATGCGGCGGTTCGCGGGCCACGCCCAGCCCCACTTCCGCGCGACCCGGTCCTGCTGCTCGGCGGGAACGCGGCGGGCGGACTGGTTGACGCCGTCGGCGGTGACGCCGCAGTAGATCCAGCAGCCGCAGCGGGTGGATCCGTCGGAGCGCAGCTGCGGGTAGGCCGACAGCGGCCGACCGTCGCCGTCGTAGCCGTTGATCTCGGCGAGCACGGCTTCCGCGCTCGGTTCGGCGATCTCGCCGTGCGTCGGGTAGTCCCAGGTCAGCTCCAGCACCGCGCGGTCGCGTTCGGTCTCGCCGGTGAGCTTGTCCCGGATGCGGCGGCCCAGGTGGTAGTAGAACCACAGGTCGCTGCGCTGGTCGCCGGTCGGTTCGACGGCCTTGTGGTGCCACTGCAGGAGGCGCTGGGTGTTGGTGAACGAACCGTCCTTCTCGGTGTGCGTGGCGGCGGGCAGGAAGAACACCTCGGTGCCGAGGTCGGCGGTGCGCATCTCGCCGGTCTCGATCTCGGGACCGTCCTTCCAGAAGGTGGCGGTCTCGATCATGTGCAGGTCGCGCACGACCAGCCAGTCCAGCGCGGCAAGGCCCATGCGCTGCTGGCGGGCGTTGGCGGTGCCCACGGCCGGGTTCTCGCCGATGACGAAGTAGCCCTTGCACTTGCCCTCGATCTGGTCGAGCACCGTCTGGAAGGTGCCGTGGTCGCCGGTGAGCCGGGGCAGCCGGTCGAAGCAGAAGTCGTTGTCGGCGGTGGCGTGCTCGCCCCACCAGGACTTGAGCAGGCTGACCAGGTAGGAGCGGATGTTGGCCCAGTAGCCGCAGGCCAGCTCGTCGTCGGCGACGAAGGACTCCAGGTCGGTGTCGGTGTGCGCGTGCGGCATCGGGATGTAGCCGGGCAGCAGGTTGAACAGGGTCGGGATGTCGGTGGAGCCCTGGATGCTGGCGTGCCCGCGCAGCGCGAGGATGCCTCCGCCGGGCCGGCCGATGTTGCCCAGCAGCAGCTGCAGGATCGAGGCGGCGCGGATGTACTGCACGCCGACGGTGTGGTGGGTCCAGCCCACGGCGTAGGCGATGGCCGAGGTGCGGTCACGTCCGGAGTGGGTGACGAGCTGGTCGGCGACCCAGGCGAAGTCCTCCTGGGAGATGCCGCAGATCTCCTCCACCACGTCCGGGGTGTAACGCGCGTAGTGGCGCTTGAGCAGCTGGAACACGCAGCGCGGGTGCTGCAGCGTCGGGTCGGAGTCGGGGTGCCCGTGGTAGACGGGACCCCCGGATCCGCTGCGCTCGGGACGGCTGCTGGCGCGTTCCCGGCCGTGCCGGGTGCTCGGCGCCTCCTCGGTCCCGTGGCCGCCAACGGCGGGTCCGGCCTGGCTTCCCCAATACTGCCAGGTCGTGACGTCGTAGCTGCCGGCTTCGGGGTCGAAGCCGGAGAACAGGCCGTCGAGATCCTCGGTGTCGGCGAACTCCTCACCGACGATCATGGCCGCGTTGGTGTAGGCGACCACGTAGTCGTGGAAGTGCGCGTCGCGGCTGAGCACGTGGTTGATCAGCCCGCCGAGGAACGCGATGTCGCTCCCGGCCCGCAGCGCGAGGTGCTTGTGCGCCACCGCCGACGTGCGGGTGTAGCGCGGGTCGACGTGGATGATCGTGGCGCCGCGCTTCTTGGCCTCCATGACCCACTGGAACCCGACCGGGTGGGCTTCGGCCATGTTGGAGCCCTGGATGAGGATGCAGTCCGATTCGGCGAGGTCCTGCTGGAAGGTGGTGGCGCCGCCACGCCCGAAGGAGGTGCCCAGACCGGGCACCGTGGAGGAGTGTCAAATGCGCGCCTGGTTCTCCACCTGGAGCGCGCCCAGGGCGGTGTAGAGCTTCTTCATGAGGTAGTTCTCCTCGTTGTCGAGGGTCGCTCCTCCGAGGCTCGCGATGCCCATGGTGCGCCGCAGCGGTCTGCCTTGGTCGTCGGTGTCCTCCCAGGTGGCGTCGCGGGTGGCCAGCACCCGGTCGGCGATCATGTCCAGCGCGACGTCGAGGTCGAGGTCCTCCCACTCGCTGCCGTGCGGACGGCGGTAGCGGACCTTGGTCTCGCGCAGCGGTGAGGTGACCAGCTCTCGGCTGGCCGAGCCCTTGGGGCACAGGCGCCCCCGGCTGATCGGCGATTCCGGGTCGCCCTCGATCTGGGTGATGCGGCCATCGGAGGTGAAGATCCGCTGGCCGCATCCCACGGCGCAGTACGGGCACACCGAGCGCGTGACGCCGTCGGCGTCGCTGGTGCGGGCCCTCAGCTCGTCGGTGCGCCGGGACCGCGACGCCGGGCCCCTGCCCAGCCGGTCGGGCCCGGTGAGCTGCCGCAACACCGGCCAGTTCAGCCACGTGGCCGCCATGTCCCGGAGGCTACCCACGTTCACGATCTCCCACACCTCGCGTCACGGGTGCAGGGCGAGTCCCTTGCGGACCTTGGTCCGGCTCGGAGCGGTCACCGCCGCTCCCCCAGGATGGGTCGCGGAGTCCGGGCGGACTCCGGCCGAGGCTGCCGCGGAGGCCGGATTCGCCGATCAGAGCCACCTGACCAGGTGGTTCCGCCGGTACTACGCGATCACCCCGGCCCGCTTCCGCGATGCCGCGCTAGGTCAGTCCGCGGGGTCGTAGAGCAGGGCCTCGTAGCGCTCGGCGGAGTAGTAGCGCTCCAGCTCGGCCATCGAGTCGTGCGGGCGTTCGAGGCTCTTGGCGATGTGCGCGCGGGACGGGACGGCCTCGGGGTCCCAGGTGTTGGGGTCCCAGAGCCGGGAGCGCAGGAACGCCTTGGAGCAGTGGTGGAAGACCTGCTCGATCTCCACGAGGAGCGCGACGCCGGGCCGGTGGCCCTTCACGACCATCCGCTCGAAGAACGGGGCGTCGCGCAGCAGCCTCGCGCGACCGTTGATCCGCAGCGTGTCGCCGCGTCCCGGCAGGAAGTAGATGAGGCCCACGTGCGGGTTGGCCAGCACGTTGCGGAAGCCGTCGACGCGGCGGTTGCCGGGCCGTTCCGGTACGGCGATGGTGCGCTCGTCGAGGACGAGCGTGAACCCGGCCGGGTCGCCCTTCGGTGAGACGTCGCACCGGCCCTCGGCGTCGGAGGTCGCGACCAGGCAGAACGGTGACGCGGCCAGCCATTCGCGGTCCAGCGGGTGCAGCGAGTCGCGTTCCTTGTCCAGGACGCGTTGCAGCGGTGCGCCGACGGCCTCCTCCAACTCCTCGGTCGAGGTGATCTCCGTCAGCCCGTCGCGTTGCACGGTTCCTCCCCAGCTCGCCTGCGACCGAGGCTACGGGGCCACCCGGTCGCCAGGAAGCGTTTTTTCGCGGGGTCGCCCGGTCCCGCATCCGGACGACCCCGCTCCCCTCCGGTCCCCCGACCGGGGTCCTTCACAGGTCGACGGCGATGTGCCCCCGTCCTCGGTCCACGCAGAGCGCCACGTCGTCGCCGCGCGCCCGGCCGCGCCTGCGCACCTCGCCGGACAGCAGCGGGACGTGGCAGGTGCCGCAGAAGCCCTGCCGGCACGAGTAGGCGACCTCCGGCACCACCTCGCCGATCGCGTCCAGCGCGGTGCGGTCGGCGGGCACCTCGACCGTGCGCCCGCTGCGCGCCAGCTCCACGCTGAAGGCCCGGCCGTCGATGATCGGGGGCGCCGAGAACCGTTCCCAGTGCAGGCCTTTCGCTGTGCTGCCGGGAAGGTCCAGGCGCAGCGAGGTGATCATCGGCACCGGGCCGCAGGCGTAGACCGCGGCGCCCAGCGGGGCGTGGGCGAGCAGTTCGCCCCCGGCGGCGGGAACGCCGAACTCCGTGTCGGGACGGATCCACACGCGGTCCGCCGGCAGGTCGCCGATCTCGCCGAGGAACGGCATCGACGCGCGCGACCGCCCGGTGTAGACCAGCCGCCAGTCGGCGCCTCGGGTCCTGGCGGCGCGCACCATCGGCAGGATCGGGGTGATCCCGATACCGCCCGCGACGAAGAGGTAGGAGCGTCCGCGCACGAACGGGAACGCGTTGCGCGGACCGCGCACCACGATCCGGTCGCCCTCGGAGAGCTCGTCGTGGATCTCGCGTGATCCGCCCGCGCCGTCGGCCAAGCGCCGCACCGCGATCCGGTAGTGGCGCCTCTCCCCCGGCGGCCCGCACAGCGAGTACTGCCGCGTGCGACCGGAGGGCAGCAGCACGTCCAGGTGCGCGCCGGGTTGCCAGGCGGGCAGCGGTCCGCCGCCGGGCCTGCTCAGCCGGAGGCTGCGCACGCCGTCGGCTTCGATCCGGATCTCGGAGATCACCAGCGGCAGGTCGTGGTCCACCGGTCGGGGGGCACCGGCGTTGCGACGGCTGTTGCGGTGCAGCCACTCCACGCCGCCGAGCACCCGGTCCAGCACGCGCATCAGCCGGTTGGGGCCGGTGGGTTCCGGTCGGAGCTCGGTCATCTAGTGGCCCGCCGCCAGCGCCGCGGGCGAGCCGGCCAGGTAGTCCACCGCCTGCGCGGTCGAACCGTGCTGCGACGGGTGGTAGCCGGGCCGGAAGAACGCCGGGATGGAGCCGAACAGCTGCCGGTAGCTCGGGGTGAGGCCGAGGCGTCCGGTGCGGATCAGGTCCCGCCAGCGGGGCTTGCGCCTGCCGCGCAGCACCGGGTCGTGCGCCATCAGGAAGCGCAGTCCCCGCACCCACAGGACCGTGAGCACGATCGTCGCGAGCGCCATCGACTGCAGCCGCAGCAGGTATCCGCCGTGGACGTGCTGGTAGACCTCGAAGGCGACCGCGCGGTGCTCGACCTCCTCGGCGCCGTGCCAGCGCAGCAGGTCCAGCATCGTGGCGTCCGCACCGGCCAGGTCCAGTTCCTCGGCGTCGAGCACCCATTGGCCGAGGAACGCGGTGAAGTGCTCGATCGCGGCGATCAGGGCCAGCCGCTGCACCAGCCAGGCCTCGGCGCGCTTGCCGCGCAGCGGCCGGTCACCCAGGCTCTTGCGGAACATCCACCGGACCTGCGCCACGTACGGCCGGGTGTCCAGGCCGTGGGCGTCGAAGTGGTCGATCACGCCCTGGTGCGATTCGGCGTGGATGGCTTCCTGGC
Organism: Saccharopolyspora tripterygii; assembly: GCF_054778355.1. Lineage (NCBI taxonomy): Bacteria > Bacillati > Actinomycetota > Actinomycetes > Pseudonocardiales > Pseudonocardiaceae > Saccharopolyspora > Saccharopolyspora tripterygii. Next base: position 44,099 of record NZ_BAAGZP010000029.1, on the reverse strand, counting down.
CGACGAAACCGCGCACGTCCTCGGTCAGGCGCTCGTCGGTGATCATCGGCAGCGCCTGCTTGAACACCTCGACGAACCACCGCTCGCCTTCCGGCAGCACCAGGTGCAGGAAGTTCACCCAGTGCGTGGCGAACGGCTCGCCGGGTATCCAGTGCATCGGCAGCTGGGACCAGTCGAACTCCACGTCTCGGGCGTGCAGCGCGACGCGATCCGGGTCACCGGGGTCCAGGTCCATGCCACCTCCTACTTGGGCATGTGGTCGGCTCGGGCTGCAGCCCGCAGCAGTCGCGGGGTGAGCCGCGAGAGCACCAGTCCCGCGCGGGCTTCCGGGGTCACCGGGGCGATGGCGGGCGCACGTCTGGTGGCGCGGAGGATCTCGTCGGCGGCGCGTTGCGGGCTGAAGTCGCGGCGCTGGTAGAGCTCGGTGGCCGCTCGGCGGCGCTTGGCCTGCTCGGCCTCGTCGGTGCCCGCGAAGCGGCTGCTGGTGGTGATCCCGGTGTTGACGAGGCCGGGGCAGACCGCGGTGACCTTGACGCCGTCGGCGGCCAACTCGACGCGCAGGCACTCGCTCAACCGCAGCACCGCGGCCTTGGTGGTGCTGTAGGCGGGCAGCACCCGGGAGGGCAGGTAGGCGGCGGCGGAGGCCACGTTGATGATCCGCCCGCCCTCGCCGCGTTCGGCCATCTGCCGCGCGAACAACCGGCAGCCGTGGATGACGCCCCACAGGTTGACGTCGATGACGTCCTCCCACTCGGCCACCGTGGTGTCCAGGAACGCCCCTGCCAGTCCGATTCCGGCGTTGTTGATCACCACGTCCGGCGTGCCCAGCTCGGTGCTCACGCGCTGGGCGAACTCGGCCATCGCGGCCTGGTCGGACACGTCGACCTCGTGGGTGGTGGCGGCCTCGCCGAGCAGTTCACCGGTCTCCCGCAGGGCTTTCGGGTCGACGTCGGCGGCCACGACGTGCGCACCTGCGGCGACGAAGGCCTGAGCCGTGGCACGTCCGATGCCGTTGCCCGCGCCGGTGATGACCACCAGCTGGTCGGCGAACTCGCCTCGTCCGGGCAGCACGCGGGCGCTGCGCAGACCACGGGTCTGCTCGCCGCCCTCGACGTGGTCGACGAGCTCGGCGGCGCACCGGGCGACGAGTTCCGGACGGCTGCGGGGAAGCCAGTGGCCACCGGGGAGTCGCCGCACGCGCAGGTCCGAGGCCAGCGCCTCGATCTCGGTCTGCAGTGGGGTCGACACGAACGGATCGCCGGTGGGGGCCAGCACCTGCACCGGGATCCGGGTGTGCCGCTGGACCGGGTCGCCGAGCCGGCCGGCGTTGGCGCGGTAGAGCTCCAGGCCGTTGATGCCGTCGGAGGTGACCGGGCGGGTCGGTGTCCCGGCGGCCTTGGGGTCCAGGCGCTCCAGGGTCGAGATGAGCTTGGACATGATCCCGCTGCGCCAGGCCAGTTCCGGCAGGGCGGGGAGCTGGAAGAACGCGATGTAGGCGGAGAAGGCCAGCTGGGCGGCCAGTTCCCGCAGATCCCTCGGGTTGGGGCGCAGTTTCGACCGCAGCCATTGCCCGTAGTGGTCCAGGCCCGGGCCCGAGATCGAGGTGTAGGAGGCGATGCGCGACGCGGCGCCCGGTTCGGTCACCGCGTGCCAGGACTGCACCGAGCCCCAGTCGTGCGCCAGCAGGTGCACCGGGCGGTCCGGGCTGACGGCGTCGATGACGCGGAACAGGTCGTCGGCGAGCTGGTCGACGCGGTAGCCCTCGGTGGTCGCCGGGCGGTCCGAGTCACCGGCCCCGCGCACGTCGTAGGTGACCACCCGGTACCGGTGGGACAGCGCGTCGACGACACCGTCCCAGACGGTGTGGTCGTCGGGGTATCCGTGGACGGCGAGCACGGTCGGCGCGTCCTCGGGTCCGCGCACCTGCACGGCCAATCGCAGCCGGTCACCGGTTTCGAGCAATCCACCGGTACTGCCCTGCCACGGTGCGCGAGTCATGCGCGAAAGCCTAACCACGTTGTCAACGGCCGTTGTCACGGTTCACCCTCTCGCACTCCAGGATCCCTCGAACCAGGCCGCGGAGCCCGAATTTCACCCGGATTTCCGATCCTCGGACCGCGTCCGCACCACACGAGACACCCCGGCGGCAGCGCCGACGACGAGCGGGCGGCCAGGTGCGTTCCTATGGTGGGCACATGGCTGATCACCGCCGCGACGTCCCGGGCACCGACCGGGTGCTCGCCGAGCCGGACGTGGCCGCCGCCGTCGAACGACTGGGCCACGACCTCGTCGTGCGGACCGTCCGGGAGGTCGCCCAGCGCGCCCGCGACGGACTGCTCGCACCGGAGCGCGTGGTTCCGGAAACGATTGCGACGCTGCCGGGTTCGGCATCGGCGCTGCGTCCCGTGGTCAACGCGACCGGCGTCCTGCTGCACACCAACCTCGGGCGCGCCCCGCTGTCGCAGGCCGCGCGGGAGGCGCTGCAGGTCGCGGCGGGAACCACCGACGTGGAGCTGGACCTCGACACCGGTGACCGCGGACCCCGCGGCGCGTCGACCGTCGAGGCCTTGCTGCGGGCCGTGCCCGGGGCCGAAGCCGCGCACGTGGTGAACAACGGCGCTGCCGCGCTCGCGCTGGCGGCCACGGCGCTGGCCGCAGGGCGGGAGATCGTCCTGGCGCGCGGCGAGATGGTGGAGATCGGCGACGGATTCCGCGTTCCCGAACTGCTCACCTCCACCGGGGCGCGGCTGCACGAGGTCGGCGCGACCAACCGCGCGCGCATCGACGACTACCTGCAGGCGCTGGGTCCCGACACCGGGTTCGTGCTCAAGATCCACCCGTCGAACTTCGTGATCAGCGGCTTCACCGCCGAGGTCCCGGTCTCGCAGCTGCGCGAGCTCGACGTCCCGGTGGTCGCCGACATCGGTTCAGGGCTGCTGCGGCCGAACCCGGCGCTGCCCGGCGAACCCGACGCGGCGAGCACCCTCGCCGACGGCGCGGACCTGGTCATCGCCAGCGGTGACAAGCTCCTCGGCGGACCGCAGTGCGGGCTGCTGCTGGGCCGCGAGCAGGTCGTGCGACGGCTGCGCCGCCACCCGCTGGCGCGGGCGCTGCGGGTGGACAAGCTGACGCTGGCCGCGCTGGAGGCCACCGTGCGCGGTCCGCGCCCGCCCGTGGTCGAGGCGTTGCACCGGACCGGGCTGGCCGAACGCGCTGCGGCGCTGGCCGATTCGCTCGCGGCGTCCGGGATCGCGGCCGAAGCGGTCGAATCCGGCGCCACCGTCGGCGGCGGCGGGGCTCCCGGGGCGGTGCTGCCGAGCGCGGCGGTGGCCCTGCCCGGGCGGTTCGCCAAGCAACTGCGTCTCGGCGATCCGCCGGTCGTCGCACGCCAGGAGCGCGGCAGGTGCCTGCTGGACCTCTTCGCCATCGAACCGGCCGACGACGAACTGCTGCGTCGCGCAGTGCTCGCCGCGCACTAGGAGGTCTCATGCGCGTGGTTGCCACGGCTGGCCACGTCGACCACGGCAAGTCCACGCTGATACGGCGGTTGACCGGGATGGAACCCGATCGCTGGGCCGAGGAGCGGCGCCGTGAGCTGACCATCGACCTCGGCTTCGCGTGGACGCAGCTCGCCGACGGGTGCGGGGTGGCCTTCGTCGACGTGCCCGGTCACGAGCGGTTCGTGCCGAACATGCTCGCCGGGGTCGGCCCGGTGCCCGCTGTGCTGTTCGTGGTGGCCGCCGACGAGGGCTGGATGCCGCAGTCGGCGGAGCACCTCGACGCGCTCGACGCGCTGGGCGTCTCCGAGGGGCTGCTGGTCGTCACCCGCAGCGATCTCGCCGATCCCGGCCCGGCGCTGGAGCAGGCGCGCCGGCGGCTGCGCGGCACGAGCCTGGCCGGCATCCCGTCGGTGCGGGTCAGCGGACGCAGCGGCGCCGGGATGGACGAGCTCGCCGCGGCGCTGGACGCGATGCTCCACCGCCTCCCTCCCCCGGATCCCGATGCCGATGTGCGGCTGTGGATCGACCGCGCCTTCGCCATCCGGGGCGCGGGGACGGTGGTGACCGGAACGCTGCAGGGCGGCGCGCTGCGCGTCGGCGACCACCTGCGCGTCACCCCGACCGGGCTGGACGCTCCGATCCGCGCGCTGCACGCGCTGGGCACCGCCGAGGAATCGATCACCGCTCCGGCTCGGGTGGCGGTCAACCTGCGCGGTGTCGATCTCGACCGCCTCCGGCGCGGCCACGCCCTGATCACGCCGGAGCGCTGGCTGACCACCGACGTGCTCGACGTGCGCGTCCGCCCGGCCGGTGACCTGCCGCGCGAGCTCGTCCTGCACATCGGTTCGGCCGCCGTGAACGCCCGTGTGCGGCCGCTGGGGTCCGACACGGCCCGGCTGACGCTCGCGCAGGATCTGCCGCTGCGGATCGGGGATCGCGCGCTGCTGCGCGACCCCGGCGGACACCGGGTGCGCGGCGGGGTCACCGTCCTGGACGTGCGCCCTCCCCCGCTGAACCGGCGGGGTGCGGGACGGCTGCGCGCCGCGGCCCTGTCCGAGCTGGACGGCACGCCGGACTGGGCCGGTGAGCTGCGCAGGCGCGGCCTCGTGCGCTCCGCCGAGCTGACCGCCATGGGCGCCGCGCCGCCCGCCGGTGGCCCGTGGCTGATGTCGGATCAGCGCCGGGCCGAACTCGCCGCGCGGCTGCACGAGGTCTACGCCGAGCACCGCAGCGCTCACCCCCTGGAGGACGGGATGCCGTCGGGCGCGGCCGTCCGGGCGCTGGGCCTCCCGGACTCCGCGCTGCTCGCCGACGTCGCCGCCGAAGCGGGCCTCCCGCTCGGGGGTGGCCGACTCGGCGACGCGGGAAGGTCCCTGCCCCGGCGCGTCGCCCACGCCGTGGAGGTGCTGCGCAGCGGGTTGCGGGAGCACCCGTTCCGCGCGCCCACAGCCGCTGAACTGGCCGAACTCGGCATCGGCGACCGGGAGCTCGCCGCCGCCGAACGCACCGGCGCTCTGCTGCGCCTGGGTCCGTCGCTGGTGCTGCTGCCCGATGCCGAGCACGCCGCGCTGCCGCACCTGGAGGAGCTGGACGAACCGTTCACGCTCAGCGAGGCCAAACGTGCGCTGGACACCTCGCGTCGCGTCGCGGTTCCCTTGTTGGAGCTGCTCGCGCGTCGCGGCCGCACCCGCAGGTTGCCGGACGGGACCCACCGCCTGGTGCGGTGAAGCCGTGCGATCACGCGCCCCCCACCTCATCGTGGGAGGTGCCGACGCCGGTGCCGGGCGATGGGAGGCGACGTCATGCCGCGCAAGATCTGGACGGGGTCGATCAACTTCGGCCTGGTGACCATCCCGGTCGGCCTCTACGCCGCGACCGAGGACCACACGATCTCGTTCCACCAGTACCAGCGCGGCACCACCGACCGGATCCGATACAAGCGGGTCAACGAGTCCACCGGCGACGAGGTCGGCTTCAACGACATCGTCAAGGGCCGCGAGTACGGCGACGGGATCATCACGGTCGAGCAGTCCGAGCTGGAGGAGATCGCGCCGGGCCGCTCCCGCACCATCGACATCAGCACCTTCGTGGACCTCGCCGAGATCGATCCGGTGCACTTCCAGAAGACCTACTGGCTGGCGCCCAACTCCAAGGAGCACTTCCGGCCGTACAACCTGCTGCGCCGCGCGATGGAGGAGACCGGCCAGGCGGGCATCGCGACGTTCGTGCTGCGGGGCAAGCAGTACCTCACGGCCGTGCGCGCCGACACCGACGTGCTGGCGCTCAACACGCTGTACTTCGCCGACGAGATCCGCGATCCGGCCGACCTGGTCGGCGACCAGCCCGAGCAGTCCAAGCCCTCGGACAAGGAGCTCCAGATGGCCACCACGATCATCGAGTCGATGAGCGGCGAGTGGCAGCCCGAGGAGTACTCCGACACCTACACCGAGCAGGTCGAGGAGCTGCTGGCCGAGAAGGCGCGCGGCGGCGAGGTGCAGGCGGCCGAGGCACCGCCGGAGGCCACCGACGTCATCGACCTCACCGAGGCGCTGCGCCGCAGCGTCGACGAAGCGCGCAAGGGCAGGGCGCCCGCGCCCACCGAGGACCTCTCGGAGCTGACCAAGTCCGAGCTCGAGGACCGCGCCAAGCAGCTGGGCATCAAGGGCCGGTCGAAGATGAAGCGGGCCGACCTGGAGCAGGCCGTGGCCGAGGCCGGCCAAGGGTCCCGCAAGGCGTCCTGACCGCGCACCACGCCCGTGGTGGACCTGCGCATCGCCTGTTCGGAAGGGGTGCGGAAATAGTTCCGCGATCTTGCGTCATGGGTGCGCACCGGGCCGGTCCCGTTCACGTGGGCGGCCCTGGTTCGCGGCCCACGGGCGCGCGGGACGCAGAGGGGATTCCGCGTGTGAAATCCGCCGGGCGCGGCCGCCGTGGATGCGGCTCGCGCCCGGCGGTCCCCGCACGTGACGCCGTTCACCCCACCCCGCCACCGACGCCGCCCGCGCGGGCGCGATGTGCTGAGATTTGGCCATGGACGCGGGTGCCTGGGTGGCGGTGGGAGCACGCCGTGAACTCGACTCCGCCGGGGTTCCCGCCGACCTGCGCGAGGCCTACCTGCGCTGTCGCGCGCTCAACGCCGAGCACGGCCGCACCTACTTCCTCGCGACCCGCCTGCTGCCGCCGTCGCGGCGTCCTCCCGTGCACGCGCTCTACGGATTCGCCCGCTGGGTCGACGACATCGTCGACGAGGTCCACGAGGGCTCGACCGCCCAGCGCGCCGACCGCCTCGACGAGCTCGACCAGCGGCTGCGGGACGCGCTCAAGACCGGCACCAGCGAGCACCCGGTGCTGGCGGCGCTGGCGGACACCGTGCAGCGCCACCGGGTGGACCCGGTGCTGTTCGAGGACTTCCTGTCCTCGATGCGGATGGACCTCACCGTCACCGAGTACCCGAGCAGGACCGACCTGGAGCGCTACGTGCACGGCTCGGCCGCGGTCATCGGGATGCAGCTGCTGCCGGTGCTCGGCACGGTCGGCCCCGCCGACGAGGCCCGCGCCGCGGCCGCCGCGCTGGGCGTGGCGTTCCAGCTGACGAACTTCCTGCGCGACGTCGGCGAGGACCTCGACCGGGGACGGGTGTACCTGCCCGGCGACGAGCTGGAGGTCTTCGGCGTCGACCGGGACCGACTGCTGTGGTGCCACCGACGGGGGCGCGCCGACGGACCGGTCCGGCGCGCGCTGGCCGACCAGGTCGCGCGGACCCGCGCGCACTACCGCGCCGCCGAACCGGGCATCGCGATGCTGGCGCCCGAATCGCGCCCCTGCGTGCGCACGGCGTCGGTGCTCTACGGCGAGATCCTCGACCACGTCGTCGCTTCGGGATACGACGTGTTCCGCAGGCGGATCGCGGTCCCGGTCCCGCGCCGTTTGGCCGTGGCCGCAGGAGCGGCGGGTGTGGTGCTCGTCTCGCGCGCGGTGCGCGGAGGCTTGGGTTCCCGGTCTCGCGGGTAGTACCAGGGCAGCACGACGGTGGCGCCGGGTTGCACGACGCCTGCCTGTTCGACACCGGGGAGCCTGACGATGAGCGCACGACCCACGAGTTGGCACGACGTCAACGCGACCGCCGACATGATCACCGTCGCCGGTCAGCGCCTGCACGAGGGCACCCGCGCGATCGCGGGCAGCCCGGTGGAGGCCGCCAGGGCACGTGACGCGCTGCTGGACCTCAGCGCGGCCAGCGCCAGGCTGGCGCGCCAGCTGGACCTGCTGGCCGCCGACAGCGGCGGCGGAGGCTCGGAACCGCCCGACGTGCACGTGGCCCTCGACCAGGCGGCAGCCGCCGCCGAGGACCTGGGCAACTGCACGCGGGCGGCAGCCAGGGCGATCGAGGACGAGCTGGGCGGCGAGCAGTGACCCGCCACCCGCACTCCCCCATCACGGCGCCTGGACGATCCCGGCGCCGACGTCGGTGCCCGGCTGCGGCAGCCGCCGGGCCGACTGGGTGAGCCGCGTCCACAGCGCCCGCGCGCGATCCGGAGACTGCTGCGCGTGCAGCGCGGCGATGCCCGAGACGTGCGGGGTGGCCATGCTCGTGCCGTCGAGCTTGCGGTAGCGCTCGGCCCCGGGCCAGCTCGAGTAGACGTCCACGCCGGGTCCCACCAGGTCGACCTGCCCGACGTCGTCGACGGTGCCGCAGGAGAAGTCGGCGACCTGCAGCTGCGAGTCGACCGCGCCCACGCCCATCACCGACGGGCAGTTCGCCGGGTGCCCGACGGGGGCGATGACGCCCGCCGACCGCTGGCTCTCGTTGCCCGCCGCGGCGATGATCAGCGTTCCGCGCTCCAGCGCGCGACGCGCGACGCGTTCGAACGCCTCCGAGTACGGCTGGCCGGGCTGGGTGGGCGCGCCCAGCGACATGGACACGACCGAGCAGCTGTTGGAGATCGCCCACTCGATGCCCGACAGGATCCCGCTGTCGGAACCCGATCCGTCGTCGCCGAGGACCTTGCCCGCGTAGATGCTGGCCTCGTGCGCGATGCCGTAGCCGGGACCGGCCTGCGAGGTGCGGGGGCCGCACGCGGTGCCGATGACGTGCGTGCCGTGCCCGTGGCCGTCGTGGGCGCTCTGCCCCTCCACGAACGCCCCGGTCACGATGTCCCGGCCGGCGAAGTCCGGGTGCTGCTCGTCGAGACCGGTGTCGAGCACGGCCACCCGCACTCCCGCTCCGGTGGCGGTGGCGGCGTCGGCGCGCACGGCCTGCAACCCCCAGGTGAACTCGCCGTCCGCCGGTGGCGCCGGCTGGCCGATCGCGAACACCCTGCGCTCGGCCTCGATCCCTGCGATGGGCCCCGTTTCGCCCGCCGCGCGGGTCAGGTTCGCGAACTGCTCCTCGTCGGCGTCGATCAGCGCGACCCCGAGCTGGTGCAGCACGATCCCGCCTGCGCTGCTGAACAGCTCGCCGGGCCCGGCTCCGGCCGCGTCGGCGGTGTTGGCGCACCGGATCCCGGTCAGGCGGGTCAGCTCCCGCGTGCCGATGATCGTCGAGTCGTCCTCGAGTAGGACCAGGAATCGCCCGGTCTGGCTGGAAGTCATGTCGCTCCTCGTCGGTCGATGGCGCGGATGCGACTCATCGGTAGCGGACGGAGATCAGCGATCACAACGGAATCCCCCCGCCCCAACCCGTTCGTGTCACCGGCGCGGCTATCCATAGCGTCGACACGCCGCGCGCCGCGGAGCGGACTGGACTCGATCGCCCGCGCGTACTTCCATGGGGACAAAGCCAACGCGGGAGGTCGTCATGACGGACCACGGCAGGATCGTCGTCGGCGTGGACGGATCGGAACCCTCGAAGTGCGCCATGCGCTGGGCGCTCAAGCAGGCCGCGCTCACCGGCTCCTCGGTGCGCGCGATCAGCGCCTGGGAGTTCCCGGCGTTCTACTCCTGGGAGGGCGGCCCGATGCCGCCGGACGACTTCGAGGACTCCGCCCGGCAGTGCCTGGACGACACGGTCTCGGAGTTCCAGCAGGCCGATTCGGAGGTGACCATCGAGCGCGAGCTGGTGCACGGGCACGCCGCCCAGGCCCTCATCGACGCCTCGGCCGAGGCCGACCTGCTGGTCGTCGGCAGCAGGGGCCACGGCAGCTTCTACGGCGCGTTGCTGGGCTCGGTCAGCCAGCGCTCAGCACTGCACTCCAAGTGCCCGGTGGTCATCGTCCGGCACTGAATCAGGCGGTGTGGCCGAGCCTTTCCGACAAGGCCGCGGCACCTTCGCGGACCAGGTCGCGGAGCGCGGACTCGGTTTCGTCGTTCCAGCGCAGGATCGGTACCGAGATGCTCATGGCGGCGACGATCTCACCGCTGGTGTCGCGGACCGGGGCAGCCACGCACGCGACCGATTCGTTGGACTCGCAGTACTCGCGGGCCACGCCGTTCTCGGCGATCTCGTCGAGCTCCTTGCGCAGCGCCTTGCGGTTGGTGATGCTGTGCCCGGTCATCGGGTCGAGCTTGTGCCCGCTGTAGATCTCCTCGACCTCCGCGTGCGGCAGCGCGGCCAGCAGCGTCTTGCCCAGGGCCGTGCAGTGCGCGGGCAGCCGGCGCCCGACGGCGGAGACCATCCGCACCGGGTGGCTGCTGTCCACCTTGGAGACGTAGAGGACGTCGGCGCCGTCGCGCACGCCCACGTGGACGGTCTCCTGGCAGCGCTCGGCGATCTCCTCGGCGACCAGCTGGCCCTCCTTGGCCAGGTCCAGCCGCTCGGCGTAGGCCGAGCCGAGCTGGAAGCTGCGCACGCCCAGCCGGTACTTGTTGGTGGCGCGCCCGGTGGGCATCAGGTAACCCCGCTCGTTGAGCGTGCCGACCAGTTCGTGCACCGTGGTGCGGGGAAGACCGAGCTGCGCGGTGATCTCCGGCGCGCTGAGCTCATCGGTCTCCAGGAACAGTTCGAGGACGTCGAACGCCCGCTCCACGGCTGGTACCGCTCGTGCCAACGCTGCCGCTCCTTCCGCTCTGGCCAACCTCGCGGATGACCGATATTTCGAACATCGTACCTGATTTCGATCGCCGTCCGAGCTGTCGTCTTGACCACCCTTCGTTCGCGACCATACGATTTTGCGAACGTTGTTCGGAATGTCGAACGGAGAACCCAGGTGCGCCAGACGCGTGACTTCCTGCGAACCCTCGGTCTGCCCACCGACGACACCGCCGCCACCAGCGACAAGAGATTTCCCGACGGCGCCCTGTACCGGGTGGAGATCCCCAGCACCGAAGGCCCCGAGGTGCTCGACGCGGTGCTCGCCGAGGCCGACGCGCGCGGGATCCTCGTGCACCGGATCTCCCAGGGCAGCGGCGGAATGCTGCTCACCGACGACGAACTCGCCGCCATGGCCACCACCGCCGCCGCCCGCTCGATCGAGGTGAGCCTGTTCGCACGACCGCTGGCGGGCTGGGACACCGGCGCGATGGCGGTCTCCTCCGGCGGCGCCCCGGTCGCCGGGCAGGCGCGCGGGACCGAGCAGCTGGTGCACGTGCTGGAGGACGTCCGCCGCAGCGCCGAAGCCGGCATCCGCAGCGTGCTGATCACCGACCTCGGCGTGCTCAAGGTCGCCTCGGCAATGCGTGAGGCCGGGGACCTGCCGCCCGACCTGCAGTTCAAGATCAGCGTCCAGATGGGCTTGGCGAACCCGGCGTCGGTGCGCATCGCCGAGGACCTGGGCGCCGACACCTACAACGTGCCCACCGACCTCAGCATCGGACAGCTGGCCGCCTTGCGCGCCGCCACCGACCTGCCGCTGGACGTCTACGTCGAAGCCCCCGACGACATGGGCGGGTTCGTCCGGCACTTCGAGATCGCCGAGATCGTGCGCGTCGCCGCGCCGGTCCACGTCAAGTTCGGCCTGCGCAACGCCCCGAACATCTACCCCAGCGGCACCCATCTCACCCACACCGCCGTCGCGCTCGGCCGCGAACGGGTCCGACGCGCTCAGCTGGGCCTGGGGCTGCTGCACCGCTACTCCCCCGACGCCGTCGGCTCGGACCTCCCCGCCGAAGGACTGGCCGTACCCGTCACCGGCTAAGAGGTGTTGGGAATGCGGCGGAGCCGCTGTTTCAGGTGCGGGACTCAGCCCGCACCGCCGCGGGTTCGCCATCGCCTTCGTGGCGAGTACGCCGGGACGCGGATGTCCACCCCGGGGGTAAGCGACATCCTCGAGGAGCGGCGCACGGAGTCCACGAAGGCGATCAGGTTCCGCTACCCGCACCGCCACGCAAACCAATCCATAAACAGCGACTAGCCCGGCCGCGCGATTTTCCCGGGGCGGCCGGGGAGCCTATCGTCGGCCCGTGTCCACCGCCGTTGCGCTGCGCTCCCGATCCGGCCGCTGGATCCTGCTGGCCACCATCTTCGGCTCCGGGGTCGCGTTCCTCGACGGGTCGGTGGTCAACGTGGCGCTGCCGGCGATCGGCCGCGACGTCGGCGGAGGCCTGCGCGTCCTGCAGTGGGTCCTCGACGCCTACCTGCTCACCCTGAGCGCCCTGCTGCTGCTCGGCGGCGCGCTGGGTGACCGCTACGGGCGGCGGCGGGTGTTCACGATCGGTCTCGTGGTGTTCACCCTCGCCTCGCTGGGCTGCGGGCTCGCATCGACCGGCGAGGTCCTGATCATCGCGCGGCTGGTGCAGGGCGTCGGCGGGGCGCTGCTGGTGCCCGGCAGCCTCGCGCTGATCAACGCCTCCATCGACCCGGACGACCGCGGTGAGGCCGTCGGCCGCTGGGCGGGGCTGACCGGTGTGTCCTCGGCGGTCGGCCCCTTCGTCGGGGGCTGGCTGGTGGACGCGGCGTCCTGGCGGTGGGTGTTCCTCATCAACGTGCCGATCGCGGCCGCCGCGCTGCTGGCGCTGCGCCACGTACCCGAGACGCGCGACCCGAACGCCTCCGGGCGCCTGGACATCGGTGGCGCGGTGGCCGTCACCGCCGGGCTCACCGGGACGATCTTCGCCCTGATCGAGGTCCCGACCACCGGCTGGAACCCCCTGTCCGCCACGGCCGCGGTGGTCGGGGTGGCCTCGCTCGTGGTGTTCCCGATGCTGGAAGCCCGTCATCCCAGCCCGCTGCTGCCGCTGTCGCTGCTGCGCTCCCGGCAGTTCTCCGGCGCGAACGCGGTGACCCTGGCGGTGTACGCGGCGCTCAGCGGCGCGCTGTTCCTGCTGTCGCTGCAGCTCCAGCAGTCGATGGGCTACTCGGCGCTGGAAGCGGGCATCGCCACGCTGCCGATCACGATCATCATGCTGCTGCTCTCCGGCAGGGTCGGTGCGCTGGCGCAGCGAACCGGCGTGCGCGTTCCGATGACGGTCGGTCCGCTCGGCTGCGCTGCCGGACTGCTGCTGCTCACCCGCGCACAGGCCGGTGCCACCTACCTGGCCGGGGTACTGCCCGGCCTCCTGGTGTTCGGGGTGGGACTGTCGATCACGGTGGCGCCGCTGACCGCGGCCGTGCTGGGGTCGGTCGGGCCGGAACGCGGCGGAGTCGCCTCAGGCGTCAACAACGCGGTCTCCCGCATGGCGGGGTTGCTCGCGGTGGCGGTGCTGCCCGTGGTCGCGGGGCTGACCGGCACCGGGGACGGCGCTCCGCTGGGGCCGGGGTTCACCACCGCCCTGCACATCTCGGCAGCCCTGTGCGCGGCGGGCGGAGTGATCGCGGCTCTCACGGTCGGCCGGGGCGGCAAGGTCGAGACCCCTCCCCTGCCCGGCCTCAACCACGCGTGTCAGGACCCGTCCTGCGAGTGCCGCGACTGATTCGAACGCCTCTGCTCACTGTGCTCACCACGCCGAAGCTACGGACGCCGCGCCCCACGGATTAAGGCACAAAGTCACCGTTTCGGCCGTCGCCTTCATCACCCCGCGGGAGCGCGGATGTGATGAGATCAAGACATGAGACGAGGTCGACGCGGCCATCCGTGCGAGGTGCCCACCCAGATCGGGTTGTGGCGGTGCCCGGAGTGCGGCCAGCAGTGGGAGATCCACGGCATCGAGGGGAATCCGCAGATCCGCAAGGTGAGCCGCGTCGGGTGGTTCATCGCGAAGTTGCTGGGATGAGCGCCGTGACCGAACCGCTGCTCGTCGGCTCGGTGGAGTACCGGGTCCAGCGGGCCGCGCAGGACGACCTGCCGTCGATCGTCGGGCTCCTGGTCGACGACGAGCTCGGGTCGACGCGGGAGTCGGCGACCGACCTCGCGCCCTACCGGGAGGCGTTCGCCGCGATCGACGCCGATCCCGCTCAGCTGCTCGTCGCGGTGAAGGACCCCGACGGGGGTGTTGCCGGCACCCTGCAGCTGACGTTCATCCCGGGGCTGGCCCGCCGGGGCGCGCTGCGCGCCCAGATCGAGGCGGTGCGGGTGCACGCCGCGCACCGCGGTCGCGGCCTCGGCGCCGCGCTGTTCGGCTGGGCCGTCGAGGAGGCCCGGCGACGCGGGTGCGCGCTGGTGCAGCTCACCACCGACAAGACGCGCGCCGACGCGCACCGCTTCTACGACCGGATCGGCTTCACCGCCTCCCACGAGGGCTACAAGATGAGCCTGTGACCTGTGGCTATGCTGGTCCGACCATGCGCCGCAAGCTCCGCTCACCGCTGCCCCAGCGCGACGGCCTCGACCCGGTCCGGCTGCACCTGCCCACCGACGGGCGCTGGTCCCGCGTCCGGGACTTCCTCGTCGACCGGCTCGCCAAGGTCCCCGCGGAGGTCGTCGACGAGATGCTGCGCACCGGGCGCTTCGTCACCCACGACGGACCGCTCGGCGCGGAAGACCCGTACCGGCCCGGCGGTTTCGTGTGGTTCCACCGCGATGTCGCGCCGGAGGTACCGGTTCCGTTCGACCTGGAGGTGCTGCACCGCGACGAGCACGTCCTGGTCGTCGACAAGCCGCACTTCCTGGCCACGACTCCGCGCGGCGGGCACGTCACCGAGACCGCCCTCGTCCGACTGCGCACGCAGCTCGACCTGCCGGACCTCTCGCCGGCCCACCGGCTGGACCGGGCCACGGCCGGAGTGCTGCTGCTGGTGATCGACCCGGCGCTGCGCGGCGCGTACCAGACGCTCTTCCACGACCGGCGGGTCGAGAAGGTCTACGAGGCCATCGCCCCGCACGACCCGCTGCTGACGTTCCCCCGGACCGCGAGCAGCCGGATCGTCAAGCACCGGGGCGTGCTGGCCGCGGTCGAGGAACCCGGCGCCCCCAACGCCGAAACCCGCGTCGAGCTCCTGGAGCAGCGCGGGTCCTTCGCCCGCTACCGGTTGCACCCCCGCACCGGACGCACCCACCAGCTCCGGGTGCACCTCAACTCGCTGGGCCTGCCCATCGTCGGCGACGACCTCTACCCCGAGGTCCGGCCGAAGGCTGACGACGACTTCACCGACCCGCTCCAGCTGCTGGCCCGCTCGCTGGAATTCCCCGATCCCCGCACCGGAGAACTCCGCCGCTTCGAATCACGCCGAGCCCTGCACTGGCCCTGACTTTCCGGGTCCCGTTTCGAAGTTTTCATGAAAACTTCGCGCGGAACCCAGTCGGGTCAGAAGGTGGCGACCGGGGTCGTCGGGGAACCGACCGCTCCCGGCAGGTTGAGGGGTGGTGCGGTGAGCAGGAAGCGGGATCGGCCCAGCCGCCGCAGGTCCTCGGCCAGCGGCGTGAGGTGCCAGAGCTCACCCAGGTGCACGCCGAGCTTGAACAGGCAGTGGTGGTGCAGCGGCAGTGCGGGTGCCGGCGGATCGGCGGGCCGTGACGGGAGGTTCTCGACGGCGTAGTTGTCGGCGATCAGCGCGCTCAGCCCGGTGTCGGTGATCCACTGCAGCAGCCGTTCGTCGCGCCCGTCGAGGGTCGCGCACGCCCCGTGCAGGACATCGGGGTCAGGATCGCCGCCCATCTCGACGATGCGCTGCGCGAAACCGGTGTGCAGGCAGACGAGATCGCCTTGCTCGACCTCCACTCCGTCGGCGGCCATGATCTCGGCGAGGGTGTCGTAGCCGACGACCTCGCGCCCGTCGCCGAGGTGGTGGCGCAGGTCGATGAGCACGCCTCGACCCTGCGCACCGGTGCGGGCGAGGGAGTCGATGCCGATCGGCCCGCCGGACGAGGTGGTCTGATCGTGCGGGCCGCCGAGTCCCGCGTCCTCCGCTTCGGACGGTCCGACGACGTGCTCACCGGCCCGAAACCCGTTGTAGAAGACCGGTTCCGGGATGCCGTCGCCGTCGGCGTCGAACAGCGCTCCGGCGTGGGCGAAGGAGTCCCACTGCGTGGAGTACTGCAGGTGCAGCACGACGAGGTCGTCGCAGAGCACGTCGGTGGTTCCGTCGACCTTGTCGCGCAGCTCGTAGTTGAAGTTGATCTCGCCGTAGCGCCGGGTCGGCCGGAGCACGGGCGGGAACCGGTTGGGGTTCAAGGCGTTCCCGCCCGGCAGCGTCAGCGGCAGGCTCAGGGTCCGGCTGATGCCTTCGCGCACTTCGGCCGCCGCGGCCCGCACCCGCTGCGGTGTCAGCAGGTTCATCCGCCCCGCGGTGTCGTCGGGGCCGAAATCACCCCAGTTGGACCCTTCCGGTCGTCGAGCCCAGCGTTCTCCGGTCACCGCCGCCTCCCGGGTTGTCGCGCGCGTCGCAGCTGAGCAGGGCGCTCAGCCCACCGGGAAGACCGGGGACGCCAGCACTGCTCCGGCGTCGCCCGTCGATCCCGGTGATCGCGGGCAACGGTGGCAGGCCGAACGCGGAGGCGTCCACCGCGACATGAAACCGCTGTTCCGATTACCCGGGGGTGGGCAGCGCGGCCTCGGCGATGTCGAGCACGGTGTGCAGGGCGGCGTTGGTGTTGTCCTGGCGCCAGGCCAGCGCCGCCCGCAGCCGGGTCGGCCGGCCCGCGAGCTTGCGGTAGACCAGGCCGGTCTGCTGGATGTGCTGGCAGGACGTCAGCGTCAGCGTGACCCCGACACCGGCCGCGACCAGCGCGAGGATCGTGTAGGAGTCCGGCGCCTCCTGCACCACGCGCGGGGTGAAACCGCCTGCCACGCACGCCTTCACCAGCGCGTCGCGCAGCGTGGACCCGGCGTTGGAGGGGAAGCTGACGAAGGGTTCGGCCGCGAGCTCGGCGATCGGGACGCGGTCGAGCTCGGCCAGGCGGTGGTCGGTGGGCAGCGCGCAGATGAGCTCTTCGACCTCGATGACGCGCGTGTTGACGCCGGGCTGGCTAACCGGCAGCCGCACGAATCCGAGGTCCAGAGTTCCGTCGGCGACCTTGGCCAGGGCGACGTCGGCGTAGGTCTGCCCGCGCATCACCAGTTCCAGGCCGGGGTGGGCGGCGCGCACGGCGCGGGTCAGCACCGGCAGGGCTTCGTGGCTGGAGGCGCCGGCGAACCCGACGGTGACCCGTCCGCGCTCCCCTCGCCCGGCGGCCCTCGCCGCGCCGATGGCGATGTCGACGTCGTCGAGCACCGCGCGCGCCGGTTCCAGGAAGGACTCACCGGCGTTGGTCAGCCGGACCGAGCGGGTGTTGCGCTCGAACAACCGCACGCCCAGCTCCTTCTCCAGCTGCCTGATCTGCTGGCTCAGCGGTGGCTGGGCCATCTGCAGCCGTTTGGCGGCGCGGCCGAAGTGCAGCTCTTCGGCGACCGCGACGAAGGCGGTCAAGTAGCGCAGCTCCACACCGAACCCCGATCCATTCGTCCCTGCTCTGGATCTGACACTAATTCGGTATTGGACCTGTCTCAATCCGGGGTGGCAGGCTGAGCCGCAGGCGCAGGAGCGAGACCGCTGGGGGATCGATGCCGCAGGTCAGCAAGCCGGACAAGACGAGATCGATGCGAGACGCCATCGCCGAGTTCGTCGTCGACGGCGCCACGGTGTCGTTGGAGGGCTTCACGCACCTGATCCCGACCGCGGCCGGGCACGAGATCATCCGGCAGGGACGCCGCGACCTGACCATCGCGCGGATGACCGCCGACGTCGTCACCGATCAGCTCATCGCCGGTGACTGCGTGAGCGGGCTGATCTCCTCGTTCGTCGGCAACTCCACCGCTGGTTCGCTCGGCGAGCTGCGCCGGAGGGTCGAGGCGGGAGCGCTGGAGTTCTCCGAGCACAGCCACTACGGCATGATCTGCCGCTACCTGGCCGGGGCTCAGCGGCTGCCGTTCTACCCGCTGCGCTCCTACGCGGGCAGCGACGTGCCGGGCATCAACCCCGGCATCCGCAAGGTCACCTCGCCCTTCCCCGGCCCGGACGGCGGTGAGGAGCAGATCTACGTTGTGCCCCCGCTGAACCCGGACGTGACGATCGTGCAGGCGCAGCGCGCGGACCGGGCGGGCAACACCCAGATCTGGGGGCTGACCGGCATCCAGGCCGAGGCCGTCTACGCGGCGCGCACGGCGATCGTGGTGGTCGAGGAGGTGGTGGCCGACGAGGTGATCCGCTCCGACCCCAACCGCACGGTGATCCCGGCTCACGCGGTGGACGCGGTCGTGGAGTGCCCGCGCGGCGCGCATCCGGCGTTCGTGCAGGGCTACTACGACCGCGACGGCGAGTTCTACCGCGAGTGGTCGCGGATCAGCGGCGACGAGGCCCGGTTGCGGGAGTGGCTGGACGAGTGGGTGCTGGGCACCTCCGACCACGCCGAGTACGTCGCCAAGCTCGGCGAGCAGCGCTGGGCCCGCCTCGCCGTCGGTGAGGCGTGGAGCGAGCCGGTCAACTACGGCCGCAGGCTGTGAGGAGGACCATGTCGATCACGTCGTCAGAGCTGCTGGCTTCGGTCGCGTCACGCGAACTCGCCGGTGCGAACACGGTTTTCGCCGGGATCGGACTCCCGACGCTGGCGGTGTCGCTGGCGCAGAAGACCGTGTCACCGGACGTGGAGATCGTCTACGAGTCCGGGGTCTGCGGTGCGCATCCCGCGCAGCTGCCGGAAACGATCGCCGACGCGGTGCTGATCACCGATTCCGAGGCGGTGCTGCCGATGACCGCGCTGTTCGGGTACGTGCTGCAGGGCGGCCGGATCGACGTCGGGTTCCTGGGCGCCGCGCAGATCGACCGCTTCGGCAACCTCAACTCCTCGGTGATCGGCGATTGGCACTCCCCCGACGTCCGGCTGCCCGGTTCGGGCGGCGCGATGGAGGTCATGGCCAACTCCGGCGAGGTCTTCGTGGTGATGCGCCGCCACGACCCGCGCTCGTTCACCGCCGAGCTCGACTTCTGCACCTCACCCGGCCCGGATCGCGCGCTCGCCGACGGGATCCGCCCGCGCGGCAAGGGCGTCACCCGCGTCATCACCGAGCTCGGCATCCTCGCCCGCGACGGCGTCGGCGAACAGCTGCGCCTGGTGGCCGTCCACCCTGGCGTCACCGCCGAACAGGTCCGCGCGGCCACCGGCTGGGACCTGCAGGTCGCCGACGACCTCACCACCATCACCCCGCCCTCGGAAGCCGAACTCCACCTCCTGCGCGACGAAGTCGATCCCGACCGCGTCTACCTGAGGTGAAGGCGGGTGGTGCGTTCCGAGGAGCGCACCACCCGCCGCAGCGCAGGTCGGTCAGAACGCGTTGGGGAGCACCAGGAATCCCCACGCCAGCGCCGGACCGGCACCGACGATCCCGGCCGTGTAGCCGATGATCTGCCGGTAGAAGCGCCCCCGGTCCACTCCCCTGGCGTTGCTGAGCACCAGGGCGCCGTTGGTGGAGAACGGCGAGGTGTCCACGATCGTCGTGGAGATCGCCAGCGCGGCCACCAGTCCGGCCGCGCTCAGGTGGCTCGACAGCAGCAGTGGCACGGCGATCGGGATGATGGCGGTGAGGATCGCCGTGGAGGAGGCGAACGCCGACACGATCGCCACCACGAAGCACAGCAGCAACGCGACGAACAACGGCGCGCCCATGTCGGCCGCTCCGTGCGAGATCGCCTCGATCGTGCCCGCCTTCTCCAGGATCTCCACGTAGGTGACCATGCCCGCGACCAGCAGGATCGTGGACCAGCTGATGCCGTCGACGGCCTTGGCCTGGTTGCGGATGTCGATCAGCGTCAGCGCGGTGGCAGCCAGCAGGGCCAGGAAACCGATCTCCAGGTGGAACACCAGCGCACCGACGACCAAGCCGGCCAGGGCCACGAGCGTCACCGCCTGGCGCCACGTGATGCCCGTCGCGGCATCGTCCTCACCCTCGGGCGCGGCGGCCGCGCCACCACCGCGGCGGAATCCGCCGAACGCGAAGAAGGTGATCAGAGACAGCAGCAGGTTGAACCCGAAGCTGGCCGCGAACAGCGCGGTCGCCGAGATGTTCAGCGGCGTCTGTTCGACCATCCCGAGCACCAGCGCACCGGAGACCGCGATCGGGGAGAACGCTCCGGCGTGGGCGCCGCTGATGACCATCATGCCGGCCATGAGCTGGCTGAGGCCGAAGCGGTGCGCGAAGTTGAGGCCCACCGGAGCCAGCAGCGCCACCGCGGCCGGTGTGAAGGTGCCGAAGGCCGTCAGCACCGCCGCGACCGCGAACAGCACCCAGGGGATCAGCGCCGCCTTGCCCCGGACCAGCTTGATCCCGGTGCGCACGACCACGTCGATCGTCCCGTTGCGCTGGGCGACCGAGAACAGGTAGGTGACGCCGACGATGGTGACGAACAGCGAGACCGGGAATCCCTCGAAGATCTCGTCCTCGCTGAGGCCGAGCGCCGAGGTCCCCACCAGGAAGGCCCCGGTGAAGGCGAGGAGGCCGATGTTGATGGGCAACACCGTGGCCACCACGAACATGACGCCCAAGGCGCAGATGGAGATCATTTCAGCAGACATCGTTGTCCCATGCTCTTCGAGTTCGGCGAATGTTAGGCGGTGGCGAGGTCGGGCACCAGGAGGTCCGCCTCGCAGAGGATTCGTGCGGCGCGCCGCACCGTGACCCGTTGCGGCACGCCTCCTGCGAGGTCGGCGCAGGTCACCTCGACGACCCCGGCGGGCGTTCCGATCCGCAACGCCGGGCCGGATGCCGTGGCGACCTCGTGCACGACCGATTTCTCCAGCAGCGCGGCGACCGCCACGCCGACCGCGGAGGTGAGTCCGATGGCCGGGTGCGGCGAGTTCATCGACAGCATCCGGACCGACACGTCGTGGTCGGCGCGATCGATGTCGTCGCCCAAGGAGCTGCGGTACCCGCGCGGCTTCCCGACCAGGCCGACCTTGGGGATCGCGTCACCGGGATCGGCTCCCGGTCCGGTGAGCCCCATGAGGCCCGCCGCCTGCCCGCGCACCGCCCGCAACGGCGCGACCAGGTCGCGCATGTCGGCGAGGGTCTCGGCCCCGGTGCGCCCGACCGTCGCAGCGTCCAGCAGCGCGACCGGTGCGCCCGCATCGATCAGGCTGGCCGCGACGGGACGGCCGTTGAAGGACAGCTCGTCGACGACGGCGCCGGTCGGCGTCACCGAGCCGGTGCTGCGTCCCGCCGGGTCCAGAAAGGTGAGACCGACGGCGACTCCACCGGCCCGGGTGCCCGGCACCGTCTGGTCGCCGAACTCGTGGACCCTGCCGCCCGCGGTGTCCACGACCGCTTCCAGCACCGCACCGGTGTTGACGTTGCGCAGCCGGACCCGGGTCGCGTCCCCGACCACCGGCACGATCCCGCGGTCCACCGCCCAGAGCGCGATCGCGGTGGCGCAGTTGCCGCAGTTGCTGCCCCACTCGACGCGGCCGACACCGATTCCGACCTGCCCGAACAGGTACTCCACGTCGACGTCACCGGTCACCGCGCGACGCACCACGGCGGCCTTGGAGGTGGTGGGGGTCGCGCCTCCCACGCCGTCGAGCTGCACCGGATCGGCTGCGCCGTAAGCGCTGACGAGCAGTCCCTCCAGCTCGGCCGGAGCCGAATCGATCGTCGTCGGCAGCGACGACTCGTCGAACAGCCAGCACTTGCTGGTTCCACCGCGGACCAGCGTTGCGGGAACGTGCACCGGGAACTTCCTTCCAGAGCGGATCTTTCGGCGTTCACCGTGACCCGGGGAAGGGTTGAGTACAATGTCCGATGTCTAATCCCGACTTAACCTCGGCTAAACCCGGCTGAGCAGCGGAGGTGCCCGTGCTCGACGTCCGCAGGGTGTTGTTGCTGGTGGAGGCGGCCGAACGGGGCTCGCTGACAGCCGCCGCCGAGGCGCTCGCGATCACGCCCTCAGCCGCCTCGCAGCAGATGTCCCGATTGGAGAGCGAGGTCGGCCAGCCCTTGCTGCACCGCCAGCCGCGCGGTGTCCGGTTGACCGACGCCGGAGCGGCGCTGGCCGAGCGCGGCCGGTCGATACGGCGCGAACTCCGGGCAGCGCAAGCGGATCTGGACTCCCTGATCACATTGGACAGAGGAACGCTGCGGTTGGGTTCCTTCCCCACGGCAAGCGCTTCCCTGCTGCCGCTCGCTCTCACCCGGTTCTCCCGCAAGCACCCGGGACTGCGGGCGACGGTGCACTCCGCGCTGCTCGCCGACCTGCTGGAGCTGCTGCACACGGGCGAGATCGAGCTGGCGATGCTGTGGGACTACGAGTGGAACCGCATCCAGGACCCCGCGCTGGCGATCGACCACCTGCTGGACGACCCGACGGTGCTGGTCGTGCCCGCCAACTCGGAGCTGCTCGACGAGCCTTCCATCGGGCTGGCCGACCTCGCCGACCACCAGTGGATCATCCGGGCCGACAACCACCCGGTGGCCGAGGTGCTGCGGCGCAGCTGCCGCCTCGCCGGGTTCGAGCCCATGATCTCCTACGAGTCCCAGGACTACCAGGAGGCGCAGGCGATGGTCGCGGCCGGGCTCGGGATCGCCATCGCGCCCCGGCTGGCGCTGACCAACCGCCGCAACGACGTCCGGTTGCTCCACTTCGCCACCGACGTTCCCGCGCCGACCCGCCGGATCCTCCTGGCGCGCATGGCTTACCGCGATCCGACCCCCGCGACCACGGCGATGACCGAGATCCTGCACGCGGTCTCGCAGCGGTTCACCGACGACAACCTGCACCGCAGCCAGCTCGGCACGGTCCGCTGAGGAGGTGCACGCGTTCGGACGGCGCGCTGGACCCGGCAGGCTCCATGACCCACGATCGCAGCGGGCGCAGCGTGAGGTGGTGACCTGCGCGCCCCGTGGTCGCACGACCGCGTCATCGCGAAGCGAGGAAGGAGGACTCCGTGCTGGAGGAGTATCTGCGGGAATGGCGTCCGCGTCCGGTGGTCGAGCACGACGCCCTGGCGCCGGAGCAGTCCAGCGCGCTGGCCCACGCGCTGGAGACCTCGCCGCCGGTGGACGTCCTGCCGCCGCTGTGGCACTGGGTGCACTTCCTGTCCTGGCCACCGCACTCCGAGATCGGTCCCGACGGGCATCCGCTGGACGGTGACTTCCTGCCGCCGGTGCCGGATCGGCGGCGGATGTTCGCCGGCGGCCGGATCACCATCGCCGAACCGCCGCGGCTGGGAGTGCCCGCCGAGCGCACCACCGAGCTCGGCGGTGTCTCGGTCAAGCAGGGGCGTTCGGGTGAGATGGCCTTCGTCACCGAGCACCGCGAGATCCACCAGGACGGGCGGCTGCACATCACCGAGGAGGTCGACTTCGCCTACCGCAGCGGGGAGAGCGGCAGCAAGAACCCGAACCGGTTGCCTCCCACCGACTTCCCCGCTTCCGACGCCGCGTGGCAGCGGCGGTTCGTGGGCGATCCGACGCGCTTGTTCCGGTTCAGCGCGCTGACGGCCAACACCCACCGCATCCACTACGACGAGCCGTACTGCCGCGAGGTGGAGGCCTACCCGGGGCTGGTGGTGCACGGGCCGCTGCTGGTCCTGCTGATGACCGAGCTGGCGCGCGAGCACGGCGGCGACATCGGCGAGGTGTCCTACTGGCTTCGCCGACCCGTCTTCTCCGGGGATCCGGTGCTGGTGTGCGGCGATGAGGACGGCGCGATGTCGGTGCGCTCCGACCAGGTCGCCGCGGAGGCGTCGGTGACGTTCACCGTGCCCCGGTAGCATCGGGCGGAACCACGAAGTCGCAGGTCGGAACGTGCCCGGCCAGGAGAGGGGCCGGATGTCGACCGAGCAGTGGGTGCCGACGACCGCGCACTGGGGGGCCTACGAGGCCGCAGCCGACGGCGAGGGCGGGGTCCGGGTCCGCCCGCATCCCGAGGACCCGGCACCGTCGGCGCTGATCGACAACGTTCCCAGCATCGCGCGACACACCACGCGCGTGCGGCGGCCGGCGATCCGGCGCGGCTGGCTCACCGGCGGCCCCGGCCCCTCGTCGCAGCGCGGCCGCGAGGAGTTCGTGGAGGTCGACTGGGACACCGCGCTGGACCTGGTCGCCGCGCAGCTCGACCGGGTGCGCAACGAATCGGGTAACGAGGCGATCTACGGCGGCTCGTACGGCTGGAGCAGCGCGGGGCGCTTCCACCACGCGCAGAGCCAGCTGCACCGCTTCCTCAACACCATCGGCGGCTACACGGCCTCGCGGAGCAACTACAGCTTCGGCACCTCCGAGATCCTGCTGCCGCACGTGGTGGGCAGCTCGGCTGCCGTGCTCGGCTACGCCGACAGCTGGGCGACGGTGCGCGAGCACACGGACCTGATCGTGGCCTTCGGCGGCGTGCCGGTGAAGAACACCTGGGTCAACCCCGGCGGTGTCGCCCGGCACAGCACCGCGGCCGCGACGGCGGATCCCGGGGTGGAGGTCGCGTCGATCAGCCCGCTGGCCGACGACGCTCCCGGCGGCGGGCGCTGGTACTCGATCGAACCCGGCACGGACGTGGCCATGCAGCTGGCGCTGGGGCACGTGCTGCTCACCGAAGACCTGCACGACACCGAGTTCCTGGACCGCTGCTGCACCGGGTTCGACGTGTTCGCCGGTTATCTGCGCGGCGACTCGGACGGCGTGCCGAAGACGCCCGAGTGGGCGGCCCGCATCTGCGGTGTCGAGGCGGACGAGATCCGCGCGCTGGCCCGCCGAATGGCGGCGGGGCGGACGCTGGTGACCGTCACCTGGTCGCTGCAGCGCGCGGTGGGCGGCGAGCAACCGGTGTGGGCCGGGATCGCGCTCGCGGCCATGCTCGGTCAGATCGGCCTTCCGGGCGGTGGTTTCGGGCACGGCTACGGGTCGATGGCCGATGTCGGCGGCGACGGCCCCGCGCTGCAGATTCCGACGCTGCCGCAGGGGACCAACCCGGTCAGCGCGTTCATCCCGGTGGCGCGGATCGCCGACATGCTGCTGCACCCGGGAACCGAGTACGACTTCAACGGCTCCCGGCTGACCTACCCCGACATCCGGCTGGTGCACTGGGCGGGCGGCAACCCCTTCCACCACCACCAGGACCTCAACCGGTTGCGTCGCGCGTTCGCCCGGCCGGAGACCGTGGTGGTGCACGAGACGCACTGGACCGCCACCGCCCGGCACGCCGACGTCGTGCTGCCGGCGACCACGACCCTGGAGCGCGAGGACCTGGGCGCGGGACGGCGAACGACCCACCTCACCGCCATGCACCGCGTGCTCGACCCGGTCGGCGAGGCGCGCGACGACTTCACCATCCTGGCCGGGCTCGCCGAGCGCCTCGGCGTGCGCCGGCGCTTCACCGAGGGGCGCAGCGCTCGCGGCTGGGTGGAACACCTCTACACCCGGTGGCGCGACCAGCTCACGCGCCTGGGACACGACCTGCCGGAGTTCGACCAGTTCTGGAAGGCCGGGGAGGTCCGGCTCCCGCAGATCCCCGAGGACCCGCCGCTGGTGCGCTTCCGGCGCGACCCCGAACGCGAACGGCTGCACACGCCGAGCGGGCGCATCGAGCTGCACTCGGAGAAGGTCGCCTCGTTCGGCTACGGCGACTGCCCCGGTCATCCCGCGTGGCTGGCGGGCGAACGCGACGCGCCGCTGCACCTGATCGCCAACCAGCCACGGACGCGGTTGCACGGGCAGGGCGACGTGGGCGCGGTGAGCCGGGATTCCAAGGTCGAGGGTCGGGAGCCGATCACGCTGCACCCGCAGGACGCCGCGGCGCGCGGGATCGCACAGGGCTCGGTGGTGCGGGTGTTCAACGATCGCGGCGCCTGCCTCGCTGGGGTCGTGCTCAGCGATCGCGTCCGGCCGGGTGTCGCGGTGCTCTCGACCGGCGCGTGGTTCGATCCGCAGCCCGACCCGCAGCACCCGGGACAGGAGCTGTGCGCCCACGGCAATCCCAACGTCCTCACCGCAGACGTCCCCGCCTCGCGCCTGTCCCAAGGCTGCGCCGGCCAACGCACCCACGTCGACGTCGAACCCGCCGAAGCCCCCATCCCCCACGTCAAGGCCCACACACCTCCTCCGCTCACCCCGGAGCCGTGACCTCGCCCGCTCCCAGTTTTAGTCCAAACTGAGCCGACATTTCGGACATGATCATGGCTCGGTTCGGACTAAGGAGTCGTTTCAGAATGCGGCGGAGCCGCTGTTTCAGGTGTGGGACTCAGCTGGCACCGCCGCGGGTTCTCACACGTCGTCTGGGTGAGGACGCCGCGACGCCGTGTATTGGCATACATCAGGAGTGGCGCCCGGAGGCCAGGCGGCGTGTGAGGTTCCGCCACCCGCACCGCCAAGCAAGGTGATTCTGCAACGACCCCTAAAACTGGGACCTGCCGGGGACGTTCCCCACCCGGAGGCGGTCAGCCCAGCAGGGCGGTGACCGTGACGAGGACCGGGACCGAGAGGATCGTGGAGAGCAGGATCGACTCGCGGGCCAGGCGGACGCCGACGTTGTACTTCGAGGCGTAGACGAAGAGGTTCTGGGCGGCGGGAAGAGCCGAGATCACCACCGCCGCGAACAGCGGTGCCCCTTCCAGGCCGAACAGGCCCGCACCGATCGACCAGGCGATCACCGGGTGCACGAACGACTTCAGCGCCACCGAGACCAGCACCGGCCAGCGCTCCGCACCGCCCGCCGGGAGCTGCGAACCGCGCAGCGAGACGCCGAAGGCGAGCAGCACGGTGGGCACCGACAGGTGCCCCAGCAACGTCAGCGGCTCGGCGACCGGCCCGGGGATTCGCCATCCCAGCAGCGACAGCGAGACGCCGAGCAGGGAGCAGATCACGATCGGGTTCCTGAACGGCGCCAGCACCCGGAGCCACACCGAGGACGTCTCGCCGGCCTGCGTGAAGTCGATGACGGTGAGCCCGATCGGCGTCATCACCAGCAGCTGGAACAGCATCACCGGCGCGACGAGGCTCGCGTCGCCGAGGACGTAGACCGCGACCGGGATGCCGAGGTTACCCGCGTTGACGTAGCTGGAGCACAGCGCTCCGATGGTGGTGCGCCGGACGTTCCACCGCCGCCACAGCGCGATCAGCACGAACAGTCCGGCCGCCGCGACCGTGCTCAGCGCGGTGACCAGCAGCGGAGTGGAGAACAGCACGCGCACGTCGGATTCCGAGAGCATCTGCAGCAGCAGCGCCGGGGTGCCGACGTAGAAGGAGATCTTCGTCAGGACCTCGCGCCCGCTCTCGCCGAGCACCTCGGTACGCCCCAGCACGTAGCCGACCAGAACGATGGCGCCGATGACGCCGAAGCCCTGGATCACACCCGACACGACGCCTCCACCCCGGGCGCGCGGTCCACTGTGGAATCGCGCGCGAAGCCTTTGCGGTCCTTCAACGCGGCTTTCGGCGCTCACCGCAGCCCCATCGCGCTGGCGCCGACACGTTAGCGATCCTAATCGATCACCCGCGCGGGCGCGGTGCCCGAATGGCCACTCTCACACCGTGCGCAGGGCCGTCAGCTCTCGTTGCCGACGATCGCCGGTTCCACCGTCCGCAGGTCGGTGCGCCCGTCGGACGTGGGCACCCGGCCCGGCAGCTTCACGGCGTCGGTGAGCGGACCCGGGCTCCAGTCGCCCCAGTGGGTCTCGCGCCGCACCTGCACCGCGGCCTCAGCTCCGACGGCGTCGGGGTTGTACGGGTCGACGACGTAGATCGCGCCCCAGTCCCGGTTCGGCGAACCGTGCAGGTAAGCGGGCATCTTCCGGACGCTGGCGCCCACGTTGAGCCAGCCGAACGGGCCGCCGCCGGCCGGTGCCGACCAGGTCTGGCCCATGTCGCGCATGATCCCGCCGCCGGCGATCCGGAAGCGCGGCATCTCGAAGACACCGTTCTGGATCTTCGCCGGCTGCAGGCACGGGTGCACCAGCGCGGCCGGCCACTCGACGAACGTGGGCTGGCTGCCGATCAGGTTCGTCATCGTGGTCAGCACCGGTGCGCGAGGTGCGCTGAAGGCCAGCCAGCCGCCCTCGTCGGTGCGCTGGTCCGCCGCGACGACCCGGACCTTCTCGGCTCCGCGCACGTCGAACCGCGCGTGCTGCCAGGAACCGCTGTCGAGCTTCAGGTCGCGGTGGCCGCTGATCTGGAACCCGCCGGGCAGGTCGCGACCCCATTCCACCCGCACCGCGTTCGCGCCGGTGGACGAGCCCGCGAACGCCATCACCACCGGCGTGGTGCCGTCGGCGGCCTGCGGGGGCACGTCGTACCAGGGGGTGCGGATCTCCCCGGTGCTCGCCGCGTCCGCGTCGAAGCTCCCCCAGACCGGTGCGTCGTCGCCGCCGTAACCGAACGGCGGCGCGAACTCGGCGCTGTCGGGATAGCCGAAGCGGTGGAACCCCTGCTGCTCGTCGCGCAGGTAGTCGGGCGGCTGGGCGGGATCGCTGGACACGCGCGGCTGGGTGGCCGATGGGGCGAGGACGCCCTTGCGCGGGTCGGCTTCGACGTCGATGTAGTCCGACAACCCGCAACTGCGCCCGGCGATCTGCTTGATGTTGTCGAGGCCGAGGCTGTAGCTGTCGCGCTGCTTCTCGATGCCCACGGTGAACAGTCCGACCTCGACGATCAGGCACAGCGCGCAGGTGATGGTCAGCGGCGCCGCACCCAGGCTCAGCACCCGCTTGCGCGCGGTCGGCGTGAGCACCGGGGGCTCGTCGTGACGCACGTGCTCGATGAAGGCCACGACCAACCCGAGGAACCCGATGGCCAGGAACGCCGTGCTAGCGCTGCGCCCGTCGAGGCTGGGAGCCTTGTCGAACCACGGCACGCCCCAGCCGGAGACGTACCACCAGGAGTTGGTCCCGGTCACCGACAACGAGCACACGACCATCAGACCGGCGAAGAACCCGGCCCGGTTGCGCCGGGAGCGCAGGACGGCGGCGCTGGTGGCCAACGCGGTGAGCGCGGCCAGCACCGCCCCGATGGCGGCGAACACGCCGAAGTGGTGGGTGTGCTTGGTCGGCGTGGCCGCCAGGACGGCGAAGCTCAGCACCGCGATGCCCAGCATCCGGCGGCTCGGCCCCAGCGCCGCGCCGCGGATCTTGCCGCGACGCAGGAACACCACGCCGCTCGCCGCGATGCACAGCAACAGCAGCAGCACCGGGAAGCGCCTGGTCAACGATCCGTCGGGCCACTTGTCGAACAGCTTCTCGTAGCGGCCGAGCTCTTCGTACCAGGAGTCGTTCGGGCCGAACTCGGTCTTGAGCTCGATGGAGTCCAGCACGGACTGCAGGGTCTGGTCGAAGAACACCCCGACCAGGATCACGAGCCCGGCCGCGGCGATCGGGGCGAGCACCGGCAGCGCACCGATCTCGCGGATGCGCCGCGACAGCAGCCGCAGCAACGGCTTGGAGGCGGCCAGGAACGGCAGGGCAGCGACCATGCCGTGCGGGTTGGCGCCCAGTCCCAGCGCAGCGGCCAGCAGACCGAGGGCCGCCGGGGTCAGCCGTTCCGTGGCCACCGCGCGCTCGACCGCGCACACCGACAGCAGGAAGAACACCACCACGACCGGTTCGGGGCGGAGTCCGTTGTTGTAGGGAAGCCAGAAGGCGAGGAAGACGGCGGCGGCCGCCCAGCCCGCGGACTCGCTGCGCCGGACCTGCTGCCCCAGGCGGGGCAGCACGCCGCGGCTGAGCAGCAACCAGCTCACGACGCCGAGGAACAGCGCGGGCAACCGCACCCACGGCGTGGCGGCGGAGATCTGCACCCACACCGCGTAGATCTCGTAGAACCAGCCGAACGGCGATTCGGGATTGCCGAACCAGCGGAAGTAGTTGGTGACGTACCCGGCGTCCGGGGCCGCCCGCAGCATGGTCAGGATGTAGCCGTCGTCGGCGGTCATGGCGCCGATCAGCCACCACACGGCCAGGGCCGCGAACACCACGAAGTCGCGCACGCCCAGGCGCCACCACCCGACCGGCAGGCGGCGCACGGGGTTGCGGACCTCCAGCTTGCGCAGCGCGAGCACCGCGCCGAGGAAGCTCAGCACCGCCAGCACCATGGCGGTGGTCTTCAGCAGCGTGGGAGTGGTCGAGAAGCGGGTGTCGACCCCGGCCTGGAAGTCCAGTCCGCGCACGTCGTCGCGCTGGTCGTCCAACTGCGAGTAGATGCCGGTGAGCTGCGGGCGCTGGTCGCCACCGACGGAACCGATCGGGACGCCGCCGACCTCGGCCCTCGTCTGGCCCGCATCGGAGCTGATGGTGATCGCGCAGTCGCCCGCGGGCAGCGCCGTCGAGCCGACCTGGTGACCGCGGGCGAAGAAGTTGACCTGGCCGTTGTCGACCTGGAGCGTCAGTCCGGTGGTGCCGCCGTAGGTGCCCGAGGGCGCGTTGGTGGCCAGCAGCTCGCCGGCTCCGTTGATGCGGGCGTCGAGGCTGCGGGCCGACGCGCAGGGCACCGTGGCGTTGAGCCAGAGCGGCGCGTGGCTGACCAGCGGCGCGGACACCGAGCGGGTGCCCTCGGCGGTCGGCCAGCGCAGGGTCGTGGTGTCGTGGTTGACGGGCAGCAGCGGAACGGCCACCGCCAGCAGCGCCGACAGCAACCCGAGCACTGCCGCCACGACGCGCGCGCGTCGCCGCGCCGGGTCACGACGCGTGAACCGCGTCGAACGCTGACTCACGCGCTCGCCACCTAACCTCGCAGGACTTGCTCCTCGCAGAGCTTAAACGGTGACCTCGTACCGTTCGTCCCTGGCGGGGCAACAACGAGGCGGCGACACCTCGTCGAGGTGGGCACCGGGACGTCGTTCGCGCGCTCCGGCCGGTTGATCGGCACCGCTGCGGTGGTGCGGACCGGAGTCCGAGACCCCGCCGCTCGCACCGCTGCGCGGTGAGACCGCGGAGGAGGATCAGGCTGCCAACGCCGGCTCCAGGTCTCCGGTCATCGGGTTGCGGCGGGCGTCGAACAAGTACCCGACCCAGAACCCGATGACTCCCGCACCAACGACAGCCAACGTTCCGACAGCACGCACCATGGGAGCTTTCCTCTTCTCAGCGGCGCCCGATCCACTGGACCCGACCTTTCGCTTTCAAGGGGAATGCTCAACCCGCCGGGTAGCAGCGCCGTGTCACAAACGATAACCGGCCGTAAATTGGCCGACCACGCCACCCCTCGGAAATATCCCATCACGGACCGTCATTCCGCTCACCCGCGAATGGAGTAGTCCGAGCTCGTTGGTGAGCGTCACCAGGGCCTTCGTGAGCTGCCCGCATCCGACGCATCGGACTGCGGGCCCGAACCGCCACCCGCCCGTAGTCGTCGTGATGATGCGGATCACTTTCCGCCGGTTGTCCTATGTCACTCTCTCGGGCGCGCATTGCGAAAATGGCTCGGAATTGACGGTCGCGCGGAGCCCGGGAATGACGCCGAGATCAAATGTTGATCTGCGCCAGCCCGCGCTCGTCCCAGGTCGCCTCGGGCCACGGCCTGCGGGCCGCGGCGAGGATCCTCGCCGCGGCTTCGGTGATCTCCCCCGCGGCCGCGGCCATCGCGGCCACGTCACCGGCGTGCTCCTCGGGTTCGAGCCCGGCCCGGCGAAGCAGCGGGGTGAGGTCGCCCAGCACCCGGGACAGCCAGCCGATCGGGTCGGCAGACAGTGCGGCGTCGAAGACGCGATCACCCGGTTCGCCGTCGGACATCTCCGGGTGCCAGTGCATCCGATCGGCCGCGTGCGGAGCCGATTCCAGCAGGTCGAAGCGGCAGATCCCGCGGCTGAGCCACGCCGCCCTGGACGAGTAGATCGAGCCGGCCTCGGCCGATTCCGACAGGCCGCGCAGCTCGAGGCGGACCCCGCGCTCGCGAACGCCCGGTTCACCGGCACGCGCGGGGTCGGCGAAGTCGACGCCTTCCACGGTCACCGCCAGCCTCTGGAAGCAATAGATCCGATACACACCAGAACACAAGCACAGCACCGCACGCGACGACAAGGATGATCACCGGTTGCTCGCAACGTCCACAGTGGATTTCCCAGATGCCGGTACGGGTGTGCCGGTGCGCTGGGTCCCCGGTGCGGCTTCTACGCTGCCGGGGTGAGCACCCCCGAGGAATTCGCGCTGCAGCCGATCCCCGCCGACACCACCGACCTGAGCGACGGGCCGCCGCTGCACGACGCGTGCACGCCGCTGCGCGACCTGATCGGGGTGTGGCAGGGCGAGGGCGAGGTCGACTACCCGACCATCGACGGCCCGTTCCGCTTCGGCCAGCAGGTGACGATCTCGCACGACGGCCGACCGTTCCTCCGCCACCAGGCCCGCGCCTGGCTGCTCGACGCCGACGGGGCCGTGCTGCGACCGGCGGCCTGGGAGACGGGCTGGTGGCGCCCCGGCGCCGAGGGCCGGCTGGAGCTGCTGCTGACCCACGCCACCGGACTCCTCGAGATCTTCTACGGCAGCGCGGAGACCGGGCGCTGGGAGCTGGAGACCGACGCGGTCCTCGGGACGGCCACCGCCAAGGACGTTCGGGCCGCGCAGCGCTCCTACGTGCGGCGCGGCGACGTTCTCGACTACGCCGAGAGCCGGGCCATGGTCGGCGAACCGATGACCCCGCACGTGTCCGCCGAGCTCCACCGCGCGAACCGCTGAACCGCAAGAAGCCCCGCACTCGAGAAGGAGTGCGGGGCTTCTTGTGTGCGGGCCGTGTGACCGGCTCTGTGAAGTGGAAGGGCCTACCTCAGGAGGCGGGCCTTTCCGGTATTACGTGAGACGCCGTGCTCAGATGACGCGGACGTCGGCCGCCTGCGGACCCTTCGGGCCCTGGCTGACCTCGTAGCTCACCTTCTGGTCCTCATCGAGGCTGCGGAAGCCGCGGGCGTCAATGGCCGAGTAGTGGACGAACACGTCCGGGCCACCGTCGTCCGGGGCGATGAAGCCGAAGCCCTTTTCCGAGTTGAACCACTTCACGGTTCCCTGTGCCATGCTTGCTCTCTCCTTCTGGGAGCCGGTACTACAACAGCCCGTCACACTGCGTGACGACCTGGGTCGCTGACCGAACGGCGACTTGTCCAGCTACAACCAGAAAGCAGCACGCTCGCATCACCATCCTGCGAG
This sequence comes from Saccharopolyspora tripterygii, assembly GCF_054778355.1. Lineage (NCBI taxonomy): Bacteria > Bacillati > Actinomycetota > Actinomycetes > Pseudonocardiales > Pseudonocardiaceae > Saccharopolyspora > Saccharopolyspora tripterygii. The sequence goes on along the minus strand of NZ_BAAGZP010000029.1, from coordinate 11,272 downwards.
TGTGCGCGAACACGACCCCAGAAAAATACGACCGACACGGAGACTACACGGTCCCTCGTGGACACGTCTGCCTCTATCGCTCGGGCGTGTTGTGACCGGCGCCACACTTTCTGCCGACCGACCTGCGCGCGTTCACAGCCCGGCTCCGTGAAGAACGAGATCTTGTCCGGCCCTCCGATTCGAGGTGAAATCGATTCACAATCGAATGAGGAGGGCGGATGTCCAGCACGTTGCTCACCAGCCAGGACTTCAAGCTCGGCCTGTTCTCCCCGAACTGCTCCGGCGGTCTCGCGATCACCAACGTCGCCGACAGGTGGGGCGCGAGCTGGGCGGACAACCTCGGGCTCGCCAGACTCGCCGACGACGCCGGGATCGACTTCGTCCTGCCCATCGCGCGCTTCATCGGCTATCCCGGGAGCTCCGGGTTCCACGAGAGCGTCCTCGAACCCGTGCCCTGGGCCGCCGGGCTGCTCGCCGCGACCCGGCGGATCACGGTCTTCGCCACCGTGCACACCGCCTTCAACCACCCCGTGGTCAGCGCCAAGCAGCTGGCCACGCTGGATCACGTCGGCGAGGGCCGGGCCGGGCTCAACGTGGTGGCGGGATGGAACGAGCCCGAGTACCGCGCGATGGGCCTGCGACTGCCCGAGTCCCACGACGAGCGCTACGCCCTGGCGCAGGAGTGGTGGGACCACGTCCGCGCGCTGTGGACCCGCGAGGGCACGTTCGACCTCCCCGGCAGGTTCTTCGACCTCGAAGGCGTCGCGGCCGCTCCCAAACCGGTCAACGGGACGCTGCCGATGATCAACGCGGGCTCCAGCCCGCAGGGGCGCGCGTTCGCCGCGCGCAACGCCGACTTCGTGTTCACCGCGATCAACGACCCCGACCACGCCGCCGGCGTCGTCGTCGAGCTGCAGCAAGACGCGCGCGCCCGGCACGGTCGCGACGTCGGCGTCATGGCCCCGGCGTTCGTGGTGTGCCGCAAGACCCGGGCCGAAGCCGAGGAGTTCCTGCGGCACTACGCGGAGGACAACGCCGACTGGGACGCCGTCGACGAGCTGATGCGGCTGCAGGGGCTCCACGCGCAGTCCTTCGCCAACGACATCATGGACACCCTGCGCACCCGATTCGCCGCCGGGCACGGGACGTGCCCGCTGATCGGCACGCCGCAGGAGGTCGCCGACGAGATCGCCCGCTACGCCGAGGCGGGCCTGTCGGGAATGGCCCTGGCGTTCCTGGACTACATCGACGAGCTCGAACACTTCGCCTCGGAAGTGCTGCCGCGCCTGGAAGCGAGGGGAATCAGGCTTCCGGTGACCCGGCGCGTCTGATCACTCGAACCGCGACGGGTCACCCGCGCCGACCCGCACCACCTCGGGCTCATCGTTCGAGAAGTCGACGACCGTGGTCGGTTCGACGCCGCAGTCACCGGAGTCGATGACGGCGTCGAGCACGTGGTCGAGCTCGTCCTTGATCTGCCAGCCCTGCGTCAGCGGCTCCTGCTCACCCGGCAGCAGCAAGGTCGTCGAGAGCATCGGCTCCCCCAGCTCCGCCAGGAGCGCCTGCGCGGCGACGTGGTTCGGGATGCGCACGCCGACGGTCTTCTTCTTCGGGTGCAGCAGCCGGCGCGGGACTTCCTTGGTGGCGGGCAGGATGAAGGTGTAGCTGCCCGGCGTGGAGGCCTTGATCGCGCGGAAGACCGCGTTGTTGATGATCACGAACTGGCCGAGCTGCGCGAAGTTCTGGCACACCAGCGTGAAGTGGTGCCGGTCGTCGAGGTTGCGGATGGAGCGGATCCGGTCCATGCCCTCCTTGTTCCCGAGCTGGGCGCCGAGGGCGAAGCAGGAGTCCGTCGGATAGGCGATCAATCCGTTGTCCCGGAGGATGTCCACCACTTGGCCGATCGAGCGGGGCTGCGGGTTGTCCGGGTGCACGTCGAAGTACTTCGCCATGCGGACAAGCATAGGAGCCGTGTCACGGTTGCGTACCGCAGCCGCACCCGGCGAGTCGATCTCCAGACATCCCCCCGGGGAGCCGGGCAGTTTTGGTCCGAATTGACCGGGCAAACCGGACAATGATCATGGAGGGTTCGGACCAAAACTGCCTGCGGCCCACCACCGGAGGACACCGCCGGGGTCCTCCCGGACGCCGTTACTTGCAGGTGGCGAGCATTTCGGTGAGGGACTTCTTCTCCGCGTCGGTGACGGTGAGGTCGTAGGTCTTCTTCACCGTGATCCAGTCCGTGGCGTAGACGCACCACTGGCCGTGCGCGGTCGGCTTCCAGGTCGACGGGTCCTGGTCGCCCTTGCTGCGGTTGGAGCTCGAATCGACCGCGACCAGCTGCGGGATGCTCATGTCGTTGGCGAACTGCTGGCGCTTGGCGTCGTCCCACTTGTTCGCGCCGCTGCGCCAGGCGTTGGCCAGCGGAACCATGTGGTCGATGTCGATTCCCTTGGCGCCGCTGACCTTGTCGCCGGTGTAGAGGCTGGTCCACGACCCGGAGGTGACCTCGCAGGCGGTGTTGGACTTGATGCCCTCACCGTCGCGGGCCAGGACCGCCTCGCGCGTGTTGCAATTCTTGCCCGCGTCCGGTTGCGGGATCCAGTGCTTGAACTTCTCCCGCGAGTACCCCGTCATCGAGCCCGCCGCGGCGACGTCGAGCTCGGCGAGCTGCTCGCTCGCGGGCCCGGTGGCCGCGCTGACCTTCGAGTCCAGCAGGCCGGATTCGAAAACGAGCCACATCGCTCCGAGCAGAACCGCCGCCACGACCGACATCCAAACCGGTTTCTTGCTAGCCGACACCCGACTCCCCCTTCTCGGCGAGGTGTTCGACCAATCTGATCATCCGGGGTGCCCGGCGATCACTCCACCACGTGGGTTGTGTGTTCCAGCTAACGATCAGCCGTCAGGCCCAGGGCCGGCCGCTTCGGCACGTACCGCGGTGCGTAGCGCAGCAGCAGGCCCGCTCCGAGGAACCCGAGGACTCCCATGCCGACGCCCGCGATGCCGACGCCGACGAGGGCGGTGAGCCCGGAGATGATCAGCGGTCCGGCGGCCTGGCCGAAGTCGCCGGTGAAGCGCCAGGCTCCGAGGAACTGGGCGGGTCCGGGCTGCGGCGCGAGGTCGGCGCCGAGGGTCATGATGATGCCGCTGCTGGTGCCGTTGGCCAGCGCCAGCAGGATCGCGATCGCCGCGAAGGTGGGCACGTCGGAGACGACGAACAGCAGCACGTGGCCGATGGCCAGCCCGGTCATCGACGGCGCGGCCGCCCACAACCTCCCCCAGCGGTCCATGATCTGCCCGGAGGAGTAGGCCAGCGCGAAGTCGACGCCTCCGGCGATGCCGATGATCAGCGCCGTGGCCGACGGCGGCAGTCCCGCCGCGACCGCGACGACCGGCAGCACGACGTTGCGGGAGGCGCGCAGTCCGCCGAGCAGCGCGGCGCAGGTGCCCATCCGCAGCAGGACACCCCGGTGGCGCGTCATCGTGGTGAGCAGGCCGTCGTGGGTTTCGCGGTCTCCTCCCGCGTCGTCGGCGCCCGAGAGATCACCGGTGCACAGCAGGAGCAGCAGCGTCGCCACCGCGAACCCGATGTGCACCAGGAAGACCACGCGCTTGTCGGGGCTGACGGCCAGCACCAGGGAGGACACGAAGGGGCCGATGAAGTAGCCCGCGCGGAACAGGCCGCCGAGCACGCTGAGCGCTCGGGCGCGGTAGCGCAGCGGGACGCTGGTGGTGATGAACGCGTGCCTGGCCAGCGCGAACACCGCGGTGGCCAGGCCGACGAGGAAGACACTGGCGCCCAGCACCCACGGGTTGGTGGAGAAGTAGCAGCCGAGCAGTCCGGCGATGGACACCAGCGAGGCGAGGATCATCGCGGTCCGCTCGCCGAGCCGGTGCACCAGCGCTCCGCTGGGCAGGTCGCCCACGAGCTCGCCCACCATGATCATGGCGGCGATCAGTCCGAGCGCCCCGAGTCCGGCGCCTTGGTCGGCGGCCACCAGCGGGATCATCGGCAGGATCGCGCCCTCGCCGGTCGCGAACAGCAGCGTCGGGCCGAAGGCCGCGAGCGCAACGGTTTTCAGCTCGAACGGTTGCTTCCCCTCGGTCACGCTGCGTTGACACCCCACCACGAGATTGGCTCGACCACCGGCTCCGATCACCTTTGCACGCCGGGACCAGGGCCGAAACACGCGCGCCCCGCGAAACCCCTTCGCACGAGGTGAAGTTCGTTACCCCCGGGGAGCGAGCTCCGGCGACCGGTCGCCGCCTTGACCGCCCTCATTCCGCACCGCACGATGAGTGCACCCATCACCCCTCAGCGGCGAGGTGACGATGTCCGGACTGCCCGGCCAGGGAATGACGACCAGCGATCAGCTCGCGCGCCACGCGCGCAAGATCCCCGACGAGGTCGCGTTGCGGCACGGCGGGGTGTCGCGCAGCTACGCCGAGTTCGACGACCGGGTCACGCGCCTCGCCAACGCGCTGCGCGACCGGGGCCTGGGCGCGGGCGACCGGTTCGCGGTGGCCACGGCGAACCACCTGGAGACCATCGAGGCCTTCGTCGCCGCGTCGCGGCTCGGGGCGATCTGCGTGCCGGTCAACTTCCGGCTGGTGGCCGACGAGATCGCCTACGCTCTCACCGACAGCGGTGCGCGCGCGGTGGTCACCGACTCGCTGCTCGCCGCCACCGTGGCCGAGGCCCGCCAGAAGGCGCCGGAGACCGGGTTCGCACTGGTCATCGGCGGTGGGGATGCGGGAGCGGAGTCGGTCGAGTTCGAGCAGGCGCTCGCGGGGGCCTCGCCCGAGCACGACGAGGTGGACGTGGACCTGCACTCCCCCGCGTTCATCATGTACACCTCGGGCACCACCGGGCGCCCCAAGGGCGCGGTGCTGAGCCACTACAACCTCCTGATGCACACCTGCGCTCTGCTGATCCACAACGGGACCTCCGACGACGACCGGGTGTACCTGGTCGGGGTGCCGTTGTTCCACATCGCCGGGGTTTCCGGGTTGATGGGTCCGCTGCTGCGCGGTGGCCGGATCGTGCTGTCCTCGTCCGGGCAGTTCGACCCGCAGGAGACGGTCGCGATGCTGGAGCGGGAGCGGATCTCGGGCTGCTTCTTCGTGCCCGCCCAGTGGCAGGCCATCTGCTCGCTCCCGGGCATCGCCGAGCACGACCTCTCGTCGCTGCGGCGGATCAGCTGGGGCGCCGCCCCGGCGTCGACGACGTTGCTGCGCCAGATCATGGACACGTTCCCGCAGGCGGAGCTGGGCACCGTGTTCGGCCAGACCGAGTGCAGTCCGGTGACCACGGCGCTGCGGGCCGAGGACGCGCTGCGCAAGATCGGCTCGGTGGGGACGCCGCTGCTCAACGTCGAGGTGCGCATCGTCGACGACGAGATGAACGACGTCACCCAGGGCGAGGTCGGCGAGATCGTCTACCGGGGTCCGACGGTGATGCGCGAGTACTGGAACAAACCGGAGGAGACCGCGGAGGCCTTCCGCGGCGGTTGGTTCCACTCCGGCGACCTCGTGCGCCAGGACGCCGACGGGTACATCTACGTGGTCGACCGGAAGAAGGACATGATCATCTCCGGTGGCGAGAACATCTACTGCGCCGAGGTCGAGGAGGCGCTGTCCGGGCACCCCAAGGTCGCCGAGGTGGCGCTCATCGGCGTTCCGAGCGAGCGCTGGGGCGAGACTCCCCTGGCGGTGATCGCCCCGCGCGATCCGGCCGACCCACCCACCGACGAGGACGTCGAGACCTGGTGCCGCGCGCGCCTGGCCGGTTACAAGCGGCCCCGCCAGGTCCGCCTGGTCGAGCAGCTCCCGCGCAACCCCAGCGGCAAGGTCCTCAAGACGACGCTGCGAGCCGAGTACCGCGACGAGCAGGAGCGCACGTGAGCGACAAGACCCATCCGTTCGACCTCACCGGGCACGCCTCGCTGGTCACCGGCGGCAATTCCGGCATCGGTCTGGCGATGGCCGACGCGCTGGCGGCCGCAGGCGCGTCGGTGTGCGTCTGGGGCACCAACACCGAGCGCAACGAGACCGCGGTCCGCCAGTTGGAGTCCCACGGCGGGAAAGCCCTGTCGCTGCGCTGCGACGTCGGCGACGAGGACCAGGTCGAGCGGGCGATGGCCGAGACGGTCGGGCACTTCGGACGGCTGGACTCGTGCTTCGCCAACGCCGGGATCGGCGGCGTGGGAAGTCGATTCGTCGACACGGAGCTCAGCGAGTTCCGCCGGGTCACGCGGGTGGACCTGGACGGGGCGTTCCTGACCCTGCGCGCGGCGGCTCGGCAGATGGTGGCCCAGGGCGAGGGCGGCAGCCTGGTGGGCACCTCCAGCCTGGCGGCCCGCCAGGGCCAGCCGCGCGGCCAGGCCTACGCGGCGAGCAAGGGCGCGCTGGTGTCGATGATCAAGTCGATCGCGATCGAGCTGGGACGCCACGGCATCCGCGCCAACGCAGTGCTGCCGGGGTGGGTGAGCACACCGCTGGCCGATCCGATGCTCGACTCCGAGGCGTTCCACCGCAAGGTGCTGCCGCGGGTGCCCGCCGGCCGCTGGGGCGAGCCGGACGACTTCGGTGCGCTGGCGGTCTACCTGGCCAGTCCGGCCAGCGCGTACCACACGGCGGACGCCCTCACCGTCGACGGCGGCTACGTCAACTTCTAGCCGCAGGCACTCATCACCGCAGGTAGGCCCCGAGGTCAGCGCGACCTCGGGGCCTTCTGCCGTCCCGCGCTCCGCCCTATGCAACTCGTTGCATTGCAACAGGGTGCATAGTACCGTCCGAGCTCACCGGAGCGGTTCGATCGAGCCCTGCGGTTCCAGCGGGCAGAAGACTTCAGAAGGGCAGTGAGCAGCGTGCTGCGGACCAAGTTCACCGAGGAGTTCGGCGTCGAGCACCCGATCGTGCAAGGCGGCATGCAGTGGGTCGGCAGGGCCGAGCTGGTAGCAGCCGTTGCCAACTCGGGCGCGCTCGGCATGATCACCGCGCTGACCCAGCCCACGCCCGAGGACCTGGTCAAGGAGATCGCGCGCTGCCGCGAGCTCACCGACAAGCCCTTCGGCGTCAATCTCACGATCCTGCCCTCGATCACGCCGCCGCCCTACGCCGAGTACCGGCAGGCGATCATCGAGTCGGGCATCACGATCGTCGAGACCGCCGGATCCAACCCCGCCGACCAGGTCGCCGCGTTCCAACCCGCCGGGGTCAAGGTCTTGCACAAGTGCACCAGCGTGCGGCATGCGCTCAAGGCTCAGCAGCTGGGCGTGGACGGCGTGAGCATCGACGGGTTCGAGTGCGCCGGGCACCCCGGTGAGGACGACATCCCTGGGCTGGTCCTCATCCCCCGGGCCGCCGACGAGCTGACCATCCCGATCATCGCCTCCGGCGGCATCGCCGACGCCCGCGGCCTGGTCGCCGCGCTGGCGCTGGGCGCGGACGGGGTGAACATGGGCACCCGGTTCATGTGCACCCAGGAGTCGCCGATCCACGACGAGGTCAAGAAGCGCATCACCGAGGCCGGCGAGCGCGACACCGAGCTGATCTTCCGCCCGCTGCGCAACACCGCGCGGGTGGCCAGCAACTCGGTCAGCCGCGAGGTCGTGGCCAAGCTCGACGACGGCGCCGAGTTCGAGGACATCCGCGAACTGGTCGCGGGCTCCCGTGGCCGGAAGGTTTACGACGAGGGCGACACCGAGCTGGGCATCTGGAGCGTCGGTATGGTCCAGGGGTTGATCAACGACGTCCCCACCGTCGGAGAGCTGGTCGACCGCATCGTGACCGAGGCGGGCGACCTCGTCCGCAAGCGGCTCGGGAACCTCGTCGCGAGCTGAGAGGAGACCCGGGTTGTCCCTGGAGTACGCGATCCTGGTGTCGCTGCGGGAGCGCGCGGGTTCGGGTTACGAGCTGGCGCGGCGGTTCGACAAGTCGATCGGGTACTTCTGGGCCGCCAGCCACCAGCAGATCTACCGCAGCCTCAAGCGCATGGTCGAACTCGGCTGGGTCGACTGCGACGAGGTCGCGCAGGAGAAGCGGCCGAACAAGAAGGTGTACCGGGTCAGCGATCCCGGCGCGCAGGAGCTCACGCGCTGGATCGCCGAACCTGCCGCCACCCGCAACGACCTCACCGTGAAGCTGCGCGGGGCGTCGTTCGGCGACCCCTCGCAGGTGCGGGACGAGTTCGCCCGGCAGCGCGACCTGCATGTCCAGCGGCTCTCGCTCTACCGCGAGATCGAGCGGCGCGACTTCCCCGACGCAGCGCAGGAGAAGGGGCAGGTCTTGCACCAGCACCTGGTGCTGCGCGGCGGGATCCGGACCGAGCAGGCACTTCTGGAGTGGTGCGAGGAAGCCATCCGAGCACTCGACGACGAGGAACGAGGACGATGAACGCCGCAGAACGCTTCCGCAGGGCCATCGAGGCGGGCGATTTCGACGCGGCGGTGGACGAGTTCACCGCCGACATCCGCTTCTACAGCCCGGTGAAGTTCACGCCGTTCGAAGGAATCGACACCGTGCGCGCCCTGTTCCGGGTGCTGCAGCGGACTTTCGAGGACTTCCGCTACGTCGGCGACTTCCCCGGCCGCGGCCAGACCCCGGACGGCGAGGACGCCGAAGCCCACGTCCTGCACTTCCGCACGGTCGTGGACGGCAAGCAGGTCGAGGGGATCGACCTCATCCACCTCGACGACGAGGACCGGATCAGCACCTTCACCGTGATGATCCGGCCGATGTCCTCGCTCCAGGTCGTCAGCGAAGCCATCTACAAGGGCCTGGTCGCCGACGGAGTCGTTCCGGGCTGACCAGCGGTCACAAACCCCGTGCGGCGGAGCCGGTTTCCCGCCGTGCGAGCCGACCGACCGGCATCGCCACGAGACCTGAAGCGGTCCTCCTGCGAAAACGCCCCGGCGCCGTGCGCGTTGACGCACGACGCCGGGGCGTCCGGACCAGGAGGACCGCTTCAGGTCCGGGCGCAGCGACCCGTCACCAGATCTCCTCGACCCATTCCGGGTGGTCGACGAACGGGTTCCTGTTGTGCTGGATGTCGGTGAAGATGACCTCGTTGCGGTGCTGCTCGAAGGCGTCCGGCGGATCCTGCTCGTTCCACTGCTTGAGGACCGAGAGCTTCCCGATGTTGGGGTTGCTGCCGTTGCCGACCTGGTCGTTGACCTCGAGGTCGGCGAACCCGTCCTCGCCCTCGTAGCGCACCGACATGTAGAAGATCATGCGGGCGACGTCGCCCTTGACGGCGTCGCGGGGCTCCCACGAGTCGTCGTCGGTGAAGTTGCCCGGGGCTTCGGCACTCTCGGTGCCGCCCATGTCGAAGTCCTTGTTGCCGCGGTCGGAGTTGACCGACACGTCGGTGGGCCGCAGGTGGTGGACGTCGGTGCCGGGACCGGGAACGGTGTCGAAGTCGCCGTGGGACTTGGCCCAGGTGTGCTCGCGGTTCCACTGGTCGGCGTCGCCGCCGTTGGTGTCCTTGCCCTGCGAGCGGCCGCTGTAGAGCAGGACGACGTTCGCGGTGTTGTTCGGGTCCTCGTCGGTGGCCTTGAGGGCTTCCCAGACGTCGTCGTAGTTCAGGGTCGTGACGCCGTTGCTGATGATGCCGTGCAGGGCGGCTTCCAGCTCGGGACCGGTCTTGCCGATGGCGTCCTGGTAGTAGTCGTCGGCGGTGGGCTGCGCGGGCGAGGCCACCGCGACGGCAGCGGTCGGCGCGGCGACGAGCACTGCCCCGCACAGCAGCGATAAGGGCTTCCAGCGGTTGATCTTCATGACTCCCTCTCCCGGTGGTCGAGACGGGGGCAGCGTGACACACGAACGATCACCATTGGGTGACGCAAATCTGGTGAAGAGATGGCGAGAAATGGTCGCCTCCGTGCCGGAAATCCACGACGAGCTGCGCGAACTCAATCAGCGGCGCGAGACCGCCGGGGCCACCAAATGGCAACAACGGGAATCAAAAGTGCCAGCAGCAGACCCGCCAACCCGAATCCCAGCGCCGAATCCCAGTAGTAGAGACCGGTGAACACCGCCGGGGCGGCGGACATCCCGAGGAACCGCCAGGCGGTGACGACCGAGATGGCCCCGCCCCCACCCGTGCCGCCGAGGACGGTCGAGTGCACCGCCACCAGGATCAGCTGGCTGCTCAGCCCTGCCGCCGCCCAGGCCAGCACGACCACCGGCAGCGAGTCGACCAGGCCGATCAGCGCGACGGACAGCGCCGCGGCCGCGACTCCGGTGAACAGCATCGAGCGCACCCCGAAGCGATCGACCGCGCTGCCGGTCAGCCGGGCGCCGAGCACTCCCGCGATCCCGTAGGCGGTCAGTGCCAGGCCCCGCGCGGTGGGTCCGAGCGCGAAGGCGTCGTCGAGGCGGAAGGACACCAGGAACGGCAGCCCGGCCGAGCACATCCAGGCGACGCCGGCGATCGCGCCGCACAGCAGCACCACCGGCGTCCATGCTTCGCGCAGCGGCGGTACACCGCGCCCGTCGGCGGGCTGGGAGTCAGGTGGCAGCGGGCTGACCGCCAGCAGCGCGGCGACGGCGGCGACGCCGACGAAGGCGAACTGCCACGCGCTCTCGGCCGCCAGCCCGCCGACCAGAGGAGCGGTGGTCTGCCCGATCGCCTGCATCGCACCGTAGGTACCCATCGCCCGGCCGAGCCGTTCGCGGGGCGTGCCCGCGGCGATCTTGGCCAGCAGCAGCGGCGTGGTGAAGGCGTTGGCCACGCCTTGCAGCGCGCGGGTGAGCTGGAAGAGCCAGAACCAGGGCGCGATGGCGCCGAGCACGGCCACGACGGCGTAGACGACGTAGGCGGCCCGGATGGTGCGGCTGCTCCCCCAGCGCTCGCCGAGGCTCCCGGACACGAGCATCACCAGCGCGAAGGGCAGCAGGTAGGTGGTGGTCGTGGTGGCGGCCAGGCTCGGCGGGACAGCGAAGTCCGCGCTGAGCTCGGGCAGCATCGCGGCGACGATCCCACCGCCGAAGGGTCCGAGCAGGCCGCCGATGTACAGCGCGATCCGGGTGCTCATCGCGCCACCTCCACACCGCGAACACTCGTTAGCCGCGCGAACGTTAACACCGCGAACGCCACATCGAAGTCCACAGTGGCCGGGATCGCACCGGGACGCAGAACAGGGCAAATCCCAGTTTTAGTCCAAACCGAGGACCCTTCACGCCCGAAATGTCGGCTCAGTTCGGACTAAGTGTGGTGTTCGGGGAGGTTGGTCAGTCGGGTGATGGGTGGTTGGCCTCCGATGGC